>JAIQGD010000037.1 GCA_020072765.1 Terriglobia bacterium
CCCTGCGGGAAGAGGCGCGGAGCGCGCTGGGGCTTTCCCCCGACCGGTTTGCGGTTCTCTTGGTTGGCAACCATTGGCACAACAAGGGCGTTCCCGTTCTTCTCGAAGCGCTGGAGCAACTGCGCGGGCTCCCGGTTGACCTGCTGGTTGTCACCAACGAGGATCGGGCGCCGCTGCTGGGCGCGATCGCCGCGAAATCGCTCGAGGGGCGTGTGCATCTTCTTACGCCGCGCAAGGATGTCGAGTTCTACTACGCCGCGGCGGACGCCTACGCCGGGCCTTCGCTGGAGGACACGTTTGCGCTTCCCCCTGCCGAGGCCATGGCGTGTGGCCTTCCCGTGATCGTTTCCGCATTTAACGGGACTTGCGAAATCATGACGCAGGGAGTGGATGGGTTGATCCTCAAGGATCCGAGGGATTCCTGCGCGCTGGCGGCGATGATCCGCCGGCTGTGCGAGGATGGGGAATTCCGGGAGCGCCTCGGCCAAAGGGCGGCGGAGACGGCCCGGCAATACACCTGGGAGCGGAACGGCCGCGAACTGGCCGCAATCTTCCGGGACGTGCTGCGGAGCAAGGCGCACGGAGCGGACCAGACGGCAGCGCAGGAATCATGAAACCGCCCGGCATCTCCGAAAATCCTGCGGGCTCGTACGCTCCGAGGAAATATTGGGCCGACGTGGCGGAGAAGTTTCAATCCGCCGACGCGGCCGGATTCGCCCCGGTATTGCACCCGGATGCGCCGCCGTGGTTCAACCAGTTGATCGATGAGTTGCAGTTTCGCGCGATACGGCGTGCCCTGGCGGTTGCCGAGATTCCGCCAGGGGCGCGCGTCCTGGACGTGGGCTGCGGCACCGGCCGATGGGTCCGCCGCTACCGGGAGAACGGATTTCGAGCCGCCGGCATTGATGGGCAATATGGAATGTTGGAGCGGGCGCGCGCCCAACGTACCGAAGCTCCGCTCCTGGCCGGCGACGCGTGCCATTTACCGTTTGCCGATGCCGCCTTCGACGCGGTCACGGACATCACCGTGGTGCAGCACATTGCCGCGTCGCTCCAGCGGCAGGCGCTGGGCGAAATGTTGCGCGTCCTGCGGCCGGGCGGACGCCTGATTCTGATGGAACTGATTCGCGGAAAGGATGGCGCCACGCTGATCGATTGGTTCGGCCAGGAGTTTGTGCTCTTGGACCGGCTCTTCGTACGTATGGTACAGAGTTTGCCAGGCCGTGGAATGCGTGGAGCTTCGACCATCGCGGCGTCCTCGGAGGCAGGTCCCAGGCCGATGGTGGGGGCCCGCCGTGTTTACTGGGAATTGCGGCACGTCACGGCGCAGCTTTCAGCCTGGGCCGATCCGCTTGCGGAAAAAATCTGCCCGGCGCGTCTGGCTACTCACGGCGTCTTTGTGCTGCGAAAATGATCGAGCGTCAAGGCAGCCCGCGGTCCATCCGCATCGTCGGTCTCTTCCCGGAGTTGCTCGGTGTCGGCGGCGTGCAGGAGGCCGGGCGCCTGACGGCCGCCGCTCTGTGCGAGACCGGCCTTCGGCGCGGATGGCCGCTTGATTTCCTGAGTCTCAACGATCCGCCGGGGCTTCACGTCGCGCGCGTGGGCGACCAGAGGATTTCCTTTCGCGGATTTGGGCGCGCGAAATGGCGGTTTGTGCTTTCCGCGATGGGCCGGGCACGGCATGCCTCGACGGGACGGGATCTGATTGTCCTGGCGGCTCACCCGAACCTTGCGTTCCCAGCCGCGTGGATGCGGAGGGTTTCTCCCGGCTTGAAAACGGTGGTGATGTCGCACGGCATCGAAGTGTGGAAGCCGCTACCAACCCTTCGCCGTGGCGCCCTTTTGCAGGCAGACCTCGTGCTTGCTCCCAGTCGCGACACCGCACGGAAACTCGCCGGCGTGCAGGGCGTCTCCGCTGAAAGAATTCGCACGCTTGCCTGGCCGCTGAACCCTGACTTTCTTCGAATGGCGAGTGCACCTGGGAGCCTGCTTGTGCCGCCAGCGTTCCCGCAGCACGGCCGCGTGATCCTGGCGGTGGGCCGTTGGGCTGCCTCCGAACGGTACAAGGGCGCTGACGAATTGATTCGCGCAGTTCAGCAGCTTCGCGCCGCCATTCCGGGTTTACACTTGGTGGCGGTGGGAGGCGGCGACGACCTGCCGCGTCTCCAGAAACTGGCGGCCGAACTTGGCGTAGCCGACAGCGTGCATTTCCTGACGGGCCTGACGCGCGAACAGATCGCGGCGTGCTACTCGCGCGCCGACGTATTCGCCTTGCCCAGCACGGGCGAAGGATTCGGCCTGGTTTTCCTGGAAGCGATGGCCTTCGCCAAACCGGTCGTGGGGGCGGCTTGCGGGGGAACCACCGACGTGGTCGAGGACGGAGTCAACGGCCTGCTGGTTCCGCCGCGCGACACCCAGCGGCTGGTACAAGCGCTGGGGCGGCTGCTCGGCGACGACGCGCTGTGCGCGGAACTGGGCCGGCGTGGGGCGGAATCGGTGCAGCAGAAATATGCGTTCGCCGTCTTTCAGGCGGAGCTGGAAAAAATTCTCGGGGAGTGCGGCCGGTAGCGGGTTGCGGTGCGCCTTGCCCGGCAAGGCATGCAGAAGTTTCTTGTGGGGGAGGATGGGACACTTGGATGGTCTGAGGGTGGGTTTGATTGGGTCAGGATTCATTGCGAAGCAGAAGCACCTGCCGGCCTGGAAGAAGCTCGGACAGAAAGCGCGGGTGGTCGCGTTGTGCGGCCCCAATGTGGCCCGGGCCGAAGAGTTGGCCCGCGTGCATCGGATCTCCAAAGTGTACGGCGACGTCGCGCAGATGCTGCAGGCCGAACGCCTGGACGCCGTGGACATCTGTTCGCCGCCGCGCACGCATGCGGAGCTGGCCGTCCGTTGTCTCGAAGCGGGCGCGCACGCGCTGATCGAGAAGCCGATGGCGATCGGCACCGAGGAATGCGACCGGATCATCGCCACAGCCAACCGGACCGGGCGCAAGATTTGCGTTGCTCACTCGGATCTGTTTTACCCCTCGTTCGTGAAAGCGCGGGAACTTGTCAAACAAGGGGCGATCGGCGAATTTCGGGGGATGCGCATTTTTCTTTCGACGCCGGTCGATTACATCACCTCCAAGCCCGATCATTGGGCGCACCGGTTGCCGGGAGGCGTCATCGGGGAGACCGGGCCGCACGTCGTCTACATGACCCTCGCGTTTGTCAATCCGATCCGGGAAGTGCGGGTCGAGGCGCGCAAGCAATTGCCCGAGTTTCCGTGGTCTCCTTTCGAGGACTATCGTTTGGAACTGATCGGTGAAAGCGCTTCCTGCAGCGTGGCCCTTACCTACGGCACGAATCGATGGGCGAACCAACTGGATCTGTGGGGCAGCGAGGGCCACATCAAATTCGACCTCGAAACGCAGACGGTGGTGCTCCACGGCCGTGCCGATCTGAAGCCGCTGACGCTGGGGCGATCCACCCTTGCGGAGGCGGGCCAGATGCTGCGGAGCACGGCGGGCACCGGCCTGCGCTATGTGACGGGAACGTTCGAGAACACGCACGAGTGTCTGGTGAGAGAGTTTGTGGAAAGCATTCAACGTGGCGCGGCGCCTCCGGTGACGCCGGAAGAAGGCCGGGAAGCGGTCCGCGTGATGGATCTTCTTGTGAAGCAATTGCCGTCCCGGACCAGCTGATCGAATGTGCGGCATTTCCGGCATCGTGAGCAAACGCCTGGGTCCCCCGCACCTCGAACCCACGATCGCACGGATGGCGCGCTCGATCCGGCACCGGGGTCCGGACGGGACGCACGTTCGATGCTTTGGCCCTCCCGCGATTTCGCGCTACGCCGCGCTGGGCCACAACCGGCTGGCGATCATCGACGTTTCCGAAGCGGGCCGGGAGCCGATGACGAATGAGGACGGCACGCTCTGGCTCGTCTTCAACGGCGAGATCTACAACTTCGAGGAACTGCGGCCGCGATTGGAACAGCGCGGCCACCGTTTTCAATCCCGTACCGACGCGGAAGTGATTCTTCACCTGTACGAGGAAGAGGGTCCCGCGTGCGTGGGCAAGCTCGATGGCATCTTTGCCTTCGCCATTCTCGATTTCAAGCGCGATGCCCTCTTTCTGGCGCGGGATCCCCTGGGCGTCAAGCCGTTGTTTTACGCCGCGACATCGGACCATTTTCTATTCGGCTCCGAGATCAAGGCGATTCTCGCGTCTTCGCTGGTTCCCGCCCGCATGAATCGCCAGGCGATTTCCGATTTCTTCACGTTTCTTTACGTGCCGGGACCTCAAACGGCCTTCGAGGGAATTCAGCAGCTTCCTCCGGCGCACTCGCTCTTTCTGCGCCTCGCTGACCTCTCGCTTTCGACGAAGCGCTATTGGGAGGTGCCGCCGCGGGAAGATATCACGCGCTCTTCCTACGAAGACTTGAAGGCGCAAATTCGTGAGCGGCTGGCGGCCTCGGTGAAGCGCCAGCTGGTCAGCGACGTTCCCCTGGGAGTTTTTCTGAGCGGCGGAATCGACTCAACCATCGTCGCGGGGCTGGCCAAAAGAGAAAAACGCGACATTCGGACGTATACGCTCACCCTGCGGGGAGAGGAGTATCAGTTTTACGACGAGTCGCAGAAAGCGCGGGCGGTGAGCCGCCATCTGGGAACCGAGCACGTGGAGCTTCCGCTGGAGCGGCCGGACCTGGCGGCGCTTCTGAACCTGGTCGAGTTTTCCGATCAGCCCTTCGCCAATCCCACCACCTTCTTGATGCACGCGTTGTCGAGAAAGGCGCGCGACCACATCACCGTCGCGCTGTGCGGCGCCGGCGGCGATGAACTGTTTGCCGGCTACCCGCGGTCCGCGGCGGTGCGTCTGGCCCAGAGATTGCGCTGGGTGCCCCGGCCCTTCCTGCGGCTCGGCGGACAACTGCTGAAGCCCCTGCGCGACGCGCATCGCAATCCGCGCCTCCGGCGGGCGCGCAAATTTCTCGCAGGCCTCGATTCCGATTTTCTTCTCCAGTACGCGAACTGGACCTATTTTCTGAATGAGTCCGAGAAACATGGTTTGCTGCCGGGGAGTTTCGCGGGACCGGTCGCAGGGAACGGGTTGCGTCCGTCGGTGGAAGTGTTGCGCGCGGCTTTTGACGAATGCTCCGTTGCGGACGCGGACAATCGCGTGCTGCAGCTGGACGTGAAAACGTTTCTTGCCGACAACGTGCTGGAATACACCGACCGGATGAGCATGGCCACCGCGCTGGAGGTGCGCGTCCCGCTTCTGGACGCAGGCTTTGTGGAACTCGGCCTGAATACGCCCTTTGCCTACAAGATTCGAGGCGGGCATACCAAAGCCATTCTGGTTGATGCCTTCGCGGACTTCTTCCCGCCCGAGGCTCGGAACGCTCCCAAGCGAGGCTTCAACGCTCCACTGGGCCAATGGATGGGCGGTTTCCTGGACGACTATTTTCAGGCGGCTTCGGAGCCGGCGCATCCCCTGAGGCGGCGATTGGGCGAGGACGCCGGCGCGGCCTGGCGCGAGGGAGTTCTGGACGTCTCGTTTATCGAGCGGATGCGCGCGGAGCACCAACACGGGAAACGCGACCGCGCGCATGAGCTCTTTGCCTGTATGATTTTCGACGTGTGGTGGAGAAAGTACATTTGCAAAACCCTGCCGAGCGCCCACTGGTAGGCGGCCCAGAGACAACCATGCGAATTCTCAACGTGGCCCAAACCTATTTTCCGTACCTCGCCGAAGGCGGCCGGCCCGTGAAGGTTCGCACTCTTTCCCGGAAGCTGGCCCAGCGCGGGCACTGCGTCACGGTCTTAACGGCCGATCTGGGTTCTGCGGAATGGTCCCAGTCGGGCTGTCCCCGCGAGAAAAGCTCGGCAGGGTGGCGGATGGTGGAGGACGGCGTGGAAGCCCTGTACCTCCCCAGTTGGTTTCGTTATCGGGCCCTCACATTGAATCCCGGTGTGGTAGGATTTTGCAGGACTTCCCTAAAGGCATTCGACCTGGTGCATGTTTACGGCCTGTACGACTTGTTGGGCCCGGCGGTCAGTTACTTCTGCCGGCGGCAGGGCATCCCCTACGTCATCGAACCGATGGGCATGTATCGGCCGATCGACCGAAGCTTTCGATTGAAACTCCTGTGGCACCGCAGCCTGGGCGGATCTTTTTGGCGCAACGCCGCACAGGTCATCGCCACGTCCGAGATGGAATGCCAGGAGCTTTTGGACGATGGCGTGCCGCGCGAAAAGCTGGTCATTCGCTACAATGGCATTGACCCCGGAGCGTACGCGAATCTGCCGCCGCGCGGCAGTTTTCGCGCGAAGTGGGGTGTGTCGGCCGAGGAACCGCTGGTCCTGCTTCTCAGCCGGTTAATCCCGCGCAAGGGAGCCGACATTCTCATCGAGGCGTTTGCGGAAGTTTGCCCGCAGTCGGGCCGGCTGGTGATCGCGGGCCCGGAAGGAGAACCGGGATATCGGGCGCAGCTCGAAAAGTGCGCGAAGGAACGCGGCGTTGAAAGACGCGTTCTGTTCACCGGTCCTGTGTACGGGGAGGAGAAGAAGGCCGTGCTGGCGGACGCCGATGTTTTCGTCCTGCCATCCCGCTATGAGAATTTCGCGAACGCGGCTGCGGAAGCCGTGGCGTGCGGTATTCCTGTCATTGTCTCCAACTGTTGCGGGATTGGTTCGCTCGTGGATGGGCAGGCGGGCCTGGTGATTGCTCCGGAAAAAGCGCCCCTGACGGAGGCGCTGCGACAGTTGGTGTACGACCAAGCCCTCTATGCGCGGCTGAAGGAAGGGTGCCAGCGTGTCGCGGGGCAATTGACCTGGGACCGCTTGGCGGCCCAGATGGAAGGCTATTACGAGCAAGTGCTGGCGGGGAGCCATGGAATCCACTGAGCCAGACACGTTTTACGATCAGCACCCGTTCGATTGGGTGCCGCCGGATTCCAGCGAACCCATCCGCGCCGTGTTATCGGCGCCGCTGGTCGAATGGATCGAGAGCCTGGCCCCGACGGCACTCGTTCTGGATATTGGCTGCGGGCCGGGCCGCGTGCTCGGCTTTCTGGCCCGGCGCGGAATGCGCTGCGTCGGCCTGGACCGCAGCCGCGTATCGGTGGGGCTGGCCGCGGAGCGGTACCACCGGCCTGGCGTGGTGGGAGATAACCTGCACTTGCCCTTTGCCGACGCCGTCGCCGATGCAGTAATCTCGGATGGCGTCATCCACCACACGGAAGATCCGCAGGCCGCGTTTGTCGAAAACTGGCGCATCCTGAAACCTGGCGGAAGGATGTATCTGGCGGTGTACAAGGACTCCGGACGCTACCCGTGGCTCTATCGCTATCCGGGTGCGTTGATACGCGCCGGGCTGCGGCATTCATGGGCAAGGCCCCTGGTTGCTCTTCTTGCGCGAGTGCCGTACTTCCTGGTGCATTTTATTCGTTCCCGGGGGCGGCGGACGTGGGGCGCCGCGGAAAATCTCTTTTACGACTATTTCGTAACGCCTCAGGTGGCGTTCCTGCCGCGGAGCGTGGTCGAGGATTGGTGCACCCAACAAGGGGCTCGCGTGCTTTCCTATGACGAGGGCCGGGGCGCGAACGTTCATTCCTTCTGCCTGGCCAAGGAGCCGAGTCCGAAGATGCCGCCCAGCCGGGACGCGGTGCTCGCAGCAGAGGAGCGGTGAGCCGAAAAGCCCCGGCCCGTGTGAGGCAAGAAAAGGAGGCTGTTCTGGCGAGCGAGCAGAGTTTCGCGATGGAAGAGCAACGCAGCTCCCCCGCACCGGGGAGCGCGGCGAACCCGCCTGCGCACGCGGCGCCGGTGGCCCACAGCCATCGCTTCTATCGGGCGGTCTGGCATGTCGTCAATGTTCTCCTGTTCTTTTCGGTTCTGCTGGCTGGCTATGGAGCCCTGTGGGAGTATGCGACGCACCGGTATCTGAAGGGATTCTCCGATGCCATCATTCCGCCCATGGCCTCGAACGAGGAAAAAATTCAGGCGATTGTAGACTGGATGGCGAACGGGCCAGGGCGTCAGGGCGGTGGCCCGGAGGATTTTGCGCCCAACCGCAACCCGATCGACACCCTCAACTACAGATCGCTGCTGGAGGTTTGCGGTACGGCGACCAACGCCTTCGTGAACCTGGCGGACAGCGCGGGGCTGGTAGCCCGGCGGCTTCTTCTCCTGGATTCCCGCCGGATGGCGACGCACGTGGTGGCGGAGGTTTTGGTCGACGGGCGCTGGATCGTGGTGGATCCCGCCTTTCATGTGATCTGGCGGGGTGCCGATGGCAAGCCTTTGACCCGCGAGCAGCTCGCCAATCCCGCGGTCTTCTCGGCGGCCACGCGGTCCGTCGAGCATTACCTGCCGCAATACACCTTCGACCGCACCGCGCACGTGCGCCTCAGCCGCATCCACGGCGTGGGAACTGGTCTGCGGCGCTTTCTCGACCGCTGGCTTCCTGGCTGGGAGGATTCCGAGACGCTGAGTTTGCTCCTCGAACGCCAATCGCTCGCCACTCTGGTGGGGGCGATTTTCCTGGTGGTTTGGTTCGCTGCTTTGCGGGTTGTCCTGCGGTGGTACGGCGAGAGGCGCCTGGGATGGCCAACGGTCCGCATCCGCAACCAGTTCTGGCGCGCCTGCCGCGTCTTTATGGAAGCCGCGGGCTGATGCGAAATGTTCGCGTGATGTTCATTTCTTAGAACGCGCTCGCGACTTGGTAAAATCCACGTCCACCTTCCGGGAAGCGTGAGAAACATCAGATTTCCGGTAGTTCATAGTGAGAGAGATGTGTGCGAGACGTCTCGCGCAGAGGGCAATCGGGTTGTCGTGTTACCGAAGGCAGTGGCACGCGAGCGGCTGCGGACCCATGCTTGCGGAAATGGGGCAATTCCTGATGTGTCTGAGGATGTGCACCACCAATCGTGGGCTGGGGAAGAGGTTCTCAACTCCAGAACCCGGCTGGAGCATGGCATGCTGATGCGGCTGGGCGCCTGCTACTCGTCGGCCGGGAAGTCGAAATGGAACTTCCGGTTAGAACGGGGCCATGAACCTACCCGTCGACAACGGTCTACGAAATGATGCTTGAATCTCCAAAAAGCCGCGTGCCGGAACTGGACGGGCTGCGAGGCGTGGCCATCCTCCTTGTTGTTGTGTGTCATTATGTCCCGATGGACGGGACGGCGCCTGCCGGCACAGCTGCGCATCTGCTCCAGCGTTTCACAAGCCTGGGATGGAGCGGCGTGGACCTGTTCTTCGTATTGTCCGGCTTCTTGATCGGCGGCATCCTGCTGGATGCCCGCACATCTGCTTCTTACTACTCCACGTTTTACGCACGCCGGTTTTTCCGGATCATCCCGATCTACTATCTCTGGATCACGGCCTACATCGCTTTGGCTGTTTTCGCGGGCGCAACGATCCAACGCATCTCCAATTCGGGCATGGCTCCGTCTTTAGGTTTACCTGTCTATTTGCACTATCTGTTTCTGCAGAATCTTCCAGGGGGCAATCTTCCAGGATTGGCGGGCGCCTGGTTTGTTCCTTTGTGGTCTCTGGCCGTGGAAGAGCAGTTCTATTTAATTGCGCCGCTGGTGGTGCGATTTGTTTCTCCTCGCCAACTGCCGCGCACCCTGGGGGCTGTGATCGCGTTCGCGCCAGCGCTGAGAGCTTTTCTCAATCTAGCGGTAGGGATTTCGCCTCTCATAGTGGGCGCTTTGTGGATGCCATCCCGAGCGGATGCTCTGGCCCTGGGGATGCTTCTGGCGGTGATTTGGCGAAGAGAACACGTCAGGATGTGGTTCCAAGAAAATATCGGACTGTTGTACGCCGCCGGCGGTTTCCTTTCGCTCGGTGTGTTGAGCCTTTGGATCTGGGCTTACACTCCCCGCAGTCTCGGCGTGCAGATTCCGGGATATACCTGTTTGGCCTTCTTTTACGCTTGTTTGCTTCTTATCGCGCTCTTGCATTCCAGCGGACCGCTGGCCGCGTTGATGCGAATGGCCTGGCTGAGGGAACTGGGCAAAGTCTCGTACTGTGTCTATATCATCCACGAGGCCGTGAATGTGGCGTGTCACGCCGTCCTGCTTCACAAGGCTCCACAAATCTCGACGGCACAAGGAGCCGCTGTAACCTGCTGTGCCGCAGGCTTGACGTATATTGCCGCGAAGATTTCATACCTATTGATTGAACAGCCCTTGCTTCGCCGGGGGCATGCGTTCAAGTATTAAGCAGCGTGCTCGAATAATTGCGATCTGACCACTCGTGTCCCGAGCTTGTAGAAAATGATGATTCTTCTCTCGCGAATGCCGAAGTTGGCACGCTACCGTTATCGGAAGTTGTTGCAACCTTGTCAGCGCTGTAGTGCCAGAGAGTGGCTCTGAAACCACGCGAGCTCAAGATATACTTTCGCATTCTCAAGCAAGAGGCATAAGTCGATATGTGCGGGATCTGCGGCGCCATCGGGATCGAATCACGGGAAGCGGGCCAGGCCATCGTGCGCCGCATGATGGCCGCCATGGTCCATCGCGGCCCGGACGAAGAGGGGCTTCTGCTGGCCTCCCCGGTGGCCCTGGGTATGCGGCGGCTGAGCATCGTGGACCTGCCCGGCGGCAGCCAGCCCATCTGGAATGAAGCCGGGACGCTCGCGGTCGTCTTCAACGGCGAAATCTACAATTTCCGCGCCCTGCGCCAAGAACTCGAGGCCCGCGGCCATCGATTTCGGACGCGCTCGGATACCGAAGTCATCGTGCACGCCTATGAGGAGTGGGGCGAGCGTTCGGTCGAGCGGCTCCGGGGGATGTTTGCGCTCGCCGTTGCCGAAATGCCCCAGGGCCAGGGCGGCCGGGCCGCGCGGGTCTTTTTGGCGCGGGACCGGCTGGGCATCAAGCCGCTCTACTACGCGCCCATCGATGGCGCGCTGGTGTTCGCTTCGGAAGTGCGCGCGCTGCTGGCCAGCGGCTGCATCCCGCGGCGACTTTCTGCGGAAGCGGTTCCCGCCTATCTGCTGTTCGGCTCGGTGTGCGAGCCGGCCACCCTGGTCGAAGGCGTACATTCTCTTCCGCCGGGCCACTCCATGAGCATTCCGGCCGATGTGCCGGTGCGTGCCCCTGCAGCAGTGGCCTATTGGGACTTGGGGCGAGACGCTGCAGGCGCCACAGCAGGGGAACGCGCCTCGCACACAGCCGGCGCTTCCCCGGCACAGCAAGTGCGCTCGTTGCTCGAGGACGCGGTCGCCAGCCATCTCGTCGCCGACGTTCCCGTGGGCGTGTTTCTGAGCAGCGGTTTGGATTCGACAGCCATCGCCGCGCTGGCGAGCCGCGCGCAAACCGGCATCCATACCTTCACCGTCGCTTTCACCGACGCCGACTTCAGCGAAGCGGAAATGGCTCGCCGCACCGCCCGGCGCCTCGGGACCGCGCATCGCGAGCTGATGCTTTCGGACCAGGAGATGGTCGCCCGGTTGGACGATGCCGTGGCGGCGTTCGATCAGCCGAGCATGGACGGCATCAACACCTATTTCGTTTCCTGGGCGGCGCGTCAGGCGGGTTTAAAAGTGGCGCTGTCGGGACTCGGGAGCGATGAATTATTCGGCGGCTATCGCTCGTTTCGCGCGACCTCGGCCGTCGCGCGGATGGCGCGACTGGGCCGCGTGTTTCCGCATGCGCTGCGCGCATGGCTGGCGGAGGCGCTTCCCGGGGCGGTCGCGCTGCGATCCTCGCCGGATGCGCTGCGCAAAGTGCTGGCGGCTTGGTCCGATCCGGAGTCGCTTCCCCACGCCTATTTGTTCACGCGCCTGCTGTTCACGCCGCAGGCCGTCGCGTCCCGGCCGGGCGGGAACTTCCGCTCCTGGGCGGCGCAGCCCTGGTGGCGCTGGCTGGCCGGCTCCGCGGATCAGGCGCGTTCGCTGGACGGTTTCACGCAAGTTTCCTGGATGGAGTTGCGTTCCTATCTCGCGAACACGCTGCTGCGCGACACCGACGCCATGAGCATGCGCCATTCGCTCGAAGTGCGCGTCCCGTTTCTGGATGCGCCCCTGGTGGAATACGTGCTGTCGCTGCCGGGATCGGTGAAGGACGGCTCCTCGCGTCCCAAGGCGCTGCTCATCGCGGCCCTTCGGGATCTGCTGCCCGAGGAGGTGATCGCGCAGCGCAAGCGCACGTTCACTTTTCCGTGGGAGCGCTGGCTCGGCGGCCCGCTGGGCCGGCGCGTGGCGGAGGGGTTGACCGACTGGTCGCCGGCTCTGGAACCGCATCTAAATGGGAGCGTCGCGCTGGCAGTATGGAAGGACTATCTCCGAGGCCGCACGACATGGTCGCGTCCCTGGAGCCTGTATGTTTTGAATGAATGGGTGAAGCGGAATCTGGGCGCTGGACAGTCCGGCACCGCCCAGCAAAGCAGCGCGGCGGCTATTTCGCTCGCCTGAGAGATCCAGACGGGCACTCGATCCGTACGTCCGAAAGATGGTAAACAGATGATCATCCTGGGAATCAACGCGTACCACCCGAACGCCGCGGCGGCCATCATGGTCGACGGCCACCTGGTGGCCGCGGTCGAAGAGGAGCGCCTGAATCGCGTGAAGTACGCGGCGGGGCTCCCCTCGCGCGCGATTCAGTTTTGTCTCGACCGGGTGGGCGCGAAGCTGTCGGAGGTGGATCACATCGGGGTCCCGCGCGACCCCCGGGCGCGCCTGGGCACGAAGCTCCGCTACGCGCTGCGCATGCCGCGCTTTGCTCTCGACCGCTTCCGCGTGATGAAGCGCTTCGCCGGCATCCGCGAGGATCTGGCCGGAGCCTTCCAAATCGCGCCGGATGAAATTCGCGCCCACTTTCACCGTATCGAGCACCACACTGCGCACCTCGCCAGTACCTATTTTGCGTCGCCCTTCGATCGCGCTGCGGCGCTTTCCGCCGACGGGCTGGGAGATTTCGCCAGTTCGATGTCCGCGGTGGGCGAGGGTCCGAACATGCGCATTCTCGGCGACGTGAGGTTTCCGCACTCGCTGGGGATGTATTACACGGCGCTCACGCAATACATCGGCTTCTGGAAATTCGGCGACGAGTACAAGGTGATGGGCCTGGCGGCCTATGGCCAGCCGGAATTTCTGGAAGAATGCCGCCGCATCGTGCGGCTCGATGGTCCGCTTTCGTTCCGGCTGAATCTCGCCTACTTCACGCATCAAAGCCAGGGCGCCGATATGACCTGGCGCGACGCCGACCGCACGCCAGTCCTGGGCCGCCTGTTTTCGCCATACCTGGAAAAACGGCTGGGCCCCGCGCGCAAGCCCGAAGAGCCGCTCACCCAGCGGCATCACAATCTCGCGGCGAGCATGCAGGCCGCTCTCGAGGAAGTTCTGGTTGGCTACTGGAACGGGCTGGCGCGGCGGAGCGGCCAGAAGGCGCTGTGCCTGGCCGGCGGCGTGGCGTTCAATTGCGTCGCCAACGGAAAGATTTTCGATGCAACTCCCTTCGAGCGCGTGTTCGTGCAGCCCGCTGCGGGGGACGCGGGCCTTTCGGTCGGCGCGGCCCTGGCCGTGCGCCATCAGGTCCTCGGCCATCCGCGCGAGTTCATGATGGAGCACGCCTATTGGGGGCCGCAGTTTTCGCCCGAGGAAATTCGTACCGTGGTCGGACGAATCGGGCCCTCGGACCAGGCGGAGATCGCCGAACTCGACGAGGCGGCGCTCGTGCAGACCACGGCGCGCCACATCGCGGCCGGAAAAATCGTGGGATGGTTTCAGGGGGCAGCGGAGTGGGGTCCGCGCGCACTGGGCAACCGCAGCATCCTGGCCGACGCGCGGCGGCCGGAGATGAAGGACATCCTGAACCGGCGCATCAAGCACCGCGAGATGTTTCGCCCCTTTGCGCCCTCGATTGCCGAAGAAGCTACCGGCGAGTTTTTCGAGAAGACACACCCTTCCCCGTTCATGACCTTTGCCTACGCCGTGCGCGCCGAAAAGCGCGCCGTGATCCCCGCGCCGACTCACGTGGACGGCACCGCGCGGCTGCAGACCGTGAGCCGCTCGGCGAACCCGCTCTATTGGAAGCTGCTGCGCGCCATGGGCGACCTCACCGGCGTGCCCGTGGTGCTGAACACCTCGTTCAACGACAACGAGCCGATCGTCTGCCGGCCCGAAGAAGCGCTGGAATGTTTCCGGCGGACGCGGATGGATGTTCTGGTGCTGGGCAATTTTGTGGTGGAGAGGAAACCCTCCTCGACCGATCAGGAGGCCCCGGCGCAGCCCTTCGCCGGGCGCGAGAGCCAATAGCACATGCACATCCTGCTTTTGAACGAATATTATCCGCCGGACACTTCGGCGACGGCGAAGATGGCCGCGCAGGTGGTGGAGACGCTGGCGCGGCATCACCGCGTGACGGTCGTGGCGGGGCGGCCCTCGTACGATCCCGACGAGTTCTATCCCTTCGCGCTTCTGCGGCGCGACACGCGCAACGGCGTCACCGTCGAGCGCGTCGGATCGACGGCCTACCCGCGCCACCGGATGCGCCGCCGCGTCGCCAACTATTTGTCGTATCTGGCGCTGGCGGTTCCCCGCGCCTTGGCCATCCGTCCCGACGTGGTTCTGGCCATGACCGACCCGCCGGTCGCGGGAATTGCGGGAGCGCTTGTGGCGCGGCTGGCGCGGCGGCCCTTCGTCTACAACATCCGCGACCTGTATCCGGACATGGCCCTGGGCGGCGACATTGTCCGCCCGAGTTGGTGGGTGCGGCGCTGGGAGCAGATGCATCGCCGGGCGCTGCGGCAGGCGGCGCGCGTGATCGTCCTGGGGGACGACATGCGCAACCGCATTCTGGCCAAAGGCATCGCGCCCGAGCGTGTGGTGATCGTTCGCGACGGCGCTGCGCTGCCCGCCGCGATGCCCGACCCTGCCGATCCCGCGGTGCGAAAAATTGCGGAGGAAATCCGCTGCGGCTTCCCGTTCGTGGTTCTGCACGCCGGCAACCTGGGTTTCTACGGGGCGTGGGGGACGCTGCTGAAGGCCGCGGAAATGCTGCGCGACGAGGGCGCGGGATTGGTGTTCGTGGGAGGCGGGGCGAACCGCGCGGCGCTGGAGGCCTCCGCGGCGAATGCTCCGAATGTCCGTTTCGTGCCGTTCCGTCCTGCCGAGCAAGTGCCGCACGTGATGCTGGCGGGCGATCTGCACATTGTCACGGTGCGGAGCGGGCTGGAAGGTGTGGTGGTGCCGAGCAAGCTGTATTCGATTCTGGCGGCGGGCCGCCCGGTACTGGCAGTGGCGGCCGCGGAAAGCGATGCGGCGCGCATTGTCGTCGAGTCGGGATGCGGTCTGGCGGCCGACCCGGACGACGCCGACGCGGTGGCCGCCGCCATTCGGGAACTCCGGCACGACCCGGCGAGACTTGAAATCATGGGCCGCCGCGCGCGCGAAGCCGCGGAAAAATATGCTAGAGTGAGTGAACTGCAGCGGTTTGTGGACACAATCGAACAGGCAGTACTCGAAAAGAATGGAGGCCATCATCTGGGATCGTAAGAAAGTCCTCGTAACCGGCGGCGCTTCGTTTATTGGCTCGCACCTGGTCGACGCCCTGGTCGAGCGCGGCGCCCGCGTGCACGTCGTCGATGACCTCACCAGCGGCCGGCTCTCGAACATCGAGCAGCATCTCAAGGGTGGACGCGTCACGTTCCTCCAGGCCGATCTGCGCGAGCCGGGAGTCACCCGCACAGCGATGAAAGGGATCGACATCGTGTTCCATATCGCCGCCGACCATGGCGGGCGCGGCTACGTCGATCTGCATCAGGCGGGCCCGGCGTCGAATCTGTTCCTCGATGGCGTGGTGTTCTGGGAAGCGCTGAAGGCGGGTGTGGAGAAGGTGGTGTACGCATCGTCGGGCTGCGTCTACCCCAACTACATGCAGACCGACGCGAAGAAGGAACTCTACCTTCGGGAAGAAGACGTCAAGCCTCCCTACGACGCCGACAACATGTACGGCTGGGCCGTGGAAAATCACGCCGTGATTGCCATGATCGCCCGCGCGTTTGTCCGGCAGAATCCGTTCGAAGTGTGGGGCAACGGCCAGCAGATCCGCAACTGGACCTACGTCGACGACATCGTCAGCGGCACGATTCTCGCGGCCGAAAAAATCAACGACGGCACCGCGATCAACCTGGGGACCATGGAGCGCGTGCGCGTGCTCGACGCCGTCCAGATGGTGCTCGACTACTCGGGCCACAAGGCCGAGATACGCCTCCGGCCGGACATGCCGACCGGGCCCGTCAATCGCGTGGCCGATAACCACCTGGCGAAGAAGCTGCTGGGCTGGGAGCCCAAGACTGCGTTCCGCGAGGGCTTGCGCAAGACCCTGGACTGGTATTTCGCCACCCACCAGAAGGCAGAAGTGAGCGGCATCCTGGAAAAAATGCTGACCGCGCGATGATGGGAGTTGTGCGCGTGACGATTCTTCACCCCGATCTCATCGCGTTTGTGGTGGCGCTGTTCGCCTCGCTCGGCTTGACGGTGCCGATTCGCCGCCTGGCCCTGCGCTATGGCATGGTCGACCATCCCGGCCCGCGCAAGGTTCACCTTAGCCCCATCCCGTTGCTCGGTGGGATCGCCATCTATCTGGGTTTTGTGCTCGCGGTCTTGCTGACGCGGCACGGCCTGTTCCAACAGCAGGTCGCTGGGATTCTCGCCGGCGCCACACTGGTGGCCGTGGTCGGTTTTCTCGACGACCGCGGATGGCTCCATCACCAGGTCAAGCTCTTCCTCGGCATGCCTCTGGCAGCGCTCTTCCTACTCGCTTCCGGGATTCACGCGCAGCTGTTTTCGGAGTTTGTGCCGGGGGCGCCCGGTATGCTTCTCGACAGCTGCTTCACCGTGTTCTGGGTGGTGGGCATCACCGCGGCCTTCAGCATTCTGGACCACATGGACGGGCTCTGCGCCGGGATTGCGGCGGTGGCGGCGCTCTTCTTCACCGCGTCGGCGGGCCTGAACGGGCAGACCATGGTGCGCACGCTGGGCGCCGCCACGCTGGGCGCGGCACTCGGCTTCCTGCGCTGGAACTTCAACCCCGCCAAAATCTTCATGGGAGACGGCGGGGCGATGTTTCTGGGCTTCCTGATGGCTTCGCTCAGCCTGAAGATTCGCCCCGAGGGGGCGCACTTCCCAGTGACCTGGCTGGTGCCGGTCCTGATTTTGGGCGTTCCGGTCTTCGATACGACCCTAATCTCGGTATCCCGCGCGCGCCGCGGGCTGATCCCCTTCACGTCGCCGGGCAAGGACCATGCGGCGCATCGGCTGTCCAACCTCGGGCTCGGCCATCGTGGCGCTGTGCTCGCCCTCTATGGCCTGGCGGCGGTGTGCGGTGGACTGGCTCTTCTGCTTCCCCACCTGTCGGCTGCTAGCGCGTACGTTCTCGCGGGAATTGTGGCTGTCGGCGGGCTGCTCGCCCTCCTGTTGCTGGAAGGCGCACCGTATGAACGCCAGGTCAAGATACAAAAGCCTTCTTTAACTCCCTGATCCGCCGCGGATTTGCGGGCTTCCGTGCTTCGCGCATCTGCTTTGGTTCGGGCATTTTCGTAGGGTATACTTATTGCCCGGGCGTGGTGGCAAATCCATAGTTTTGGTTTCCGAGGGAATGCAGATTCCCGCCTGAGGTCGACGGTCGAATACCAAGATGGTGTACGAACGCAGCCAAGGAAAACGTATCTCCAATCCTACAGGTCGCACAAAGAGTCAGAGTGTCGCGGTAGTTGGTGGGTCGGCCGCAGGCCTGTTTGCCGCCTCCCTGCTGGCGCGGCGGGGCCGCGCCGTAAGTGTGTTCGAGCGCATTGAGACGCTGGAGCCGGAGGAGCGAACTCTCATCGTGACCCACCGCATGCGCGGCCTGCTGGGCCGGGCTGCCGAGGGCTGTATCGTCAACGAAATTCGCCGCTTCGAGCTCTTCACCGATGGCCGCGCGGCCACCATTCCCCTGCATCACCCGGACCTGATCATCGAGCGGCGCACCCTGATCCAGGGCCTGGCCGCCGAGGCGCAGCAGGCCGGCGCCCGGATTGAGCTGGGCCGCCGGTTTCACTCGCTGCACCCGAATGGGAAGGGGCTGGTCCTCGAAGTTGAGCGATGCGCGGACGGCAGCCGGGAAGAAATTCACGCCGATACGATCATCGGCGGAGACGGCGCCGCCAGCCGCGTGGCGCGGGCCGCCGGCTGGGCGCCTCTGGAAACAGTTCCGCTGGTCCAGGCCATTGTGCGCCTGCCGAAGGACATGCCGCCGGACACCACGCGCGTGTGGTTCATTCCGCAGGACACGCCGTACTTTTACTGGCTCATTCCCGAATCGCCCACGCACGGCGCCCTGGGCGTGATCGGCGAGTCGGGCCCCGAGACGCGGCGCGGCTTGGAGCAGTTCCTCGAGAAGCGCGGCCTGGAGCCGCTCGAATTTCAGGGAGCGCGCATCCCTGTTTATAAGCGCTGGATCCCCGTGCGGCGGCAGCTGGGGCAAAGCTCGGTGTACCTGGTCGGCGACGCCGCCGCTCAGGTGAAGGTCTCCACCGTGGGCGGCACGGTCACCGGTTTTCGCGGCGCGCTGGGCGTTACCGAGGCCATTCTGAACGGCGGAACCAGCCGCGAGTTGCGCTCCCTGCGCCGCGAGCTGGACCTGCACCTCCTGCTGCGGCGGACGCTGCACGATTTTCAGCAGCCGGATTACAGCCGCATGGTCGATCTGCTCAACGATGCGGCCAAAGAATCGCTTGGCGAGTATTCGCGCGACGAAGCCTGGAAGATTCTATGGCGAGTCTGTCTCCGCCAGCCGCGCCTGCTCCTGCTCGGCCTGCGGGGTTTGCTGATGCGCCGCCGGTCGCTGGACGCCGGCCAGCAATCAGAGCTTTCTTAACCGGAGTGAGCGCGCCGATTCCCCGGCCGGGGAGGCGCATCACCGATCACGAATTACCGAGGGGTTGAAATGGCGGACGAGCAAAATCAGTCGATCCTGACGCCGGTTGATATCGAATCGGAAATGAAGAAGTCGTACCTCGATTACGCCATGAGCGTGATCATTGGCCGCGCCCTGCCCGACGTGCGCGACGGCCTCAAGCCGGTCCATCGCCGCATTCTCTACGGCATGTACGAGCTCGGCCTCACGTCCACCAAGGCCTACCGCAAGTGCGCCAAGATCGTCGGCGAAGTCCTCGGCAAGTTTCATCCCCACGGCGATACGCCCGTGTACGACGCGCTGGTCCGCCTGGCGCAGGATTTCAACATGCGCTATCCCCTGGTCGACGGCCAGGGAAACTTCGGCTCGGTGGACGGCGATCCGCCCGCGGCGATGCGCTACACCGAAGCGCGTCTTTCCAAAATCGCCGAGGAAATGCTCGCGGACATCGAGAAGGAAACAGTCGATTTCGTTCCCAACTTCGACGAGAGCGAGCACGAGCCCACCGTCCTGCCCACGCAGATTCCAAACCTGCTGGTCAACGGCTCCTCCGGCATCGCCGTCGGCATGGCCACCAACATCCCGCCGCACAACCTGAAGGAAACGGTCGAGGCCGCGATTCTGCTGATCGAGGAGCCCGACGCGAACCTTAAGAAGGTGATGAAACTCGTTCCCGGCCCCGATTTTCCCACCGGGGGCTACATCTACGGCCGCGAAGGAATCGAGCAGGCCTACAAGACCGGCCGCGGATCGTTCCAGGTGCGCGCCAAGGCCGCCATCGAGCAGCGCGGAAAGGACCGCCAGGACATCGTGGTCACCGAGCTGCCCTATCAGGTCAATAAGGCCCGCCTCATCGAGCACATCGCCGAGCTGATTCAGAACAAGAAGATCGAGGGCATCGCCGACGTGCGCGACGAAAGCGACCGCGAGGGCATGCGCATCGTGATCGAGGTGAAGCGCGACGAAGAGCCGCAGCTCATCCTCAACCACCTCTTCAAACACACGCAGATGCAGGAATCGTTCGGCATGATCCTGCTGGCCATCGTGGCCGGGCAGCCGCGCGAACTCGGCCTGCTCGAACTGCTGCGCCTGTTCATCGAGCACCGCGTTGACGTGGTGCGCCGCCGCACCGAGTACGACCTGCGCAAGGCCCAGGAGCGCGAGCACATTTTGCTCGGCTACCGCATCGCGCTCGACTACATCGACGACGTCATCAAGATCATCCGCGGATCATCCAGCCGCGCCAACGCCCGCGAGAATTTGCACGAGTTCTTCGAGAACAGGCCGGTGCGCGTGCTGGTGGGCGGCAAGGAAACCACCCTGCGCGGCGTGAAACTCGACGCCAAGAAATACGCCGTGAGCGGCGGCGACATCGGGCTGAGCTACATTCAGATCGACGCCATCCTCGAACTGCAACTGCACCGCCTCACCCAGCTCTCCGTGGACGAGATCCTCAAGGAGCTCGCCCAAATCCGCGAACGCATCGCCGAGCTGAAGGAAATTCTCGGCAGTGAGAAGAAGCTCAAGGCCGTCATCGTCGCGGAGTTGCGCGAAATTCTGAAGTCCTACGGCGACGACCGCCGCACGCAGATTGTGGACCGCGTCGAGGAGATCAAGCTCGAGGACCTCATCAAAGACGAGGAAATGGCCATCACCGTCAGCCACGCGGGCTACATCAAGCGCACGTCGGTGGACGTCTACCGCCACCAGTCCCGCGGCGGCAAGGGCCGCATCGGCGCGCGCACGCGCGAAGAGGATTTCGTCGAGCACTTCTTCGTGGCCTACGCGCACAGCTACATCCTGCTGTTCACCTCGAAGGGCCGCATCTACTGGCTCAAGGTCTATGAAATCCCCGAAGCCGCGGCGGCCACGCGCGGCAAGGCCATCACCAACCTGGTGCGCTTCCAGGAAGGCGAGACCCTCACCGCCGTCGTGCCCACGCGCAACCTCGAAGAGGTCAATCGCTACGTGTTCCTGGCCACCAAGAAGGGCACCGTCAAGAAGACGGAGCTCGCCGAGTTCGCCAATCCGCGCCCCTCGGGCATCATCGCCATCAATCTCGATGCGGACGATGAGCTGATCGGCGCGAAGCTGACCGACGGCAAGCAGATGATTTTCCTGGCCAGCCACGACGGCCAGGCCATTCTGTTCCGCGAGAGCGAAGTCCGCTCCATGGGGCGCGCCGCCGCGGGCGTCAACGGCATGGACCTCGCCAAGGGCGACTTCGTCGTCTCCATGGACGCCGCGCAGCCCGACTTCGGCATCATCGAGAAGGAATACAAGAACACCACGCAGAACCTCGACGATCTGGAAAGCGACCAGATCCGCGAATCGCTCACCTCGCTGATGCTCACCGTCGCCGAAAAGGGCTACGGCAAGCGCACGCCGCTGGCCGAATACCGCGTCACGTCGCGCGGCGGCAAGGGCGTCATCAACCTGAAATCCACCGACCGCAACGGCCCGGTCGTCGCGGCGCTCCAGGTGCGCGAGGATTCCGACGTGATGATCATCACCGGCCACGGCAAGGTGATCCGCGTCCACGCCGGCGAAATCCGCGAGGCCGGCCGCTCGACCCAGGGCGTCCGCCTGCTGCGCCTGGATGAAGGCGACCGCATCGCCGCGGCCGCCGCCATTCTCGAAGAGGAAACTCCCGCCGAGCCGGAAAAGAAGTAGCCGGAATCGCGCGGCCGTTCGCACGCCGCGCGTCTAGCCGGCTTGTCCAGCCGCGCTTATCCCCGTTGCACTCGCGGGCAGATATGGCCGATACCTGGCCGCTCGCGCCAGCTTCGCCAAAGTTGGATTTTCCCCGCTGCCCCAAGACCATTCTGTCATTTCGACCGGAGGGACGGCGCCTTTTGCCGTCCCGGAGCGGAGGAATCTCTCTTCCACTTCCTATTTCACGTTTAGGGATTGGCCGAATCGCGGCTGGGAACGTGCGGCGTCAGCTTGCGGATGAGAAACTCCTGCAGAAGATTGGTGGTGGCGGTGGCGCCAATCCCGATGAGCCCGCTTTCCAACGTTAATCCCGCTCCGCGATCGTTGGCCGGGTAGTAGAGATTGGAAATGCCGCCGGCGGCCAGGTTCCCGAGAATGTTCGAGTAATTCGGCTGCCAGCGTCCATTATCGCCCTTGCAGATCACTGCATTCCCGAGGGCATACAGAATCCGGGATCGCTTGCTGCCGCTTCCCTTGTAGAAATAGCGCGGATCTTGCTTCAGGACCGAGGGCAGGATGGCGCCTCCGATAAACGTGCTGGTCACCAGGTCCGCATAGGAGGCGCCGTAGCGCTTTCCGTAGCCTCGCGCGCCTTGTTCATACCCACTGAAACTGTCTTGCGCTTGCTCCATCCCGGCAATGGCCCCCGTGACTCCGAAGGTGACGGGATCCAGGGTCGTCTTCCAGGCCAATTGGAACTTTTGCTTCGGGGTGAGAGGAACCGCATGCGGGAGGTAGCTGACATAGAAGTTGGGAACGATGCGGAGCACGCGCTGTTTCTCTTGTTCCTTAATTTGCTCTTCGGCGATTTCGGCTTGCGGGGGTGAGACGCGCATCTCGGTGACCGCGGTGGCAATCGCCAGCGTGCTCGGCGGAACCACGAAGCTCTCCCCCGGATGCACGACGCCAACCGATGTGTAGATCGCGAAACTCGCCGACGTAATCGTGAGATGGAAGGTTCCTGGAGCGACGGCGGCGAAGGAGAATTGCCCGTCCTCGCCGGAGAGCGTCTCCTGGACGGGAGAGGAATCTTCGCGTGCCAGGCTCACCCGGGCTCCGACGACGACGGCCCCGCTCGGATCGAGCACAGTGCCGCGAATGCTTCCCGGCAATTGCGGATTGGGGAGTTGCTCGGCGGCGGATGCTCCGGCTGCCGGTGCGTCAGGCGTTTGCGCCCGCAGCGGGCCGGCAAGGGCCAGAATGGCCGCCAGCACCAGCATGCTCCTTTTGCTCTTCGTGAAGTTCAAAGGTCCTTCTTTCTTCCAGCAAAACGCTTCCCCGCGCGTATCGGCTCAGGATGCGATCGGTTTCAGGCCGATGGATCTCGTTCCGTCCGCGTTGCAGCGCACGCTTCGCCGGATAACCAGACATCCAGCTTACCAGTGCTCCACTTTTCCGTTTTCCGCGTTTGTCAGGCCGTGTGCTTCGAATGCAAATCTCGTGCGCCCTCTTAAACACGTCTCCGTAAGTCGGGCGGGCCGAAACCGCCGCATCACGGAGATAACGGCACGGGGTAGGAAGGGCCGGAACGAGTGTGATAGTGTTGAGAACTTGGAGGGCGGGGTGAGTCACAGGGAACGTCTGGCGAATCTGCTGCGCAGCAAGTCACTGGTCCGCGGGGAATTCACGCTTTCCTCGGGACAGAAGAGCAACTACTACCTCGATTGCAAGCTCACCACGCTGCACCCGGAAGGCGCGTTCCTGACCGGCTATTGCGTCCTGGAATTGCTCGATGAAATGGGTGTTAAGGCGGATGCCATCGGAGGACTCAGCATGGGCGCCGATCCGCTGGTCACCGCCGCGGGAGTCGTCAGTGCCATCGAGAAGAAACCGCTGCCCGGTTTTCTGGTGCGCAAAGAGGCGAAGAAGCACGGCCGCCAGAAGCAGATCGAGGGGCTCGAAAATCCGCGCGGCAAACGCGTCGTGATCGTGGACGAGGTCTGCACCACGGGAGGCTCGACGCAGGAAGCTATCGACGCCGCCGAACGCGAAGGCGCGCAGGTCGTGGCGGTCATCAGTCTGGTGGACCGCGAAGAAGGCGGTTCGGAAAAGCTGCGCGCCAAGTATAACTATCGCTCGATCTTTACCGCTCGCGAACTCCTGGCGGATGATGCGGGCTCCTCCGGCACCGCCCGCGCGGCCTCCTAGACACCTTCTGCCCCGGCCGGGACTGCATGTGCCGCCGGTCCGGCGCCCCGGAATTACGCGACGCCCGGATCAGTCTCCGGGTTTCGCGCGGCGGCTGCGTTTTGCAGGCGGCTGCGCACCATCATCACCAGCGTCGCGCACAGCGCGATGGCGGCTCCCGCCGCGAAGATGCGCTGCAGACCCCATTGCCACGACACCATCAGGCCCCCAATGAGCGGTCCAATGATGGAGCCCACGCGGCCGACCCCCAGGGCCCACCCGGCGCCCGTGGATCGAATGGGCGTGGGATAGAAACTCGCGGCCAGCACGTTGAGGCCGGCCTGCGCGCCTTGCGAGCAAAAACCCAGCACGAGCGTTACCGCCAGCGTGAAGCCCAGAGTCACCGGAGCGAGCGCCAGCGATCCGATGAGCAGCGTGCACCAGGCGAACTCAACGCTCAGGACCGCGCCGGCTCCCCACCGATTTATCAGGCGGCCCTCCGCAATCGATCCGGCGATGCCGCCGATGCTGAACAGGGCAATGGCCCTGACCCCGGCCGACACCGGCATGCCCGCTTGCCACAAAAGCGACGGCAGCCAGCTGACGATGAAATAGAGCATCAGGAGATTCATGAAGTAGGGAATCCACAGCAAAATCGTCCCGGCCGCGCGCCCCTCGGTAAACAGGGCCTGGACCGGCATGTGCCGCGGCTTCGACTCCGCGGCGAGCAACGGGCGGTCCGGCGCGCTGCGCCAACCGGGCGAAATCCGCTGCATGATGCGGGAGACGGCTTGCGGGTTGGAGCGGCGCACCGTGAGAAACCGCACCGACTCCGGAAGCGACCTTACCAGAATCGCTGCAAGAAGCAGCGGCAGGATGCCGCCGACGTAGAACACCGATTGCCAGCCCCACACGGGGATGACGACGGAGCTGATCAGGCTGCCCAGGAGCGCGCCCAGCGGCATGCCCAAGAAGAGCGAAGCCACCACCACTGCCAGCAACCGCCGCGGCGCATATTCCGATGCCAGCGCGACAATGTTCGGCATGGCGCCCCCGAGTCCGAGCCCGGTCAGAAAGCGGAGAAGCAGCAGATCGTGGAGAGAAGTCGTGCGCGCCGTGAGGAGGGCGAAGATGGCGAACGTCAGCGTGGCGAATATCACCGGCCATTTGCGGCCCCAGCGATCGGCCACCGGCCCCGTCGCCAGCGCCGCGATCAGATAACCGAACAATCCAGCGGCAAACACCGGCCCGAAGGCTTTTACGGGAATGCCCAGCGTCCCGGCCATGGAGGGCGCCAGAAACCCGATGCATTGCGTGTCGAATCCATCCAGCACCGCCACCACGCAGCAGAGCACGATCGCTTGGATTTGAAAACGGCCCATCGGTTGCCGGTCGATGACTTCACTGACGGTCAACAGGTTGGCGCTGGTGGCCACGTTCGCTCCTGACGGAAATGGGTCTGGACTGGCACCGGGCATCCGGTGGCAGCCGATCATAGCCCAATAATCCTCTGGTTTCACCTTCTGGTGTTCTGGGACTTCGCCTGCGCACAGGGCTGCGAGCGCGGAGGTGACGAACTCGCCACGCCCGCGCCCGATAACAGCCGTGGGCGGCGCGACGACAGGGCTAGAATGGACTCTCCGCGCGTGCGGCGCAGTTGCACCTCTTGGGAGGGGGAATCATGAAGCGTTCCGGTCATCTGCCAATGCCCAGCCTGGCGTATCAGGACCCGCTGTTCATCGAAAGTCTGCCGGCGCGGCCGCTGCGGATCCTGGCCGAATACATTGACCCGGTCAATCGTCTGCGCCGGGCCAGCATTGGCGACACCATCGTGATGTTCGGATCGGCGCGCATTCACTCGCGCGAGGCAGCCCTGACGGATCTCCAGCAAGTGCGGGCGAAATCGCGAGGCCGGCGGACCACCGAGTGGCGAGCCAAGATCCGCGCGGCGCGCGCCGACCTGGAAATGTCGCGCTATTACGAGGACGCGCGCGAACTTTCACGGCGCATCACTTCCTGGGCCATGACCCTCGGCGCGCACCCCAAGCGCTTTGTGATCTGCTCGGGCGGCGGACCGGGAATCATGGAGGCGGCCAATCGCGGCGCCGCCGAGGCGGGCGGCCCGTCCATCGGGCTGAGCATCCAGCTTCCGCACGAGCAGAAGCCCAATCCCTACATCACGCCGGAGCTGAATTTCTGCTTCCACTATTTCTTCATGCGCAAGCTGTGGTTCGCGCAGGTGGCCAAGGCGCTGATCGTTTTTCCCGGCGGCTTCGGCACCATGGACGAACTGTGGGAAATGCTCACGCTGATGCAGACGGGAAAACTCCCCGCGCACCACATGATTCTCATCTACGGCCGGAAATATTGGGACAAGATTCTCAACTGGCGGCACATGGTTCGCAGCGGCACCGTGAGCGAGCAGGATTACAAAATGCTGCAATTCGCCGACACGGTGGACGAGGCCTTCGTGCGCGTCCGCCAGCAAATGGAGACGCATCACCTCGCGCTCGACGCCGATTGGGACCGCCACTAGCGCTTTCGCGCATGGCGCAAAGCTGCGCGCGCCGGGATACACGCCCGGCGGTGAAACCGCGCGCGGGGAAATCCGGCGGCGAAGGCGTTAGTTGTTGGAGATTTCGACGTCCGCCGAGAAGACCGCGTTGAAGCGCCGTTGCTCGTCCTGGTCGTGCAGCAAAACGACCGGCGAAATCCGCAGAGAGCGTTTGCAGCCGCGGCAAGCGCTCATCTCTCCCTGCACGTCCTGCACGAAGCCGTCGGTGAAGTGATACTCCGACCGCGCCCGCCGCGCGGCCTTGGCGCCCCGCGTCCCGCAATGCGGGCAGGTGTACTCGACCAGATCCTCCAGCGGATCACGGTTCAGCGCGGCCCAGCCCGTGTAACGAACTCCCACTGTCTCCGACGAAGAGCGACTCATGATGGTTAACCCCATTTCCGATTAAATTGGCAAATTCGAACAATTAGACGCAGGAAGCGCTATTTGTGATGCCCGAAATTTTCGAAATCTGTAACTGATTGTTATGTCGTGGGTTACGGGCCGCCGGGCCGGCCCCCTGCTGGTCCGGAAACATCCTGGCGACGGTGGTGTCTATAGCCAGCAGGGATCGCGCGAACTCCGGATGCAAGCCCGGCGCGGCCAGGCCCGCGAGAGCGGGTCCGGCCCGCACCGGCATAGTCCTGCCACCAAATTGAACGGAGGAGGTGTGTCCATGAGCGATTTTGGTAGCCTGTCGCACTGCACTGTGGATGGTGATGGCGGCGCACGAGGGCGCGCGCGGCTGCGGCGCAGCCGGGCGCTGCTGGCGTCCATCGTGTTGGAGGCGGCGGCGGTGGCGGCCATGCTGGTATGGCCGCTCGTCACACCCGCCGTGCTTTCGCCGCAACTGGCGGTGACTCCCCTGCCGTCGTTTCAAGGCTTGGCCAAACCGCATGTGGCGCGCCCGGAGCCGAATCGCGATCCGGGACCGAGGCTGATCTCCGGACGTTCCTATCAGCCGCCGCGCATTCCCCAGTATGTCGACACAACGCCCGACGCCGCGCCGCCAACGATCGGCGAGGAGCCGGGGATCTCAAATGAGAAACGCTCTCTGGGATGGGACGTGGGTGAGCGCCGCGAGAGCGTGGCGAATATCGTTCCGCCGCCGCCGAGCGTCCCGCGCAAGATCAGTAAAGGAGTGATGGACGCTTTGCTGATTCACCGCGTGCAGCCGGAATATCCGCTGGCGGCGCGGGTGATGCGTCTTTCCGGCACCGTGAACCTGCGCGCGATCATCGGCACCGACGGCGCCGTGCGGGAACTGCAGGTTCTGAGCGGCAATGCCCTGCTGGTGAATGCGGCGCTGGCCGCCGTGCGGCAGTGGCGCTATCAGCCAACGCGCCTGAGCAGCCAGCCCGTGGAGGTGGAAACGCACATCACCGTGACGTTCGTCTTCGAATAGTCAGCGTGTTCCGGAGCGGCTCGCCGTGCTGGCTTTGCGCCGGCACAGAGCGAGCCGCCCCAAGTGGAAGGGTGCCTGGCTAAAAGCGGAAGACGATTCCGGTCGACAGGCGCGCATTGTTCTGTGTGCTGCCGAAATAGTGCGTGTAGATGTAATCGCCCTGTATGACGCGCCAGTAGATTCCGGGAACGAGTCTCGCGTCGATGCCCCCGCCGATGGCGGTCGAAAACGACGTGTCAGATCCGCCGCCGACATTCACATGCGCGGCGCCAATTAGCACGTGCGCAAAGGGCGAAACGCGAGCCGGCCAGGAAACCTGCGGCCCGAACAGATAATTGTGCGTGGAGGTGCTGAAACCGCTGGGCGAGCCGTAGTGGCCGTCGAAGTCCGCAACGCCGCCCAGCCAGCTAGTCCATTTATACTGCCCGGAAAATTCCCAGCCGTTCAGATTGAACGACGGAGAATTATCGACGCGCTGATAGGAATAGCCGCCGAACATCTCCAGCTTATCCTGCGCGCGCGCAGATAGCGAAACTAACAGAAGCAATGCAGCCATGAACGGCAGTTTGCGCACCATGAAAACCTCCTCCTTGGTTAACTGTGGATTCGTGTTGCCCGCCCGCACTGCGGGGCGGTGCAACGGATCGCTGGCGGTGCGCGATGGGCCCCGGCCGAGGCGCCCCGCACCGCTGCGAGCTGTGGGTTGAGACAAATTCGATGCCGGGCGGCGGGGTCGGGTTATCTGGCCGGAGGAATGGGAAAACCATGGAAATGGAATCCGCTGACATTATGAAGGCCGATTTGATAATGGTATTAACTGACCACAATCCTGTTTTTCGTATATTAAAAACAGTAATTATCCTACTAAACTCTGACAGCCATGTCCTATCGCAAAGTAAATAAGGCAGTTAACTATTTCTTGCACTGGAAATAGACGTGCCTAGAAGCAGACAAGGGCGTGCGCCCGTAAGGGGGCTTATAACTGTCTGGGCGCTTGCGCCGGGACCTCGCACGAAAACCTTATTGGCAGATGACGAGGAGGGGATGATGAAGGTGCGATCGCTGTTGTGCGTATTGGCTGCGTTGGTGGTGCTGACTGTTGGCTCGCTGAGGCTATCCGCTCAGGAAACAACGGGCGGTCTGCAGGGCACGGTGAA
This sequence comes from Terriglobia bacterium, assembly GCA_020072765.1. Taxonomy (GTDB): domain Bacteria; phylum Acidobacteriota; class Terriglobia; order Acidiferrales; family UBA7541; genus Palsa-295. Next base: position 28,847 of record JAIQGD010000037.1, read on the forward strand.
GGACGCTACCGGCGCTGTTGTGCCCCAGGCTAAAGTAGCCATTACGGGTGCGTCGCTGATGGGCAGCAAGGAGGTCGAGACAGACGCAAGCGGCTACTACCGCTTCGCCAATCTTCCGCCGGGCGATTACACCGTTACGGTGAGCATGAAGGGCTTCGCAGCCATCAGGCGCGGAGGTGTGACTATCCAGGTCGGCCACCTTCCCACGGTCGATTTTCAGCTTGAGGTGGGCGCCGTGACCACGGTTCTTGAGGTGACTGGGGCCGCGCCTGTGATCGACGTGACCACCACGCAGAATTTGACCAATGTGACCAGCGAAGTGCTGGACAACATCCCGCATGGAACCAGCTTCCAGTCCGTGATTCAGTTCGCGCCGATGGCGCGCAACGAACCTCTTGCTGGTTACACGGTCAACGGCTCCGGTTACGGCGGCACCGGCGGATCCCTGCCGGGCAGCAGCGGCAACGGCCAAGCCCTGGGTTACTCGATTGGTGGCGGCGGTGATTCCGAAAACAGCTACCTTGTGGAAGGCCAGGACACGGGGCAACTCTCGGGCGGCTATTCCAAAGCGAATGTTCCCTTCGAGTTTATTCAGGAAGTTCAGCTGAAGACCTCCGGCATCGAGGCCGAGTACGGCGGCGCTCTCGGTGGAGTAATCAACGTCGTCATGAAGAAGGGCGGCAACGACTACCACGGCTCGCTATTCACCACGTATGAAGCCGACGGGTTAGATAGCAATAACAACAATATTTTCTTGCGTTACGACCCAGTCGCGTCGGCTCCCGCCGCCGGTTTCGACGTCCCCTCACAACTCTACAGTCCGAAGAAGGATCACTTCCGGAACGTTAATCCCGGCTTTACTCTTGGGGGCCCGATTGTCAAGGACCGCCTGTGGTTCTTTCTGGGCCTTGCACCTCTGTTCAACAGCGTGGCCAAGACGGTTGACTTTGGCGCCAATAACGGTGGCGCCGGCAAGCAGTATTTCACGCAAGACACGCAGACCTATTACACCAATGCCCGCCTTGACGCCTCTCTGACACAGAAGATTCGCGTCTACGGGTCGTGGCTGTATCAGTACGGCCGCGAGACCGGAGCCGCCCTGCCGATATCGGATCCGGTGAGTTCGCAGGCGGGAATTCTGAACACTTCCACGGGCGCTCCCCTAACGGCTTTTTCACACGGCCTGGGCTGGGTAGCCCCGAACTCCACGTATAACTTCGGCGCCGACATCACCCTGACTCCGAAGATCGTCTCCACCACCCGCTTTGGCTACTTCTTTGAGAACTATCACGACTTTGGCTGGCAGACCCAGACGCCGAACCTCCAGTGGAGCGGCGCCGGTGGCGTGGGTGCGAATGACAATCTGGGCACTGCGCTGCCAGCCAATCTGCAGATGCCGGGCGGCTTCACTACGGCGCCCTATACCCAGACGTTCACTCAGCTCAACGCCAACAAGCACTACCAGTTCAACCAGGACGTGGCGTTCTTCAAAGGCGGGTGGTGGGGCTCGCATAACTTCAAGCTTGGCTACCAACTCAACCATCTGGTCAACAGCATTGGTCAGAACGGCAACGTACCCCATGCCTATTTGAGGGTTGGCGCGGGGCATAGCTATTCGCCGTCCACGAGTACCGGTGCAGCCAACTGCGCCACTCTGGGCGTGGAGTGGGGGGTCTGCGCGGGCCGATACGGTTATTTGATTGTGAATGACTTCGCGACGGTGCTGCCCTCGCCCGCCAGCGACTGGAACCACGCGCTGTTTGTCCAGGATTCCTGGACGGTGGGCCACGGTGTAACCTTGGACCTGGGCCTCCGCGTGGAGAAGGAAAGCCTGCCCGCTCCGGGCGGCGTTAATGTGCCGTCCATCAACTTCTCCTGGACCGACAAGATTGCGCCTCGCCTGGGAATTGCGTGGGATCCGACGCGCCGCGGCAAGACGAAGCTCTTCGCCAGCTACGGCGTGGTCAACGATATTATGAAGCTGCTAGTGGCCCAGACTTCGTTTGGCGGGCAGGCATACACTTATTGCGTATATGCCCTGGGTCCGGATGGGACTCCCGCAGGGTTCAGCGTCTCCGACATCAATCTGGTGTTCAAGCAGGGTCGCGCTTGCCCAAGTGGTCCAGCAACCCTGGGAGCCAACTTCGCCACCGCCTCGGTCCCGACGGCCCTGACGGACGCCGGGACCGGCATTTCGCTGATTGAAAACGTCAACTTTCGTCCGGCGGAGCCGGTCGCTCCGGGCGTGAAGCCGTACCGGCAGCACGAGTTCGTGGCTGGCTGGGACTACCAGATCGCCAAGGACTGGTCATTCGAGGCGCGCTATGACCGTCGGCGCCTCGACCACGTCATCGAAGATGCGTCGTTGTCCGATAAAGCTTGGGGCGAAACCTACGCGATCGTCAATCCCGGTGAGGGCGTCAACAGAACTGTCGACGGCTATGCCAATTACCTGACCGCGCTTGGCCAGGCATTTTTGGTTCCGGGATGGGCCTTTAACGACACTGCGGACTACGGCCCCGGGGTCGCTTTTGGCACCTGTCCCACATGCCCAGCGTTGCCCAAGGCTATCCGTGACTACGACGGCTTGGAATTCCGGGTCACGAAGGCCGCGTCCAGGAACTGGGCTGGGACGTTCAGCTACACGTGGAGCCGCCTGTGGGGCAACTATACGGGCCTGACCACCACCGATCAAACCGACGGCAACGCTGCGGGGCGTAACTCGCCCGATACCACTCGTGCATTCGACGAGCCGTTCTACTACTTCGGCGCCAATGGCAAATCAAACGACGGGGTGCTGCCGACCGATCGTCCGAACACGTTCAAGGGCAACGTCTATTATCAGCTACATTGGAAGGGGTCGAAGACAACCTTTGGCGTCTTTCAGAGTGCCTACGAGGGCACCCCGGTCAGCTCGTACACTGATTTGGCCACGTCGGCGTACGGTATTCCTTACGAAGCTGCGTACATCTTTGGCCGCGGAAAGTGGGCTAACGTTACCCAGGATGCTGCCGGGAACATCACGTTTGGCACCCCCTATAACCGCCGTACCCCGTGGTTCACCCAGACCGATTTCAACATTGCAGAGCAGTTCAAGGTGGGCGAGGGCCGGTCCCTCCGCTTCGAAGCTAGCATCTTCAACCTGTTCAACCAGCACTCCGTCGTTCAGTACTACCAGGGCTTCAACTCGATGGATGCGCTGACCCCTTTGGCTCCGGGAGGCGTCAGCCTCGCGAGCGGTGCGGCTCTGTACCAGACGCTTATGGGCGGCTATAACCCGCAAGCTTGGGTCAGCAGCGGCGGTTCTCCGCTCGTGGTTAAGAGTTCGTGGTATGGCCAGCCGCAGCAATATCAGCTGTTGCGTACCATGCGCTTGGGGGTGAGCTTCACCTTCTAACCCGCGCGCTGCGGCGATCGGCTTGCAGTTCCAGGGCGTCCCGGTGGAAACCGCCGGGACGCCCTTTTTCTTTGTTTGGGGAGGCAATTACCGCTGGTTTGCAACTTCGAGTGCTCTCTGCGCGTATAATTTGAAGGAGCAGAAGAGTTCGTGTGGCGCCGGCCGAGGCTGTCCCTCAGCGGTCAAAGCCGGGAGTGGTTCTCGGGGGTTGCGGCACGGTCCCGATTGCTGTCCGGGACGCAAACGGCGGGCTGAAGCCGTGCGCTGAAGCCGTGCCCTGACGCGAGAACCAGGGCCGCTCCACACTTCTGAAAGGCGAGCCATGGCTGGGAAGACATCGCTGGCGTTGGGAGAGGCGGTCAACATCGCCGCGGCGAGCTTGTGGGCGCACAAGCTGCGGAGCATGCTGACGCTGCTGGGGGTGGTGATCGGGGTGACGGCGGTGATCGCCGTGGTGAGCATCGTGAACGGGCTGAACGGCTACGTGGCCGAGAAGATCTTCAATCTGGGCGCGGACGTGGTCCTGATCAACCGCGGGCCGTCGGTCATCACCACCATCGAGGAGTATGAGGAGAGCCAGAAGCGCCGCAAATTCAAGTTCGAGGACTACGAGGCCCTGCGGGACAACTGCCGGAGCTGCAAGGCGGTGGCCGCCAACCTGGGTCACCTCGGGCAGGTAAAGTACGGGACGGAATATCTTCCGGACGCCAACATCATCGGATTCACGCATGAAATGCCGCAGGTGCTGGATCGCGAGCTGACCGAGGGGCGCCAGATCACCCAGCTGGACGTGGCGCGCGGCGCGCCGGTCTGCGACGTGGGCTACGACGTGGTGGACAAGCTGCTGCCGGGAACCGACCCCCTCGGCAAGGAAATCCGCGTGGATACGGCCACGTGCGAAATTATCGGCGTGGGCAAGAAGCGCGGGTCGGTGATGGGGCAATCGCAGGATAGCTGGGTGATCCTGCCGCTCACGACGTTTCAGAGAATCTACGGAAGCGATGATTCGGTGCGACTGTGGGTGAAAGCCGCGGGCACGCAGGCGCTGGAGGCCACCACGGATGAAGTGCGGCTGATCCTGCGGGGGCGGCGGCACCTGGCGTACCGCGACTCGGACGATTTCGCGATAGAAACGAACGCTTCCTTTCTCGAGCTGTGGGGCAGCATCAGCAGCACGTTTTTCGGCGTGATGATCGGGATCGCGTCGATTTCGCTGATTGTCGGCGGCATCGTGATCATGAACATCATGCTGGTGTCGGTGGCGGACCGCACGCGGGAGATCGGCTTGCGGAAGTCTCTGGGGGCGCGGCAGGCGGACATCCGGATGCAGTTCCTGATTGAATCGGCGACGCTTTCGGCGGTGGGAGGAGCGATCGGCGTGGTGCTGGGAATTCTGGTGGCGAAAATCGTGAGCTGGACGACGTCGCTGCCCAGCTCGGTACAGCTCTGGTCGGTGCTGATGGGCCTGCTGGTGGCCACGAGCGTGGGATTGTTCTTCGGCGTGTATCCGGCGGCGAAGGCGGCGCGGCTCGATCCGGTGGTGGCGTTGCGGTCGGAGTGAGAAAAGAGATGGCGCAAGAGAAACACGGGATTGTGGGCCTCCGGGAATCGATCGCTCTGGCGTTCGACGTGCTGCGGCGGAATCCGCTGCGGTCGTTTCTGACGGTGCTGGGGATCGTCATCGGCGTGAGCACGGTGATTGTCATTGGGGCGGTGGTGAACGGGCTGAACACGAACGTGCTGAGCAGCGTGGAGGTGCTCGGTTCGAACACCATCATCTGCTACCGCTTCTCCTTCGCCCAACTCGGGCGGCGGCTGGCGGCGGAGCTGCAGCGCAAGGAACTGAAGGCGGAATGGGCGGAGGGCCTGGCGCAACTGCCGCACGTAGTGGCGGCCTCGCCCGAAATACGCATCCAGAACTTCGAGTTTGGAGTGGGATCGAGCAGCGCCCGCCGCGGCAACTATCGCGCCAAGAGCATCATCCTGCAGGGGAATACGCCCTCGATTGCGACGATCACCAATCTGGAGGCGGAGCGCGGCCGGTTCTTCAACAAAACGGACGAGGAGCATCGTTCCGCGGTCACCGTCCTGGGCCACACCACGGCGAATATTCTCTTCCCCAATCACGAGGACCCCATCGGGCAGGAAGTGTTGCTCGAAGGCAAGGGCTTCACGGTCATCGGCGTGTTGAAGGAGCAGAAGCAGGCGCTGGGAAGCGGCGACAATCCCAACGACAACATCGCGATCACGCCGTTGTCCACCATGCGAGGGATGCATCCGGAGTTCAAGGATTTCGTGCTGTTCGTGCAGGCCGACGATGCCAAGACCATGCCGATGGTGATCGACGAGGTGCGCGACTACCTGCGGCGCATGAGGCGGTTGCCGTCGGACAAAGAGGATGATTTCGCGATCATGACCACGGACACGTTCCTGGATTTGTGGAACCAGATTTCCAGCGGCATTTTCATCGTGATGCTGGCGGTGGGGTCGGTGGCGCTGCTGGTGGGCGGTATTGGCGTGATGAACATCATGCTGGTGAGCGTGACCGAACGCACGCGCGAAATCGGGGTGCGCAAGGCCATCGGAGCGCGCCGGTCAAATATTCTGATGCAATTTCTGCTGGAGTCGGTGACCCTGGCGGCCCTGGGCGGGGTGATCGGAGTGCTGTTTGGCTGCTTCATTGTGCTGCTCATCCGGCTGGCGTTTTCTTCCTTCCCGGCCGCGGTGTCCATCTCGCTGGTGGTGATCGGCGTGTCGGTGGCCGGGTCGATCGGGGTGTTCTTCGGCGTGTATCCCGCCTGGAAAGCGGCGCGGCTGAATCCGGTGGAGGCGCTGCGGTATGAGTAGGGGTGAGGGACGAGGGGTGAGGGCGAGGGATGAGCGACGGCATCAAGAGCTATCGCGATCTCTTGGTTTGGCAAAAGGCTATGGATCTCGTTGTGGCAAGCTACGGAATTGCTAAGAAGCTCCCTGCACAGGAAATGTACGGTCTGGTCACCCAAATCCAACGGGCTGCAGCCTCGATTCCCGCAAACATCGCCGAAGGGCACGGTCGAAAGCACAGAGGCGATTACTTGCACCACCTTTCGATAGCAAGAGGTTCGTTGCTTGAGCTTGAGACTCATCTCTTAATTGCCGGCCGGTTGGGATACCTTTAGCCACCAGAGGTTGAAAACATCCTTCGATTGACGGATGAACTTGGCCGGATGATCTCGGGCCTTATTCAGAAGCTGAGATGCAAGTCTGCCACATCATAACGGGGGGCAAAAGCCCTCACCCCTCACCCCTCGCGCCTCGTCCCTCATCCCTCGCCCCTGCTAAGGCTGCCAGCGAGGTTTCAAACGGAGGGCGTGCCACGCCGCGCTCGGTGATGATGGCGGCGATGAAGCGCGCGGGGGTGACGTCGAAGGCGGGATGGGCGGCACGCACGTTGGGGGCGATGCGCACGCCGCCGAGATGGGTGACCTCTTCCTCGGAGCGCTCTTCGATGGGGATGTGATCTCCCGAGGGAATCGAGAGGTCGAGAGTCGAAATCGGGGCGGCGACGTAGAACGGGACGTTGTGCTCGCGCGCCAGGACGGCGATTCCATAGGTGCCGATTTTGTTGGCAGTGTCGCCGTTGCGGGCGATGCGGTCCGCGCCGACCACGACCGCGCCGACGCCGCCGGTCTTCAGGAAGTGGGCGACCATGTTGTCAGTGATGAGCGTGAGAGGAATGCCATCCTCGTGGAGTTCCCAGGCGGTGAGCCGCGCTCCCTGCAGGTAGGGGCGCGTTTCGGGGACGAGCACTTCGATCTGATGTCCGGCCTGGACGGCCATGCGAATCACGCCCAGGGCCGTGCCGATGCCGGCGGTGGCCAGGGCGCCGGCATTGCATTGCGTCATGACGCGGCCGCTTTTCGGCAGCAGCGCGGCGCCGAATTTCCCGATGCGGTTGTCGGCTTCGCGGCGCTCCTGGTGCACCTGCTGCGCTTCTTCAACCAGCGCGGTCCGGATGCGCGCGATGGCTTCCGGGCCGCCGCTTTCCGCGGCGGCAGCCAGTTCGGCAAAGCGGCGCTTGAAGCGCTCGATGGCCCAGAAAAGGTCGACGGCCGTGGGTCTCGTGCGCGCCAGCGTCTCGCAGATGGTGGCAAATTCGGCGCGCAGTTGCTCGAGGGTCTGCGCTCCGGAACGCTCCACGCCCAGCGCCACGCCCATGGCCGCCGCCACGCCGATGGCCGGCGCCCCGCGGATGACCATGTCCTTAATCGCCCGCGCCAACTCGCGGTAATCGGTGTAGGTGAGGTAGAGGACTTCGCCGGGCAGCCGGCGCTGATCGAGCAGAACCACGCCTTCGCGGGTCCATCGAATGGGTTCGACCGTATGCAAGGAATTGTTCTCCGTTGGTGGTGCGTCATGCGCCCGCGGGCGGCGTGCGGGCGAAATTTCATTTTAACCGATTCCGGGGCGAGGGAAAGGAAGACCGCTACTTGACCGGGGTCAGATGCCGCAGGCCATGGAGGGCGACCAGGGTCGTGATGACTTGCAGCGAGTTATAGCTGATATGGACGATGAAGCTGGCGAGCACCGTGCCGGTCCTGGCGCGCACCAGCGTGAACACGATGCCCACGGCGATCAACAGCGCGATTTGCCACCATCCGCCCCAGAGTTGGATCGAGTGCAGAAGGCCAAAGAGCGTTCCGGTGACGAAAACCCCCGCGCCAACGCCCCAGCTGCGCGCCAGGACGGGATAAAGATAGCCGCGGAACAGCGTCTCTTCGACCAGAGGGGCCACCAGCACGGCCGTCAGCATGAACAGCGCGGCGGCTCGTGGATCCTGGAGCACCGTTTCAATGGGCAGCGCGTGTTTGGGCGGGAAGGCTGTTTCGGCCGCCATGGTGACCACCGCGAGGAGAAATCCACTCAAAACGAGCGTGAGATAGGCGAGGGCACGCGGGGAGGTGGTGGTCTCCAGGGAGCGCCATCCAATCGTGCGCCAGAAGGGGGCATGAAACTTCATGCGCATCTGCGCGGCCAGGTAGCCAAGCAGGACCAGGTCGAGCACGACTTGGGCGGCGATTTGGACCAGGCCCCAGGCACCGCGCGATTTCTGGAGCTGCGCGGGCGTCAGATGCAAAATCGAGCGCCCCACGGCCAGCAAGAGGAGACCGAATACAATCGTGGTGGCGAACACAAAGAGACCAAACAACAGCAGATCCAGCCAGTCCCAGGGTACGCGAAGATCTTCGGGGACCGCGGGCTTCGCCGGACCGGAAATTGGCCCAGCGACAGATGCGCCTTCGAGCGACGCGGATTCCGCGGAGTGCGGCGCCGGCTCGGGAGCTTCCGGGGGCTCGCCAGGGAACAAGTTTCGGTTGTTTTCGGTCATCGCGATGGTTTTACCGGCGCTCCCAGGCGCCTCTGCACTTTACCGGCAGGGAGCAGGTGCGCGCAAGTTTCGGCGCTCAGCCCGGGTGGCGTGTATCTCGTCCGTTGCCGTTTGCGCCGCTCCTGGCTCCCTCGAAGGCGCGGGCGAGGATCTGGCCGGTGTAGGATTTCTTGCTGCGGGCGACGAGTTCGGGCGCGCCCTGCGCCACGATGCGCCCCCCCTCCTCGCCGCCTTCCGGGCCCAGATCGATGATCCAGTCGGCTTGCTTCATGACGTCGAGATTGTGCTCGATGATGAGCACCGTATTGCCCAGTCCGACCAGGCGGTTGAGCACATCCAGCAGCTTCTTGACGTCGTCGAAGTGCAGCCCGGTGGTCGGCTCGTCGAGGATGTAGAGCGTGCGACCGGTCTGGCGGCGGGAAAGCTCGCGCGCGAGTTTGGTGCGCTGCGCTTCGCCGCCCGAGAGGGTGGTCGACGACTGGCCCAGCTGGATGTAGCCGAGCCCGACATCCACCAGAGTCTGCAGCTTCACCTGGATGGCCGGAATGTTTTCGAGGATCTTGAGGGCTTCCTCGATGGGCAGGTCGAGCAGATCGGAGATGGAGCAGCCCTTATAGCGGACCGCCAGCGTCTCGGCGTTGTAGCGCTTGCCGCGGCACACCTCGCAGGTGACGTACACATCCGGGAGGAAGTTCATCTCGATGCGGCGCTGGCCGTCGCCCTGACACGCCTCGCAGCGGCCGCCCTTCACATTGAAGCTGAAGCGACCGGGGCGGTAGCCGCGCTCGCGCGATTCGGGCAGCATGGCGAAAATCTCGCGGATGGGCGTGAAGACGCCCGTATAGGTGGCGGGATTGGAGCGGGGCGTGCGCCCGATGGGGGCTTGGTCGATCTGCACCACCTTATCAATGTGCTCGATGCCGAGGATGGCGCGGTGCGCGGCGGGCTTCTCCATCGAGCGATAGAGCTTGGCGGCCAGCGCGCGGTACAGGATGTCGTTGACGAGCGTGGATTTTCCCGAGCCGGAGACGCCGGTGACAACCGAGAGCAATCCCAGGGGGATGGCCACGTCGATGTTCTTCAGGTTGTGGCCGCGCGCGCCCAGGATCGAGAGCGATTTGCCGTTGGGACTGCGGCGGCGCTCGGGCACGGGAATCTTCATCTGGCCGGAGAGATATTGCCCGGTAAGCGAAGCTGGATTGGCGGCAATTTCTTCGGGCGAACCCGCGCCGACCAGATAGCCGCCCGCCTTGCCTGCACCGGGCCCCAGATCCACGACGTAGTTGGCGCGGCGAATGGTCTCCTCATCGTGTTCGACGACGAGGACGGTATTACCCAAGTCGCGCAGGGTTTCCAGCGTCGCGAGCAGGCGGCCGTTGTCGCGGGCGTGCAAGCCGATGGATGGCTCATCGAGGACGTAGAGCACGCCGCGCAGCCGCGAGCCGATTTGCGTGGCGAGGCGGATGCGCTGGGCCTCGCCTCCGGAAAGCGTCGCGGCGGAGCGGTCGAGCGTGAGATAGCGCAGGCCGACGGCCAGCAGGAAGTCGATGCGCTCGGCGATTTCCCCGAGCGGGCGTCCCGCGATCTTCTCCTGCCGTGGCGTGAGTTGCGCGCTCATTTTGTCCACGGCGGCGCGGGCGTCGGCGAGCGGCAGCGCGGTGAAGTCCGCGATCGAAAGCCCGGCGACTTCCACGGCCAGGCTTTCGGGCCGCAGGCGGCGTTCATTACAGCTTGCGCACGGAGCCGGCGACATGTATTGCGTGAGCCATTCGCGGACGTTGTCGGAGTTCGAGTCGGATAGGAGGCGCTCCAGATGCGGCAGGATCCCCTGGAAGTGCAATCCTTGCGCCGTGCCGCCCTTCGAGGGATTCCCCTGCAAGATCAGGTTCTGCGCCTTGCGCGACAGCTTTTCAAACGGCAGGGCGAGATCGAAGCCGTGCGCCGCGGCGGCGGCCTGCAGCGTGCGCTGCAAGTGCGTCGAGCCGGAGCCCGGGCCGAGCCCGCCTTCGAACAGCGGCTTGGTCCAGTCGACAATCACCTTGGCCGGGTCGAAATCGTATTTGGAACCGAGCCCGCTGCATTCGGGGCACGCGCCGTAGGGTGAATTGAAGCTGAACGAGCGCGGCTCAAGCTGCGGAACGGAGATACCGCAATCGGGACACGCCAGCTTTTCGGAATAGACGCGCTCCTCGCCTCCCACCACGGCGATGGTGACCAGCCCGCCGGTAAGTTTCAGCGCGGCTTCGACGGATTGCTCGAGGCGCTGGGCGATGCCGGTCTTCAGCAGCAAGCGGTCCACGACGACTTCAATGGTGTGGTTCTTGCGCCGGTCGAGCGCCGGCGGTTCGTCGAGATTGACCAGTTGGCCGTCGATGCGCGCGCGGACGTAGCCCGCCTTGGCATATTTTTCGAGGTCCTTCTTGTATTCGCCCTTGCGTCCCCGGACCACCGGCGCGAGGACCATGATGCGTTCCTCCGGCTTGAGCGCCAGCACGGTTTGCACGATCTGCTCGGTCGACTGCCGCGCGATTGGCTGGCCGCAATTGGGGCAATGGGGGGTGCCGATGGCGCTGAATACCACGCGGAGATAGTCGTAAATTTCCGTGATCGTGCCGACGGTCGACCGCGGGGAGCGCGTGGTGGTTTTCTGCTCGATGGCGATGGAGGGAGAAAGGCCCTCGATGGAATCCACGTCGGGGCGCTCCATCTGGTCGAGGAACTGCCGCGCGTAGGCCGAAAGCGATTCGACGTAACGCCGCTGGCCCTCGGCATACAGCGTGTCGAACGCCAGCGAGGATTTGCCGGAACCGGAGAGCCCCGTGATCACCGTCAGGGTGTTCCGCGGGATTTCCAGACTGATGTTTTTCAGGTTGTGCTGCCGGGCGCCCCGGATGACGATTTTCTTTAGACCCATCGGTCGAGTGCCCCTGCACAGAGGGGGTGTCTATACACTGGGCATAATGCACCCAGCGTAATCTTTGAACATAGCAAGCAGCACTCGCCGCGGTCAAGGATGGTACTGCGGAGTTAGGGGGCCGATTTCCGGCAGCGGTGCCATGCGCCGATTCGGCGGGTCACACTTCCCGGCAAAACCGTGCCACGCGGATCATGGCGGCCACACTTCGATCTACGTCCTCGTCGGTGGTGGCCCAGGACGAGACACTGATGCGCATGGCGACCTTACCCTGCCACACGGTGCTGCCACACCAGCACGTGCCCTCCTGCTGGACGAGGCGAATGACTTCCTGCGTCCTTTCCGGGCTGCCGAAGGAGACCAGCACCTGATTGAGGACCACCTCGTTCAAAATGTGGAAACCAGCTTCCTCCAGTTGTCGCGCAAACAGCCGGGCCTGGGCGCACGACCGCTCGACCAATTCCGCAAGCCCCGCGCTGCCCAGTGATTTCAGCGCCGCCCACAATTCCACGCCCCTGGCGCGACGCGATGCCTCCGGCGTCTGATGCATCGGCTCGCGCTGCGCCCCCGTCGCCAGATAGGCCGCGGACATCCCCATGGTGGTGCGGAGTGGAGCGGGGTGTTTGGTGATGGCCAGACCGCAGTCATAGGTCACATTGAGCCATTTGTGCGCATCGGTGGCCCATGAATCAGCATTTGCGTATCCGCTGACCAGGTGCCTGTATTGGGGCGAGGCGGCCGCCCACAATCCAAAGGCTCCGTCGACGTGCACCCACGAGCGGCTAATCTTGGCTGCTTCGCAGATAGGGCCGGCCGGATCGAATGCTCCCGTATTCACGTTGCCCGCCTGGATGCAAATGATCGCGGGCTTGCGCAGGTGGGGCAGCTTCTCCGGTCTCATCCGTCCTTGAGCGTCCGCCTCAACGATGGTGATGCGCCGGTTTCCAAATCCCAGAAGCCCTAGCGCCTTCAGGACCGAGGCGTGTACCTCCGCGCCCACGATCATCTCGATCGGCGGCGCGCCAAATAATCCGTCGGCGACAGCGTTCCAGCCCTGGCGTTCGAGCAATGCCTGGCGCGCCGCCGCGAGCGCGGTAAAATTCGCGGCCGTCGCCCCGGTAACAATGCCGCCTTCGCAATCCGCGGGAAGTCCCAGCGCCTCATACGCCCAACGCAGGGCCACATCTTCCAGGACAGCGGCAACGGGCGACATCACGCGCAGCGCAGCGTTCTGATCCCACGCGCCCGCCAGCCAGTTGGCCGCCAGCACGGCCGGCAAGGTCCCACCGATGACAAAGCCAAAATAGCGTCCTCCAGTGGAAGCCATGGTGGCCGGGGAACCGGCCAGCGCCGCGATGTCTGAATCTTGCGGAGCAACTCGGCGATCACGAATGCCCAGTACGTAGTTTGTGGCGCGCTCCGCGGCCGTGTGCAGTAGCTGGCGGGTTGCAACCGCCAGACGTTCTTCAGGAGAATTCATAGGTCTTGCTCCGATTCAGAAAAGTCTAGTCCGAGGTTCGCAGGGTTGGTAGGGTAACGCGTTCTGATCGGGGAGGGAAAGAACCGAATTGGCCGCCTGTCCTGGTGCTGAGCTGTCGGGATGGCCAGTCCGAAATTTCTACGGGCTATGGGGAGTTTTTACCATGGGCCTGAAATGGAAGGCTTGTGATTTCAGTGAGTTAGCTTTGGCTTTGGACGTGCCTTCTATCCCAGTAGTCAAGGGAAGGAAGACCGAGGATCCCTATAGGGGATTGAGGGCTGGGCCGGCTTCCTTCCCTGACCACCTGCCACCACGGCCTGAGTTGCACCCACTCCTCTTGAGCGCCCGGCGCGGTGCGCCCATCTGCTTCCACCGAAGTGCACCGAAGGCTCACCAAAAAACTTTTCCATGTGCATCCAGGTCCGTGCTGGATTTGCGGAGATTTTTGGTAGAATAGGAGCTTGATTGGGGCGTGGTCCAATTGGTAGGGCACCTCACTGTTAATGAGGACGGTGTTGGTTCGAGTCCAACCGCCCCAGCCAACCCTACCTGGCGGGAGAGTTCTTCCGCACTGCGACGCCGCTAGTCCTTCACCGTGGGAAAGCCCGACTCGGTCCAGTGGCGCCAGCCGCCGTCCATGGAAATGACGTTGCGGTAGCCCATCTTCTGAAGGCTCTCGGCGGCAAGTGCCGAGCGGTAGCCGCCTCCGCAATATAGAACGATCATCGCATTCTTGTCCGGGACGAGTTTCTCGATGTCGCGCTCGATGCTGCCGCGACAGGCGTGAATCGCGCCGGGCAGGTGGCCGCGGACCCACTCGGAGTCCTCGCGGGTATCGATGAGCGTGAACTTTTCGCCGGCGTCGATTCTCTTCTTGGTGGCCTGGCAGTTTTCTTCCTGGATGTTCTTCTTGGCGTCGTTCACGAGCTTCAGAAACGCTGGGGAATGTTGCATCGAGTCACCTCCTGGCGGTTGCGCTCCGGTCCGAAAACATTACCACAGAGGGCCGCGCGAGAGCACCGGGCGCGCGGAGAAGCGTTCGCTGCCGGTCGAATCCCTGCGCCCTGCTCCCAATTTTCCTTCGCGGTCTTCCCGCGTCATTTCATGTCGCGCCAGTTGGGGCCGGCCTTGGTATCCACGACGAGCGGGACGCGCAACGGGTGCGCGCCTTCCATTACTTCCTTCACCAGTTGGGTGAGCCGGGGAAGTTCCTCTTCCGGCGCTTCGAACAACAATTCGTCGTGAACCTGCAGGATCATGCGCGACTGGAATTCGCCCGAGAGGCGGCGGTCGAGCTCGATCATGGCGAGCTTGATGAGGTCGGCGGCGGCGCCCTGCATGGGCGTGTTCATGGCCGTGCGTTCGGCGAAATTGCGCAGGTTCGGCTGCGGCGAATTGATCTCGGGGATCGGCCGGATGCGCCCGAAGAGCGTTTTCGTAAATCCGCTGGCGCGGACGTCGGCGATCTGCTGGTCGAGATATTTTTTCACGCCGCTATAGCGCTCGAAATAGGCGGCGATGAATTTCGCGGCTTCCCGCTGCTCGATCCCGAGTTGCTGGGCGAGGCCGAAGGCCGAGAGCCCGTAGATCACGCCGAAGTTGATGACCTTGGCGACGCGACGGTGCTCGGGCGTCTGCCCGAAGGGCGCGACGCCGAACACTTCCTGAGCGGTGCGCGAGTGGATATCCTCGCCGCGGCGGAAGGCTTCGACCAATACGGGGTCCTCGGAGAGATGCGCGAGAATGCGCAGCTCGATCTGGGAGTAGTCGGCCGAGAGCAGCAGGCGCCCGGGCGCGGCAACAAACGCGGCGCGGATGCCGCGTCCCAACTCGGTCCGCACGGGAATATTCTGCAGGTTGGGATTCGACGAGCTGAGCCGGCCGGTGGCCGTGCCGGTCTGGCTGAAACGCGTGTGCAGGCGGCCCGTGGCGGGATGGATCAGCCGGGGGAGCGCGTCGGCATAGGTGGACTTCAGCTTGGCGAGTTCGCGGTATTCGAGCACTTTTCCCGGCAGTTCATGCACCAGAGCCAGTTCGTCGAGCACCTCGGCGGCGGTGGAGCGCGCTTTGGTGCGCAGCCGCCGCGGAGGCTGGAGATTCAGTTTGTCGAAGAGGACTTCGGCGAGCTGTTGCGGCGAGTTGACGTTGAACTCGAATCCGGCGAGCGCGTAAATGCTTTTTTCCAGCGCGCGAATCTGTTCCTGCGCGTGCGCCGCAATCTCTTCCAGTTTGTTCGCGTCCACGCGGACGCCTGCGGCCTCCATGCGGGCCAGCACGGAGGCGAGCGGGAGATCGATTTGCTCGCAGAGGCCTGCCAGTCCCTGTTTTTCGACTTCCGCACGGAGCAGGGGGGCCAGGCGCATCAGGAAATCGGCGCGTTCGCCGGCAGCGCCGGAAAGCGCCCGGTTCAAATGGCGGAGCACGATTTCGGGGAAGGCGTGATTCGCCGTGGTGGGCCGGAGAAGGTAGGAGTAGAGCATGGTGGCATGGCGCACTCCTGCGAGGGGAGCCGGAGAATCGGGCGCGGCCAGCAGAGCCACGAGTTTCGGGTCATGCACGATCTTGGGCCGCGCGGGATCGGCGAGCCAGTCCCGAATGGCCGCAAGCGTGGCGTTTTCCGCATCGTTGGCCGCCGTGCGAGCCGTACCCGATTCCGCGGACAGCTCGATTCCCAGAACCTTGGCGCCGAAGCTCTGCTCGTCCGGATCGTCGGATTCGAGTGTAAGCCAGAGCGCCACGTCGCGCCCGGGCGGGATAGAGGCGAGGAATTGGCGGACGGCGGCCGAGGAATCGAGCGCCACGTAGTCGGTGGCATGGTCTTCCACCGGCGCGGGCAATTCGCGCAGCAGCGACGTGAAGCCCATCTCGGTGTAGAACGCGCGGAGCGCCGCAACGTCCGGCGGCTGCAAGCGGAGCGCGTCGAGCGCAAGCGTGACCGGAGCGTTGGTGTGAATCAGGGCGAGCTGCTTGCTGAGCCGCACAAACTCCCCGCATTTCTCGAGCGCCTCGCGGTAGCTGGCGCGCTTCACTTCCACGGCATGAGCTACGGCGTTTTCGGCGCTGCCAAACTGCTGGATCAATTGCCGCGCGCCCACTTCGCCGATGCCGGCCTTGCGCCGCTCCCCGGGAGCGGGCTTTTCGCTGGGATCGCGCGCGCCGGGAATGTTGTCGATCGAGTCGCCCATCAGGGCCATGACGTCGGGCACCTGCTTGGGGGGAACACCCATGATCTCCTCGACTTTCTTTTCGTCGATGAGGAGATCGTTTTTCGCCGGGTTCAGGACTTGCACGCGCCCGCCGACCAGTTGCAGCAAGTCCTTGTCGCTGGTGATGACCAGGACGTCGAGATCCTCCCGGGCGGCCTGCTGCGCCAGCGTCCCGATGATGTCGTCGGCCTCGTAGCCGGGATATTCCAGGATGGACAGGTGCATGGCCTCGCAGTAGCGGCGGACATAGGGCAACTGTACGCTCAGGTCTTCCGGCATGGGCGGGCGCTGCGCCTTGTAGGAGGCGAAGAGTTGATCGCGAAACGTGGGCGCAGCGGCGTCGAGCACCACGGCGACGTAGTCCGGGCGCAGGTCCTTGCTTTGCAGCAGGCGCCGCATCATGGTGGCAAACAGATAGGGCACCTTCGTGGGAATGCCCGTGGAGGTCTGCAGGCGGTCCATGGGGGCGTAAAACGCCCGGAAGATGTAGCCCATGGCGTCGACCAGGAAGAGGCGTTTTGGGTCTTTGGGTGGCATGCGCATGCGCGCGTCTGTGAGGGCTGTCCCGTGCCCAGGGCCGGCGGATCAGAAGGCGCGCCGGCACGCGAGTATAGCAGACCCGGGCACAGGCCCCGATGGGGGCGCGCCATACTGCTCTCTTGACTGCCTATCCCGCTCGGGCATATAGGTTAGTGGACCCCGGGGAAAGCGGGCTTGCCTACAGGCGGTGACTGCGGGGTCTGGCACGTAGAGCGGAGAAGACGCCACTGCCAGCAAGGCCTCAGAAGGCGTTCTAAGGAGAGGAACATGGAACCTCGTCGATGGGGTGTTCGCGCCGCGCTGACGTGCGCGGGGTTGCTTTGGATGGCGCTGAGCGCCACGACAGGCTGGGCGCAGACGTTTCGCGGGACGATCCTGGGCACGGTCACGGATGTGAGCGGGGGCGCCGTCGCCGGTGCCGTGGTGACCGTGCACAACACCGAGACGGGGACAGACCGAACGGCGGAGACCACCGCTGACGGAGGGTATCTCGTCCCGGAGTTGCCGATCGGGACGTACGACGTCGCCATCGAGAAGGAAGGGTTTCAGAAGTCGGTCACGACGGCCGTGAAGGTCACGGTGGCGGCGGAGCGCCGCGTGGATGTAGCGCTCAAGCCCGGCGAGGTGAGGCAGCAAGTGGTGGTGTCCGGGGAGACCATTCCGCAGATCGAAACCACCACCAATACACTGGGCGGCACGCTCACCCAGGAGGACGTCAAGGACCTGCCGATCAACGGCCGGGACTACACGAAGCTGATCTTCTTGAATCCGGGCGTGGCGGGCTCGCCGGACCAGATTACGGATTCGCCGGGATCGTTCGGCGAGTTTTCCATGAATGGAGCGCGCGGGCGCTCCAACAACTACCTGCTCGACGGCACGGACATGAACGATGGCTACCGGAATGACCCGGCCATCAACCAGGGCGGCGTGTTCGCCACTCCCTCGGCGATTTTGCCGATTGACGCGGTGTCGGACATGCGCGTGCTCTCCAACTTCGAGCCGGAATACGGGCGCAACGCCGGCGCGGTGGTGAACATCGTGACCAAGAGCGGGACGAACGATTACCACGGCGACGTGTTTGAGTATTTCCGCAACGACGCTCTGGGCGCGCGGAATTACTTCGATGTGGCGCCGGCCCCCAAGGCGCCCTTTCACAATAATCAGTTCGGCGGCTCGTTGGGCGGACCCCTGGTGAAAGACAAGACGTTCTTCTTCCTGGATTACGAGGGGCAGCGGGAAAGCGTGGGGGTGGTCACTTTGGCTTGCGTGCCCACGCAGGCCCAGATCGCCGCCGCCAAGACGGCCCTCGGCCCCGCCGTGACACCGGTGGGACTTGCGCTACTGAGCTTTTGGCCGAGCAATCCGGCGAGCTACATTCCGGGAGTCACTTCCAACAACGCGGGGTGCTTCGATGGGAGCGGGAATAGCGTTCCGGACTACACGGCGATTGCTCCCTCCTTCAACAATTTGTCCAGCTTCATCGGCAAAATTGACCACTACTTCAACCAGAGCAACAACATTTCCGGCCGCTATTTCTTTGGGGACAGCACGCAGCAATTCCCGCTGGCCCTGAACGCCACCGGCGGCGAGCTTCCGGGGTTTGATACGGTGACGCCGACGCGGGTTCAGCTGGTCTCGCTTTCCTACGTGCATGTGGTTTCGCCGACGCAGGTCAATGAACTGCGTTTCGGCTGGAACCGCTTCGCGGAGGGATTCTTTCCGCAGGATGCCCGCTTCGATCCCAGCACGATCGGACTCTGCAACGTTCCGCAGGGAAGCGCTTCGTGCCACTCTTCGGGTCTTCCGATTCTGCTCTTGTCCCCGACGCCTACCGGCGCCACGGCGTTTTTCGCGCAGCCCGGCGCCACTTCGGGCGACCCGCGGAGCCGCGTGGACACGAATACACAGGTGCTCGACAACTTTTCCTGGAAGATCCACAAGCACGACCTGAAGTTCGGCGCGGAGTTTCGCCGCACCAGCATCCAGCAGCATTTCGACAAGTACTCTCGCGGGAGGCTTTCCTTCCCCAGGCTCGAGGACCTGCTCACGGCCACGCCGCTCAAGGGGTTCAGCTATTCCGGCAACACCTTGCGTCACACCTATGAGAACGGCTACGGCTTGTACGTCCAGGACAGCTTCCACGTGATCCCGCGCGTCACCCTGAATTACGGGCTGCGGTGGGACTTCTACGGCATCGTGGCGGAGAGGGGGCATTTGTTTTCGAACTTCGACACCACCACGGGCGCGCTCGTCCGGGTCGGACCCGGGGGTCTATCGAACCTGTACAAGCCCGATTACAGGAATTTTGCTCCGCGCGTCGGCATTGCCTGGGATGTATTGGGCAAGGGGAAGACGGTGATTCGCGCCGGATTCGGCATGTTCTACGACGCGTTCTCGCAGGATATGTTCCTGGGCCATCTGCCGTACCCGACGTTTTACGCGCCGGGCCCGGCGTACAACAACATCGGGCCGAATCCGGTCCAGCAAGCCCTGTTCGTGGGCGGCCCAATCACGCCCGGAGTGCCGGTCTATGGCACACCCAGTTGCGGAACCGACGAAGGCGGATCGTTTCATGAATGCGACATCTTCGGCTTCGACCGCAATATCAAGACGCCCTACATGGAGAACTACAATGTGAACATCCAGCAGCAGATTTCGAAGGAAGTGACGCTGCAGGTGGGCTACGTGGGATCGCAGGGGCACCGGTTGTTCCGGTTTTTCGATATCAACCAGCCCAGCCAGGCGCAGATCACGGCCGCGGACTGCCCCAGCGGAATCGCAACCTGCGCCACTACCGGGGCCATCCAGGATTTCGGAGTGCCGCGTCCGTATGGCAATCCCGCCGGCGCTTTTTATATTTTTCAGGAAAATTCCAAGGGAAAATCCAATTACAACTCGCTGCAGATCAGCTTGCGGGTGAACAAATATCACGGCCTGACGTCGGCGGTGAACTACGTGTGGTCCCGTTCGCTGGACAACTCCAGCGACGGCGAGGACTTCGTGGTCAACGCGGCGCAGCCTCAGGACAGCAACAATCCGAACGCCGAATACGCGCCGTCAAACTTCAATATGAAGAATCGCTTCACCTGGATCACCAGCTACGAGCTTTCGGTTGCCGGTGGCGATTGGCACCGGCTGAAAAAGGGATGGGGACTCGACAGCACGGTGACGATCCAGAGCGGCCAGCCGTTTACGCTGAACTATAACGGCGAGGACGATTACAGCGGCGGCGGCGATATTTTCGACCGGCCGGACGTAGTCGGCCCCATCGTTTACAACTACCACGATCCGGCGAATTTTCTCCAGCTCAGCTCCTTCGCCATGCCCTGCACCATCACCGCCGCGGCCCAAGCCAGCCCGTCGGGGTGGGCCTCGGATTGTGTCCCGGGAACCCGCCACTACGGAAACCTGGGGCGCAACGCCCTGCAAGGTCCGCCCTTCAGGCAGTGGGACCTCGCGATTTACAAAACCACCACGATCACGGAGCGGCTGAAGCTGCAACTTCGCGCGGAATTTTTTAACCTCCTGAATCATCCGAACTTCTCCAGCCCTCTGCTTCCGGCGTTCATTGCCGATCCGTCCTCGAATATCAGCCAAACGTGCGGGTGCGGCTTCCACGCGGTCGGAAACCGCGAAGTCGGCAATGGGGCCTATCACATTGTCGCGACCGGGGACGTGGGCATCGGCAATCCGTTCCTGGGTGGGGGCGGTCCCCGCGGGATTCAGATCGCCGCGAAGTTCAGCTTCTGATCAGCTAGGACAGGCCAATCACTCGGCAGCCGGCGGGTGAGCATCGCCGGGTGCCTCGTCGTGTGAAATATTTGGATGCCGTCCTGCGTATCAATCCATGGATAGAGCGAAGACGACCGGGACGATGAGCGAGACGGAACTGGCGGACGTGTTGTCCCAGGTCCGGGCGGGCAGTGCCGACGCCTGGGGCGAACTCTATCGCCGGCACGCGGCGGCGATTTTCCGCTTCTGCCGCCGGGTGCTCCCCAGCCGCGAGGACGCCGAAGACGCCACCACGGAAATCTTCATGAAAGTGCGCCAGAAACTGGACAGCTACGATGCCTCCCGGCCCTTCACGGCGTGGCTCTACAAGGTCGCGAGCAATCATTGCTGGGACATGCTGCGGCGGCGGCACATCCGCCAGGACCTCGAGACCGGTGATATCGAAACGCTGCCGCTCAAGCATCCCGACCCGGGTCAACTCGAACGTCTGCAGGCCGAACAAGGCAGCAAAGAGATCCGCGCGGGGCTTGCGCAGCTTCCCGACCGCGCGCGCATGGCGCTCGTCCTGCGCTATTACGCGGAGATGAGTTACGAAGAGATCGCCGAGACGCTGGGGGTGCGGCGCGCGTTTGTGGGTGTGCTGCTGCTGCGCGCGCGGCATCAGTTGCGCGACGTCCTGAGCCAGGGCGGCGCGAGCGCCGCGAAAGCTGTTGCAGGGAGAGCACCATGAATCATTCCAGCAATCATTTTGACGAGGTGACGGGCCTTCTCTATCTTGAAGGGCAGCTCGACCCGGGCCGTGCGGACGAGGTCGCCGGGCATGTAGCCGTATGCAACGAGTGCCGCGGCCTGCTCGGCGCGCTGGAGAAGGAAGGCGTCTGGCTGCGCGAGGCGCTCAGGGCCGAGGACGAAGCGGTGCCGGCCCGGCTCATCCCCGCACCCGGGCCCAGCACGGCCCGCTGGGGGTGGATGGTGGCCTTTGGGCTGGGCGCGGCGGGGGCCTACACGCTGTGGAGCGGCTTGATCGATCCGTGGTTCAACCAGGCGGCGCAGGCCGGCTTCACGCAAGAAACTATTCTGACCATGCTCTTTTTCAGCGGTGCCTTTTGGAAAGGATGGGACGCAATGACAAGCTTGGTTCAATTCCTCGCGGTTGGGACGCTGGCGACAATCGTGATTTGGCTGCTGCGGCGGCAATGGCAACGTCTGACGCCCGTGGCCTTCGTGATGGGCGCCCTGGCGTGCGCGCTCACGCTCTCTCCCTCCGCCTCCGCAGGCGAAGTGCACCGGGGCAATCCGAGTTATACATTGCCGGCCGGCGAGACGGTGAAAACAGATCTGATCGTCGTCGCCGAGCGCGCGAGGATTGATGGTGAGGTGGACGGTGACCTGGTTGTATTTGCCGCCGCAGTGACCGTGCATGGTCATATCAAGGGCGACATCCTCGGTTTTGCGCAGGAGCTCCGCGTGGATGGCCAAGTGGATGGCAATATACGGGGATTTTCGCAGGCGCTCGTCCTGAACGGCTCTGTGGTTCGGAATGTGAGCGGCTGGACCGGCGTGATGGAACTAGACGAAAAGGCCAGCGTCGGAGGTTCCCTCAGCGTTTTTGCGGGCACGGGTGAACTGAGTGGCCATATTGGAGGCGATGTCATGGTCGTTGCCGGAAGTCTCGAGATCAACGGAATCTTAGGACGCGATGCCATGATCTGGGGAGACAGGCTTACGATTGGGCCTTCGGCTCAAATCGCCGGGAAAACGAAGTACACAGGTTCCCGCGAGCCGAATATTTCCTCCGCTGCAAAGCTCGGGAGCCAGCCGGAGATTACGATCAAACGTCGCGGCCCGGATTACGCTGTGCCGGGCTACTATTGGCACCAGGTACTGCTCTGGGGAGCCAGCTTTCTGTTCGGCCTTGTTCTGTTACTTGTTGGGCCAGGATTCTGCTCGGATGCATTGCAGGCAGCCAAGAGAATTGGCCCTTCACTCGGTTTCGGCGCTCTGTTTCTGTTCGCCACTCCGGTAGTCGCTCTAATCGCATGCGCGACGATCGTGGGGCTGGGTGTTGGAATTGCTGTGCTGATGTGCTACACGATCGCCGTCTACGCGACACAGATCTTTGTAGGCTCATGGATAGGCGAGGCGTTGCTCGGCGCCTCGGCTGGCGTGGGGCCGATGATCGGCCGGATGGCCCTGGGGCTGGCCATCGTCCGCGCCGCCTGCGCTGTACCTTATGTGGGCTTCTATGCCGGTGCGCTGGTGACGATCTGGGGGCTGGGCGCGATAGTTCTGGCGCTCCACCGGAGGATGCGCCCATCCCAGTTAGCCGAAACTGCCTGAGTCTAACCCTGTAAGCGGGACGAGAACGGAGGCGCAAAAATCACGGGCGCCCAAGCCTCGCTTCCGCTACAATCGCCGCCGGCTGGGGCTCGGGGGACCGTGCCGTGCACGCCAGCCAGGGGGAAAACCTTTGAGCCTGGCGCAGCGCTGGCGCGAGATCCGCGTGGGATTTGAGCCTGCCTTCTGGGTCGCCAATTTCACCGAAATCTTCGAGCGGGTCGCTTACTACGGGATGAGCGCGGTCCTGGCCATCTATCTAAGCGAGCAGCTTCATTTTTCCAGCGAGCTGACCGGGTCGCTTCTGGGGATCACCGGCTTCGTGGTGTACGCGCTGCCGATTCTGGCTGGAACGCTGGCGGACCGGTTTGGTTTCCGGCGCTCCTTGCTGGTGGCTTATCTGGTGCTGACGGCCGGCTATTTTCTGCTCGGCTCGCTGGCGGAGCCTTGGATGGCGCCGCTGCGCAGTACCCTGGGCGACAAGTGGCTGGTGCTGGCGGTCCTGCTGATTCCGGCGCTCGGGCCGGGCATGGTGAAGCCGTGCGTCGCGGGAACCACGGCGCGGGCCTCCACCGAGAATGTGCGTTCGCTCGGCTATTCGATCTATTACACGCTGGTGAACATCGGCGGCGCGCTGGGGCCGCTCATGGCGTGGGTGGTCCGCGAGCGGCTGGGCCTCGGAATCCAGAACGTATTTCGCATGGCGTCGCTGAGCGTGTTCCTGATGTTCTGGGTGACGCTGTTCTTCTATCGCGAGCCGGGGCGGCCGGGTGAACAACGAGTGCAAAGTATCTGGGACGCACTCAAGAATATGTTCGTCGTGCTCGGCAATCTGCGCTTTGTCACTTTTCTTCTGATTTCCTCGGGCTTCTATATCGTGTTTTGGCAGATTTGGATCACCATGCCGCTGTTCATGCGCCGGTATGTGGACGCCAACGCCGCCACGGACCGGATGCTGACCATCGAAGGTCTGACCATCATCTGTTTTCAGATTCTGGTGACCTATCTGACGCGAAACATGGCGGCGGTGCGTGTGATCGCGCTCGGCTTCTTGATCTCGGCGCTTTCGTGGATCTTCCTGGCCACGCACCCTACGATGTTCACGCTGGGGGCGATGCTGGTGGTGATGGCGCTGGGCGAACTCACACAGGCGTCGCGCTATTACGAATATTGCTCGCGGCTGGCTCCCCCGGGCCAGCAGGGCCTGTACATGGGCTACGCCTTCCTGCCGATCGCCATCGGTTATCTGATCGCGGGCCCGCTGGGCGGGTATCTTCTCGATGCATTCGGCGAGAGGCGGCACCGGCCAGCGCGGATGTGGTGGGTGATTACGGCGATCGGAGTGGCCACCGCCGCGCTGATGTGGCTCTACGGCCGGATGGTGAAGCCGGTGGCCGCGGCTCCGGCGAATTCCTGAGAGCTCCAGCTCAGGCCTTGGCGCCGCCGGCGCGAATTGCCGCGAGCGCCTCGTCGGTGGTGATCAGCCGCGCGCCGAGGGATTGCAATTCGTCCAGAGCCCGGCGGCCGTCCTCGATTTTGAGCGTTTCGATGGCGTCCCGCACGATCGCGACCTTGCGGCCGCGAGCCAGCAAGCCCTTGGCTGCACAGCGCACGCAGTATTCCGTGACCACGCCGAAGACCACATATTCCGCTTCCGCGCCGAGGCGTTCGACCAGTTCGCTGGCGTGCGGATTGTCGAAGACGTCGAGCGTTTGTTTTTCGAGAATCACCTGCGGCGAGCGGAGGATGTCGTCCGGCAGGCGGTAGGACGCGTCGTTGGGGATCGTGCGGAAATCCTGGGCGAGCCCCTCGGCAAGGATGCGCGCGCCGGGGGTTCCGCGCAGGCAGTGTGGCGCGAAGGTTTCGAATTCCGGGTCGTCCTTCGGGTGGGCATCGCCGCTGGCGACCAGGAGCACGCCGGCTTCGATGGCGGCGGCCACTAGGCGCCGGAGATTGGGAATGAGTCTTTCGGCGCCGGGAACGTAGAGCTTGCCGCCCGGCAGCATGAAATCGGCCTGCGCGTCCACTTCCCAGAAGACGATGCGTCGCAGCGCCATGTGGTCGGGAGCCTCCCGGAGCTCCGGAAACTATTTCTTCGCCGCGCGGCGGACGCGCCGACGGACCTTCTCGAGCATGTCCTGTAGGCGCCGGCTGTAGCGCACGGGATAGACGGCGCGGCGCTGAATCTGCCGGCAACGCTGCGGAAGCCGCGCGACGCCGGCAAGACAGCGGTCGCGCAGTGCGCCGACGGGTTCGGGCGGAGCGATGCGCCGGCCGCCGCGCATGATTTCCACCAGCAAGGGCTGGGCGCCGTTGGGCGGCTCATCGGCGAGGCCGATTTTGTCGCTTTCAAATTCCCCGCCGGGCGTGCTGTGGCGGAACACCTGCTTGCGCCCGGGATACGTGACTTTGGCATGGCTGAATTTCGCGGCCTCGTGGATTTTGCCGCCGCGTTCGACTTGCACCAGCTTGTAAATCAGATTCAGGTGGGGCGCGTCGCCCGGCGTGCCCAGGGCCGTGCCCACGCCGAACGCGTCGATGGCCGCGTCTTTGCGCAGCAGTTCCGCGATCTTGTACTCGTCGAGGTCGCCGGAGGCGAAGATCTTCACGTCCTTCCAGCCGGCCCGGTCGAGCGCGCGGCGCGCCCATCGGCTGTCCGCGGCGACGTCGCCGCTATCGAGCCGGATGCCGGCGGGCTTGCGGCCGGCGGCGATGATGTTTTTGACCGCGTTGCGCACATCGTAGGTGTCCACCAGCAAGAAGGTACCTTCAGGAAACGTGTCGAGGAAGTGGGCGAAGGCCTCGGTTTCGTCCTCGTGCGCCATGATCCAGGAATGCGCCTGTGTTCCATAGGTGCTCATGCCGAATTCCTGCCCGGCGAGAACGTTGGAGGTGCCCACGCAGCCGCCGATGGTGGCGGCGCGCGCGGAAAGAAGGCTGGCCGGGCCGCCATGGGCGCGGCGTGCGCCGAAATCCACCACTTGGCGGCCCTGCGCCGCCGTGACCACGCGCGCCGCCTTGCTCGCAATCATGGTCTGATAGCTCATCACCGCGAGCAGGTAGGTTTCCATGATCTGCGCTTCGATCACCGGCGCGGTCACGCGCAGCAGGGGCTCGCCCGGAAAGATCAGCGTTCCTTCGGGCATGGCCCAGACGTCGCCCGTGAAACGGAACTTCGCGAGGTAGTCGAAAAACTCCGGGCGGATGTGGCGGAACATCGTGTGCCGCCGCAAGTATTCGATCTCGTCCGGCGTGAAGTGCACGTTTTCGAGGTATTCGACGGCCTGCTCGAGCCCGGCAGCCACCAGGTAATTGCGGTGCGGCGGCAGGTGCCGGACGAACAGTTCGAACGTGGCGCGCCCCTCGAAGCGAGTCTGGAAATAGCCCGCCGCCATGGTGAGCTCGTAGAGATCGGTGAGAAGGCCCGAATATTCACGCATGCGATTGGATTCTAGCCGGAGCTGCCGATTTATCCAGGATTGTGCCGCGGGGTCATCCCGCCGCCCGCGGCGATGTGGCCCGCAGCGGCGCGGCGGAAAGACAAAACCCCCAAGACTCCCTCCCGCTATGCGGGACGGAGAGCCCTGAGGGTTTTGCCGCGAAACCTGGCGCCGAACCGAACTACTTCAGAACGGCGTCTTTGAACGCCTTCGCCGCGCGGAGGCGGACGACGGTCTTAGCCTTGATCTTGATTGCTTCGCCCGTGGCGGGGTTGCGGCCCATGCGCGCCTTGCGATGCGCCTTGACGGCGCGTCCCAGGCCGGGGATGACGAACTTCCCTGCGCTCTTGGCCTCTTTCACCGCGAGCTTGAACAACTCGTCGAAGAACGCCGATACCTGCTTCTTGGAGACCGGCTTCTCGGGAGTGCTGACCTTAGTGGCCAGGTGGGCAATGATTTTGGATTTGCTCAACGGAGATGCCATCGAATTCTCTTTCCTCCTCGGGTGTAATTGCTTTTCGGCCCCGGCGTACGGGATGCCACGCGCACTATAGCCGCCCGGCTCGCCGAACGCAAGCAAAAACATCTAAAAACGCCCGCAAAATCGGGATTTTTCGCGCCCTGCGTTTTGCCTCGGGGCCTTCCTCGTAGGAGCAAGCAAAATGATCGAGTCCCGCGTCCATCCGGCGCGGGGATGTCACGGCGTTCGCTGCCAGGGTACGCGCGGTTGGGATGAGCCGGACGCACGACGGCCCGGCTTGACACGGCGTGTTAACCTCTTAACGACGAGCAGGTTCCAGCAGCCGGCGGGGAGGCAGGCGACATGGCGAGCGAACTCAAGATCCAAGTGAACGAGCGAATCTTTACGGTGGCGGCGGCGCCGGATACGCCCTTGCTGTACGTGCTTTCCGACGAATTGCAACTCCAGGGCCCGCGGTTCGGCTGCGGCCTGGCCCAGTGCGGCTCCTGCTCGGTGCTGGTCAACGGCGTGGAGACGCGTTCGTGCGCGACGCCGGTTTCGGCCGTCGTGGGCAAGTCGGTGACGACGCTGGAAGGATTGCCGGCGTGGTACGCCAAGCAGAAGAAGCTCGCCCACGCCCCGGCGCTTCATCCCGTGCAACAAGCCCTGATCGACGAGCAGGCGGTGCAATGCGGCTACTGCTTTAACGGCATGATCATCAAGGCTTCCGAACTCCTGTCGAAAACCCCGCAGCCGACCGAAGCGCAAATTCGTTCGGCCATGAACGGCCATTTGTGCCGGTGCGGAGCGTACCCAAGGATCGTGAAGGCGATCGAGCGCGCGGCGGAAGTGATGCGCGGACCGAGCTTGAGTCACAACGAGGCGCCAGGAAAAACAGCAGGCAAGACGAAGGTGGCGGAGGTGACGCGATGAGCAACCTCCACGCAACCACGCAGCTTCCCCGCCGCGACTTCCTGAAGGCTGGAGGCGCGCTGGTGGTCGGCTTCAGTCTCAGCGACGCGCTGGCGGCCCAGGAACGCCCGGCCACGGCCGCGCGCGGCAGCGTCGCGGGTCCGCCCGATCCCAAGCGGATCGACACGTGGCTGGCCATCCACGCCGATAACACGGCGACCGTGTTCATCGGCTTTGCCGAACTCGGGCAGGGCGCTTCGACGGCCTTGCTGCAGGTGGCGGCCGAGGAACTTGACCTGGACATGAATCAGGTCACCTCGGTCGGGCTCGACACCAACGTCACGCCCAATCAGGGCGGGACGTATTCGAGCGCCTCGATTCAAAGGGGCTCGCCGCAGATTCGCACGGCGGCGGCCGAAGCGCGGCTCGCGCTCCTCCAGCTGGCTTCCAAGAAGCTGAACGCGCCGGTCGAGCGCCTCACGGTCTCGAAGGGCGTCGTGTCGGTTGGGGGCAGCCCGGAGAAGTCGGTGAGCTACGGCGAACTCGTGGGCGACAAGCCGTTCGACATCCCGTTCACGGGAAGCGCGCCGGTGAAGCCGCCCGCCGCGTACAAAGTGGCCGGCACGAACGCGGTGCGCAAGGACATCCCGGCCAAAGTCAGCGGCAAATATGTCTACCTGCAGCACCTGCGTCTGCCCGGAATGCTGCACGGGCGCGTGGTGCGGCCGCGCGGCCAGGGCGCCTATGGCGACGGCGCCAAGGTGCTAAGCGTCGACGAAGGCTCGATCGGCAACATTCCGGGAGCGCGCGTCGTGCGCCGGGGCGATTTCGTCGGCGTCGTTGCCGAGCGCGAATGGGACGCCGTCCGCGCCGCGCGGCAATTGAAAGTGACGTGGGACACGAAGGCTATCCTGCCGGGCAGCGACCGCCTCCACGAAAAAATGCGCGCGGAAAAGACGGCGGACAGGGTTCTCCTCGAGAGAGGGGATGTGACCGGAGCGATGGGCCATGCCGCGCATGTGGCCTCGCAGATCGGCCGCGGACCGTACCAGTCGCACGCCTGCTTCGCGCCCAATGGCGCGCTGGCGGACGTCAAGACGGATTCCGCGCTGGTCATCTGCTCGACGCAGGATTGCTACGGGCTGCGCGGCACGCTGGCTCGACTGCTCGGCCTGCCGGAGGAAAAAGTTCGCGTGCAGTATTACGAGTCCTCGGGCACCTACGGCCATAGCTGCCATGACGACGTGGCCGAAGCGGCTGCCTTCCTGTCGCAACTCGCGGGCAAGCCGGTGCGGCTGCAGTTCATGCGCTGGGACGAGCACGGGTGGGACAACTACGGCCCGGCGCACGTGGGCGAGGTGCGCGCCGCGGTCGACGCCGGCGGCAAGATCGTGGCCTATCAGTACGACGGCTGGCAGCACAACTGGTGCGCCGTCGAAACGTCCGCGCAACTGGCGCTGGGCACGCCCGCGGCGCAATGGCGCGGATCGATGGCTCAGCAGGTGAGCCCGCTTACCTGCGGCGGCATGTACGACATTCCCAGTCTGCGGCTGGTGAACCACGAAATCGCGGCGCTGGGTTACCTGAAGGGGGCGTGGCTCCGTTCGCCGCTCGATCTGTCGTTTGCGTTTGCCTCGGAGCAAGCCATTGACCAGCTCGCGTACCTGGCGGAGATGGACCCGTACGAATTCCGGCAGCGCAATATCACCGATGCGCGCTGGCGTGGCGTGCTGGACGCCGCCGCGCAGGCCGCCCAGTGGAAGCCGCGGCGGGCGGCGTCGAAGCTGTCGAGTGCGAAAGTCGCGAGTGGGCGCGGCATCGGGCTGGGGACGCATCTGGCGTCGTATGGCGGAGCCGTCGCCGAGATCGAGGTTCACAAGCAGACCGGGCGTGTCGCCGTGAAGCACCTGTACGGGGCGATTGATGCGGGCTTCGCCGTCAATCCGGGCAATATCGAAAACCAGATCGGCGGGCAATTGGTGCAGACGTCCAGCCGCATGCTGCTGGAGGAAGTGACGTTCAGCACGACCAACGTCACGAGCCTCGACTGGCAGAGTTACCCCATCCTTCGGTTTGAAGAATGTCCCGAGGTCACACCGGTGGTCGTGCAGCGCCTGGATCAAAAATCGTCAGGCGCGGGCGAGGAAGTGATGGCAGCCGCCGCCGCGGCGATCGCCAACGCCTTTTTTGACGCCACGGGCGTGCGCATGGAGCAATATCCGTTCACGCCGCCTCGCGTTCTGGCGGCGCTCCGCGGCTGACCGGACACCGGAGGATCGCACGATTTGACGGTCCGGTGGGACTTGTCCTCGCCGGAGTAGCTTCCGTGATTTCGACGCCGCCCGCACTTCGATGTGTGAGCTTCCATTTCGATTTTGACGTTATCGCAGCGGCGTAGTGCGCCAGCCGTTGTCCTCCGGATCTCCATGATGAGAAATACCTCATCCACGCCCGCCCGCGGACGCAGTGATTGGCCACGCGCTTGCACAACCCTCTGCTGCTGAAGACACCGGGTTTGTGCCGAAGCGGCACCGGTTTGACCGCACCGCGGTCGCAATTTGAACAGCAGTAAGACGACTCAGGTTTCCAATTGTGTACTGCACGATTAGCACCAGAAATTCCATTGGTACTATTGAGGCGATATGCCTCGAAGCCCAAACTCGTGTGACTGCACTCAACGAGCGCGTCTGAGTGGGGACGCATCTCGATCGAAGGCTGTTTTGGTCTTTCGTGAATCTGCCGAGGCGCCAAGTTTTCGCCCCCCTGGGACTTGCCAGCCCAGCGGCTGGAATTTCCTCTCACCATTTCGGAACGGCGGACCGTTCTGATGCGGGTGAAAGAGGCAACTTGCGAGCAACATGGAATTTCGATGGACGGCAGAAATGCCGGAACTTAGCGGAGGAGAGGACTACGATGACGATGAAGACGCTGTGGAGGGTTCTTGTGCTTCTGGTTGTGGCCGTGGCGGGGGCGCACGCGCAGAGCGCGGGCTCGCCGGGAGAAATCCGCGGGACGATCACGGATGCCTCCGGTTCCGGAATGCCAGGAGTGTCTGTCGTCGTCCTTGATAAGCAGACCGGCAACGATTATCGTGCCGTGAGCAATGGCCAGGGGCAGTACCGCGTGGCGGGGTTGCCCCCGGCGAGTTATCGGGTGACCGCGAAAGGTGCCGGGTCTGGCGGCAAAGTGCAGCAGGACGTGAAGGTCACCGCCGGCACTTCGGCCGTCGTCGATCTGCGCATGCAGGATAAGACCGGGGCGCCAAAGAGTGCCTTCGTGAAACCCGAGTGGGAGCCCGGGTCGCAGCCCGGCACGCTGGACAGCCAGCAGATCACGGATTTGCCCAGCGTGCAGCGCGACGTGGTGCGGTTCTCGCTGCTCCTGCCGGCGGTGAGCGATTCCAATACTACCGTGGATAATCTGGATTTCCGCGTGAAGCAGGCTCCGCAAAGCGGCCTTTCGATCCTGGGAAGCAATGGGCGGGGGAACAGCGTGAGCGTGGACGGCGGCGAAGCCGACAATGACACAGGTGGATTTCGCACCACGGTGAGCCAGGAAGCGGTCAAGGAGCTCCAGGTCGTCGGCAGCAACTTTCCGACGGCGCAGGGTCCGGTGGCGGGGCGGAGCGTCAACATCGTCACCCAGTCGGGCAGCAATGAACTTCATGGCGGCGTTTTTGGATTTTTCGGCAACGATGCGATGAACGCGGCCGACCCGTTCTCGATGACGCAAGCGCTGCAGCCGAGCCAGGTGTTTAATCCCGCCTCGCCGGACTTGCAGGGCGTCCCCGTGAAGAACGGGCTGAGCCAGCAGCAATTTGGCGGCAGCGTGGGCATGCCCCTGAGCAAGGACAAGACCTATGTGTTCGGCTCCTTCGAGGGGTTGCGCCGCGACGCGCAGGACGCAGTGTCCCTGCTGAGGAATACCAGCCTCTTCCGTCCGGAGAGCGACGCGCAAAACGATCAGGCGGCGGTTATCAACGGACTGGCGACCCTTGCCGGGAACCCCCCGGTGCCGTGCCTCACGGGCCAGCCTGCCTTGCCCGCGGCTACCTGCGCTGCGATTCTGACGAATATCCTGACCATCAATCCGGTCACTTCGCCGCTGAATGCGTACCTGGTCAACCAGTTCGAGAACAACGGCGGCACATTTCCCTACCTCACGCGCGATTACCTGGCTTCGCTCCGCATGGATAACGATTTCAGCAAGAACGATCGTTTCACTGTCCGGTTTAACTTCGGGCACAACCAGGACGAAGCTCCGGATTCCCAGATTTTCAACGGCTTCTCCCGAGGCAGCGCCATTCATTCCTACGATTACGCTGGTCAGGCAAGCTGGTCTCATGATTTCAGCCCCATGACTCGGAATGAACTCCGCTTTCAGCTCGCCTACAGCCACTTCGATGTGCTGCCCAATCAGACCGGCGCAGCCGGGCTCGACATCGCCGGTTATGCGAACCTGGGAACGGACTACTACCTGCCCAGCCGCACGGGTATGACGCACGCCCAGTTCGCGGACAATGTGGCGATGACCCGCGGCCGTCACAAGCTGGATCTCGGGATCGAGGAATGGATTCGCAGAGACAACACCGATTCCAGCGCGTTCATGCCCGGACGCTTTGTGTTCGGCGCATTGCCGGGCGGCATTCTCAGCCCGTGCCTTCAGGTGCCCGCGGCCTGCGGACTCGTGGGCGTGAATGCGGCAACGATCAACGCGCTGCAGTCCGCCTCGCTCGGACTTCCGCAGTTTTACCAGCAGGGGTTCGGCCTGGGGGCTTATAGCTACACCAGCCCGTTGACAACTGTGTATGCGCAGGATGCGTTTTCCCTCCGGCCGAACTTCACGCTGACCCTCGGCGTGCGGTATGGCCTGGAAGCGAACTTCGGCACTCTGAACACGGACGAGAACAATGTTGCCCCCCGGGTGGCCTTCGCCTGGGATCCGTTCAACGACCACAAAACCGTGGTCCGCGGCGGCTACGCGATCGCGTACGTTCCCTACAACAGCCAGATCGCGGATTTGGTTGGACTGCTGGGCACCGTGAACTACTACCGCCAGATTGCCAACATCGACATTCCCTTGACCG
Source organism: Terriglobia bacterium (assembly GCA_020072765.1). Taxonomy (GTDB): domain Bacteria; phylum Acidobacteriota; class Terriglobia; order Acidiferrales; family UBA7541; genus Palsa-295. The sequence goes on from JAIQGD010000037.1 coordinate 61,719, forward strand.
GAGTTCCGGGGAATCCTGCGCTGACGTCGGCGGCGGTCTTCCAGACGCTCTTCGCCCAAGGGAAAGTGCAGTGTACGGTTCCGGCGCCGGGCGATCCGGCCTGCATTACCCCGGCCGATCTGACGCAGTTTGGCATCAGCATCACGCACAGCGGCGCCCTGATGCCTCTGACGACGCTGTTCAGCGCTTCGGCGAACTTCCGCAATGCCTATTCGCAGCAGGGCGAGTTCGGAATCGAGCACGAGCTTGCCGGCGGTCTCACCGTTTCCGCCAGCTACGTCTACGTTCACACCGTGGGGCTCCCGGTCGCTCTGGACTCGAACCTCCTGACCCCGCCGGTCACATCGGTGACGCTGGCCAACGGGCAGCCGTTTAGCTATCACAACTGGGGCGCTCTCGGGTGCCCGGCCAGCTGCTTTGTGGATCCCACGATCCTGCAAAACAACGTCTACAGCTCCGTGGCGTCGGCGGTGTACCAGGGCGGCATCTTCGAGGCGCGGTTCGACAACGAGCTGCGAACTACACCTACAGCAAGGCCTTCGACAATGCCACCGACTACAATCCCGAATATGCCCCGCTCGACCAGTTGAATCTGGCTGGTGAGCGCGCCCTTTCCAGTTTCGACCAGCGCCACCGTTTTGTGGCCTCCGCGCTGATCGAAAGCCCGTGGAAAGGCGGATCAGATGCCACCATGGGCTCGCGCATCCTGGCGGGCTTCGAGCTGGCTCCCATCGTCACCTATGGCACCGGGCGTCCGTTCAACCTGCTCACCCTCAGCGACGTGAATTCCGACCGGCACTACGCCAGCGACCGTCCACTCGGGGCCCCGCGCAATTCCGGCATCGGCCCGGACTTCCTCAACCTCGACCTGCGTCTGAGCCGCACGGTCAAGTTTGGCGAGCGGATCAGCGCGCAGCTCATGGCGGAAGGCTTCAACCTCGCCAACCGCACCAATTACGCCACCGTGAACAACCTGGTCGCCGCGAATTTTGCGCCGCCCTTCAATGTCCACGGGAGCGCGGCCATCGCTCCGAACCAGCCCCTGGACTTTGCTTCCGCGTACGCCAAGAGGCAGATCCAGTTCGGGCTGCGGCTTTCCTTCTAGCGCTGTAGGACCGCGGGGCGCGCCGGTGCATTGCCGGCCGGCGTGCCCCGGCGGCCCGGGTGAGCTTGTACCAGGCACTGTGCTTCCAGACCAGTGTCCTCGCAACCCCGCCCCTGCCTGCTCCGCATCGGCCTGACGAGAAGTCGAGTGCGCCCGATGCTTCAAAGCGTACCTTTGGTTTGTGGAAACTTGCCCCATATTCCCGCCAGTCATCATAAGGGCAGCCTGATAGAGTGGGCGGGAAGCGGCACGTCCGGGAGTTCACGCATGGCGGCAGCGGCCACAGCCGGGCAATCACAAGACAGCAACAAATCGCTCATTCATGCGGCGATCGTAGTCGCCGTCGGCGTCCTCGCTACAACGCTCTCGCAGCCGCAGGTGCTCGGACGAATCCCCATTCAGAATCTTCTGAAGAACGAACTGCACGCCGATCGAGCGGCCAATGCCGCCTTCTTCTTTTGGATCGGTCTGGCGTGGTATTTCAAGCCCCTGGCAGGCATCGTCACCGACGCTTTCCCGCTGTTTGGCAGCCGCCGCAAGAATTACATGCTGATCAGCACCGTGTTGGCGGTCTTGTCATGGGCCGGGCTCTATTTCACGCCCCACCAGTACAACAAGCTCCTCTGGGTGTGTATTTTCATCGATCTTTTCATGGTGGTGGCGAGCACGGTGGTGGGCGCGTACATGGTGGAGATCGCGCAAGCGATCTCCGGATCGGGGCGGCTGACCGCCATCCGGCAGTTTATGCAGCAGTCGTGCTACCTCGTGGTCGGTCCGACCGCCGGGTATCTGGGGAGCATCGCCTTCGGATGGACAACCGCAGCTTGCGGCGGCGCGATGTTCTTGCTGGTGCCCGCGGCAATTCTTTTTCTTCACGAGCAGCGCAAGAGAATCGATTCGCGCGAACTGCTCGGCAATGCCGGGAAGCAGCTGGTCAAGATCGGCGCCGCGACCACCATGTGGGCGGCTGCGGGGCTGATGGCCTTGTTCTACATAGCTCCCGGCTTAACCACGGCCGTGTTCTACAAGCAGCAGAACGATCTGCACCTCAACACCCAGGGCCAGGGTTTCTTGGTGTTCATCAGCGGGGGTTGTGGCGTGGCAGCGGCAGTAGGGTATGGATTTGCGTGCCGCTATCTTAACCTCCGGAAGCTGCTCGTCGGGTGCCTGCTCTTTGGCACGGCGGCCAATCTCGGCTATCTCTTCTATTCATCGGTGGGCAGGGCTCGGGTGATCGAAGGTTTCAATGGTTTCGGCTACACGCTGGCCGAGCTTGCCTTGATGGACCTGGCGGTACGTGCCACTCCCGCCGGGAGCGAAGGCCTCGGCTTCTCTTTGATGATGAGCGTCCGTAACCTGGCCCTCTTCGGAACTGACTGGTTCGGCTCGATGCTCCTGGACCAATACCATCTGTCGTTCAATTCTTTGGTGTTGACGAATGGCGCGACCACGCTGATAACGGTTCCCCTGATATTGCTGCTTCCCAGACTCCTGGTGAGCAAGAAGGATACGGAGCCTCCCGAAGAACCTGCCGCGCCGAAGACGGGGCCGCAGGACTAATGCGGCTGTCGGACGGCGCGCGAAGACCTGTCTAACTCCGCAGCAGAGCCGATGCCAGCTCCCGCCATTGTGGCCGCGGAATCGCCTTCGCATCGGCCGTGAGCACCTGAATGCAAACATGGTCCGCGCCCGCCGAGTGATGGGCGCGAATGCGCTTCCGGATGGCGTCCAGATCGCCCCAGGCGATGATGGCGTCGATCAGCCGGTCACTGCCTCCATTCTTGAAGTCTTCCTCGCGGAATCCCAAACGGAGAAAGTTGTTCGTGTAATTGGGCAAGCCCAGGTAAAAGCCGAGGAAGGCGCGGCCGATTTCCCGTGCCTTGGCGGGATCTTTCTCCAGGATCACGGCTTGCTCCGGGCACAGGTAAGGACCCTTCCCCAGTGTCTGGCGCGCCTGAGCCGTGTGCTCCGGATTGACGTTGTAGGGATGCGCTCCGTCGGCGCGCTCGGCGGCCAGTTGCAGCATTTTGGGTCCGAGTGCCGCCAGCACGCGCACGGGCTTGGACGAAGGAGGGACGGCGTTGAACGGGGCGCGATCCATGGCATCGAGATACGCGCGCATCGTCGAGATGGGCTTCTCATAACGATGCCCGCGCAACTGCTCGACCAGCGGAACGTGGCTCACGCCCAAACCCAGAAGGAACCGGCCGGGGTACGCTTCGGCCAGCGTTTTCTGCGCGGCGGCCATCGCGACGGGATCGCGCGCGTAGATGTTGGCGATTCCCGTGGCGATGACGATGCGTTTGGTTCCCGCCAAAAGCAAGCCCGCGTGCGTGAACGCTTCGCGGCCCGCGGCTTCGCCAAACCACAGCGCCCCGAATCCCAGCTGCTCGAGTTCCGAAGCGACCTCCTGGGCCTGGGCGGCAGGGCACGTCTCGAGCTGGAGCGACCAGATTCCGATGGGACCGAGTTGCATCGATGCTTGCGGCATGCTTGATCTCCGGCGTTCTCCCGGGGCGAAAGTTTCAGCCCCCAGGTCGCGGCTGTCATGTAACAGCTTGTTGAAAAATGCTTCTTTGCCTGAAACGCCGGAAAGAAGAGGGATTCCTCGTCGCTCCGCTCCTCGGAATGACAAGCTCGCGAGGTTGTCGAACAATACTCTTAGAGGCTGGCGAGGCTTTCGTAAAACAGCGCGACGGCCTTGATGCCCCCGAAATAATTCTCGAGCGAGATGTGCTCGTCCGGCGCGTGCGCGTTCTCGTCGGGCAAGCCGAATCCCAGCAGCACGCAGGGGACCTTGAACGTGTCGTGCATCTGCGTGACGAAGGGGATCGAGCCACCTTCGCGGATGAACACGGCCTTCTTTCCGAAGCCCGCTTCGAGCGCGTGAATCGCTTTCTGGAAGATCGGGTGCGAGTAGGGCGCCACCCAGGGCTTGCCCGTGCTCAAGACCTCAAACTTGTGCGTGACCGTCTTGGGCAGCAGCTTGCGGATGTGCCGCTCGACGAGCTTGGCGATTTTGGCAGGGTCCTGGTCCGGCACCAGGCGCGTCGAAAGCTTCGCATAGGCCTTCGAAGGAATCACGGTTTTCGCGCCCTCGCCCGTGTAGCCGCCCCAGATGCCGTTTACCTCCAGCGTCGGCCGGGTCCACAGCTGTTCGACGATGGAATAGCCGTGCTCGCCGCACAGCGCCGGCGCGCCGACCGTTTTGCGAAACTCCTTTTCCTTCCACGGCAGCGATTGCAGCGCCCTGCGCTCGGCGCGCGTCGGCACGGCCACGTCGTCATAAAAGCCCGGGATCGCCACGGCCAAATTCCGGTCGTGGAGTTTGGCGATCATCTCGGCCAGGATGGTGAGGGGATTGGGAACGGCTCCGCCGAAAACTCCCGAGTGCAGATCCTGCGCCGGTCCGGTGATTTCGATCTGGTAATAATTCAGGCCGCGCAGGCCGTAGGTGATCGAAGGCACGCCCTTGGCGAGCATCGAGGTGTCGGAGACCACCAGGGCATCGGCCTTGAGCCGCTCGCGGTTCTGCTTCACGAAATCCCACAGGCTCACGCTGCCCACTTCCTCCTCGCCCTCGATCATTACCTTCACGTTGATGGGCAGCTTGCCGGTGGCCTTCCGCAGGGCTTCGAGCGCCTTGAGGTGAATGTGCACCTGTCCCTTGTCGTCGGCCGTGCCGCGGCCGAAAAGATTGCCGTTGCGCTCAGTGGGCTCGAAGGGGGGACTGGTCCAAAGTTCCAGCGGCTCGGCGGGCTGCACATCGTAGTGGCCGTAGAACAGGATCGTGGGCTTGCCCGGCGCATGCAGCGATTCGCCGTAAACCAGCGGGTGCATTTTCGTGGGAGCGATTTCGATATTGTCCAGGCCCGCGGCGCGGAGCTTTTCCGCCACCCAGCGCGCGGCGCGTTCGATGTCGGGCCGGTGTTCGCTCTTGGTGCTGACGCTCGGAATCCGCAAAAACTCTTTCAGTTCGTTCAGATGATCTTCGCGTTTCGATTCGATGTAGTCGATTAGCTCCACGCCCCGCTCCCTGGTAGGAGGATGCCTGCATGCATCGACGACATCTTAACGGGAGTGCGCCAGGATTCAAGCGATCTTTTCCAACTATTCTTTTGGGCACGCGCCGCGGGCGTACCATTGACGCCGTACGGTGCGGCGTTACACCATGGCCTTGTCATGGCCATCGCTTCCGCCAACACGCAGCGCCGCAGCGCGCGCCTGATCGCCAGCTTCCCGGTGCGGGCCCAGGGAACCAACGGGGAAGGCCGCAAATTCCGCGAACGCAGCCACACCATTGTAGTCAACGTGCAGGGCGGCCTGCTCTACCTCCAGGAGAAGCTGGAAATCGGCACGGAAATCGTCCTGGTCAACCCCGCGACCGAGGAGGAGCAGGAATGCCGCGTCGTCTACGTCGGCGAATCCTCGGACAAGGGAACGCGCATCGGAATCGAATTCCTCTCGCCCAGCCCGCACTTCTGGGGCGTTGACTTCGTTTCCCAGGGACCTCCCCCGCACGTTCCTGGCACCCTCCACTAGCCTGCCTTGCCGATCCGACGGCATGCCGTGGTGCGCGCCGCAAGGCCCGCCTCCAATCTGCAGTTGCATTGAGCCTCCAATTCAGGCATAACTCTCGCGTTTTCCGTATGGCGGGGCTTCGCCGTGCGCCGTGCGCGCGCCGGCCATCCTCTCGGCACATATTAGTGGGGAGGCGAGATCATGATCTGCATCCCAAAGACACAAATGTTTGCCATTCTGATTTGCTTGGCGCTGGCGCCCGTTGCCTATGGCCAAGCGCCGAGCGGCGCGGGAAGCGGCACGGCGCCGGTCGAAAAGTGTGCTGACTTGGTAAAGCTCTCGATTCCCGGCTCCGGGATGGTGATCACCAAAGCGGAGCCGGTTCCCACCGCGCCCCCGGGGACGGTGCGGCCCTCGCCTTTCTATCCCGGGACGATTCCGGTGGCCATCCCGTCGTATTGCCTTGCGGATGGAGTCATTGACCAGCGTATCGGCGCCGACGGAAAGCCTTACGCGATCGGCTTTGCCATCGCCTTGCCGGACAACTGGAACGGCCGGTTTCTGTTCCAGGGCGGCGGGGCGTTGAATGGTTCGGTGCCGCCGCCGATGGGCTGGCAGGCGGCCGGAAATGCTCCCGGGCTGGCGCGGGGCTTTGCCGTAGTCTCCACCGACACCGGCCACAAGGGCGCCGCGTTTGACGCGTCGTTTATGAAGGACCAGCAGGCGAGTCTCGATTTTGCTCACGTGGCTGTCGGCCGCGTGACGGCCCTCGCCAAACAGATCATCGCGCATTACTACGGCCAGCCGGCCAAACACTCCTATTTCTCGGGTTGCTCCACTGGGGGGCGCGAAGGGATGCTTGTCTCGCAGCGGTATCCCACGGAGTTCGACGGCGTGGTGGTGGGCGATCCCGCCATGGATACGGGCTACTCGAACATCGCCCTGGCTTGGGCGGCGGTTGCCTTCAACCAGATGGCCCCGAAAGACGCTTCCGGCAAGCCAGTGCCCGCGAATGATTTTTCGGCGGCCGACAAGAAGCTCCTGACTGACGCCATCCTGCAAGCCTGCGATTCCCTCGACGGATTGAAGGACGGCATGATCTTCAATCGCACGGCTTGCCATTTCGATCCGGGCGTTCTCACCTGCAAAGGTACCAAGACCGATGCTTGCCTGACATCGCTGCAAGTGGGCGCGCTCCAGAAAGCCTTCGCTGGGCCGAAGGATTCGCGGGGAAGACAAATCTATCCTGCGTTCCTTTACGACACGGGAATGATAGGCGGCGCTCCGGGCACCTTCTCGAACTTTTTGCCGAGCACAGGACCCAATCCCTTGGGTTCGCCCAATCTGGCGCTATCGCTGGATGTCGATCAGCGAGTGGCGGCGGTGGCGGCCGACGGAAACCAGATTCTGACGGATACATCCACGTGGACGAATCTCAGCACCTTTTTCGGCCACGGCGGCAAGCTCATTTTTTATCACGGCACGAGTGACCCGGTGTTTTCGGCGCTCGACACGCTCGCCTACTACCAGCGGATGGCCGCGGATAATGGCGGAGTGGATCGCGTCATGCGATCGAGTCGGCTGTTTCTGGTACCGGGTATGGGCCACTGCTCGGGCGGCCCGGCAGCGCTCGATAGCTTTGACACGCTCGGCGCCGTCGTCAACTGGGTGGAAAAGGGCACGCCGCCGGATTCCATGGTGGCCACCGGAAGGGCGTTCCCGGGACGCAGCCGCCCGCTGTGCGCCTATCCCAAGCACGCGCAGTACAAGGGCCAGGGCGATCCCGAGGATGCCGCCAGTTTCGAGTGCGTCGAGTGACGAGTGCTGGCTCGGTGGTCATGCATGCATGTCCGAACCAGATGTTCGCTGCTATAGAAGCTTCGCCGTCAGTCAGAAAGGATGGTCTTCATGAACGTAAAACGCCGCAATGCCCCGAATGGTTCCCCGCAGCCCGCCATGGATCGCCGCTCGTTGCTGAAAGGTTCGGTACTGGGCGGCAGCGCGATTCTCGCAGGAGGTCTGATTCCCGGGCTGCTTCCCGAGGCCGTGCGTGCCGGGCAGAGTGGCGCGGGCACCTCACAGAAGGCGGCGCCGGCGCCGCCGGCGGGAGCCGTCAAATCGTTGGGGGAAATTGAACCGATCAAGCTCGAGTACGTATTTCAGATCCGCATTGATTTCAAGGAACGCGTGTCGTTCCAGACGCCCAACGGCCGGCGCGCCTACGTGCCGGCGGTCTCCGGCGTCATCGAGGGGCCGCGCTTACAGGGCCGCGTGGTGCCGCACAGCGGCGCCGACTACGCGGGCAACGGCCGCCTCAACGCGCATTACATGCTCGAGGCCTCCGACGGCACGATGATCTATATCAACAACACGGGGTATCTCTATCGCACCGACCGCAAGGAGATTTCGCGGGACGATCCGACGTGGGGCGGTGACGCGGAGTTCTACTTCCGCGTAACGCCGGTGTTCGATACGCCCATCGGTCCGCACGACTGGCTCACGCGCACGGTGATCGTGGGCACGGCCAAGCGCCACGCGAATCCCGACTACACCATCTTCACGTACTACGCCGTGCTGTAAGTGGTCCTTACAACGCTGACGTAGCGGTATCATCCGGCCGTTCCAGCGCCCAAGGGCGCCCAGGGAAGGCGAGACTTGGTGTTCTAATCCAGGAGGTTCCATGCTCATGAAACGGACTCATTCACGCGCCATGTGTTTGGCGGCGCGCGTGGCGCTCGCCTTTGTACTTCTCGTCGGGACCGTCGGCCTGGTTTTATCCGCCGCCGATAATCCGCCGCTGCACGGCACTGTGGAACGCATCAAGGTGCACGGGAAAGCTCTCGAAGGAAATCTGGAGGGCGACTCGGCGGATCGCGACGTCTCGGTCTATCTGCCGCCCAGCTACAAGAGCCATCCGCACGACCGCTACCCGGTCGTCTACCTGCTGCATGGCTACACGGACAACGACGACAACTGGTTCGGGGCCAAACATCTCTTCGTCGATGCGCCCGCGGCCTTCGACAAAGCGATTTCGGCTGGCGCGGCCCGCGAGATGATTGTCGTGATGCCCAACGCCTATACCGCGTACATGGGCAGCATGTACTCGAACTCCGTCACCACGGGTGACTGGGAGGCGTTCCTGACGCACGATCTGGTCGCGTACATGGACGCGCATTACCGCACCATCCCCAATCGCATGAGCCGCGGCCTGGCCGGCCATTCGATGGGCGGGTACGGCACGATTCGGCTGGGAATAAAATTCCCGGAGGTGTTTTCGAGCATTTACGTGCTGAGCGCGTGCTGCCTCGAACCCAGCTTGAGTGTCGAATCCCCCTCGCTGGTGAAGGCAGAGGGCATTCGCAGCGCCGCGGACCTCGCCAAGGCTGATTTCGGCACGCGTGCGATGGTCGCTTCAGCGGCCGCATGGTCTCCGAATCCGAACAACGAGCCGCTTTTCTTCGATCTTCCCTGGCTGGGTGGCAAGTTCCAGCCGCAGGTCGCGCAGAAATGGGATGCCAACGCGCCCCTGGCGATGCTCGATCAATACGTCCCGAATCTGAAAAGGCTGCACGCCATTGCCGGTGACGTGGGCACGAAAGACACGCTCCTGGTTTCGAATCAGGAGCTCGATCGCCGCCTCGCCGTGTACGGGATTCCGCACACGTTTGAGACCTACGACGGCGACCACGTGAGCGGAATCCAGGGCCGCCTGGAGAAAAAGGTCCTGCCGTTTTTCTCGAGCAACCTGACGTTCGGTCCGGCTCACCGCCCGGCGAACGGGAAGACCCGCTAGCAGCGGTGCCGAAGAGATACAAGTCTTACGGTTTGGCGGCTTGCTGCGCCTTATAGGCGTCCCAGGAGATCGAAATCAGGTAGGCGTGGATGTCGGCCACTTCCTTGGGGCTGAGGACTCCCTCCCAGGGCGGCATGCCGGCGTTCTTAAGCATGCCTCCGAGGACCACCTGCTGGAACGCCTCGTGAATTTCGGGAGGCATGCGGCGCAGGTTGAGCGCGAGGCTGCGTTCGTCGTTGGTGTGGCACCGGCTGCAATTCGCGGCGAAGAGATCTTTCCCGTGGTTCACGGCTTCAGGTGAAGCGGTAAGGGCCGGAGGCTGGGGTATCGGGCCGAGCGGGGGCAGGGGCTCCGGCTTGGGCGTGGGGCCGCCATCGAGCTTGAACACGAGCAGGCGGCCTTCGTTGCCGTAAATGTAAGCGGCGCTGGCGGGGTGCGCCATGCTCCAGCCGCCGCCGCCCCAAGCGGCCATCACCGCCACGTACTGCACACCATCCACGGAGTAGGTCATGGGCGCGGCCATGATCGTGGTTCCCACGTCGATGTCCTTCAGCTTCTTGCCCGTCGCGGCGTCGTAGGCGCAGAAGTGGCCGGTGCCGTTGCCTTGGAACACCAGTCCTCCGGCCGTGGCCAGCACGCCGGCGCGATCCCACCAGTCCGTCGGTTCGAGTTCCCACACGTGCTTGGAGCGGATCGGGTCCCACGCGCGGAGAATGGCCTTGCCTGAAAAAATTCCGGTTTGCCCGTTTTCGATCTCGGGAATGTACATGAGGCCGCGCTGCGCATCCCAGGCCATGGCGTGCCAGTTGTGGCCGCCCATCACCGAGGGTTCGACGTACTTCTTGCCGTTGAACGAATTGCGGAAATCCCGGGCGTTCGCTGCCTCCACGGGCCGTCCTGTTTTCAGGTCAATGTGATCGGCCCAGGTGACGGGAACGAATTTCTCGGCGGAGAGGAGCTGGCCCGTTTTGCGGTCGAAAATATAGAAGAAGCCGTCCTTCGACGCCTGCATCATCACCTTGCGAATGCTCCCGCCGATTTTCAGATCGGTGAGAACCAGCGGCTGCACGACGTCGTAATCCCACTGCTCGCCGGGCACTTCCTGATAGTGCCAGACCAGCCGGCCGGTATCGGGGTTGATGGCCAGGATGGAGGCGATGAAGAGGTTGTCGCCTCCGGCCGGGCTGCGCTTGGATTGGTCGAAGAACGTGCCGTTGCCCGTGCCGAAATAGAGAAGATTCAGCTCCGGGTCGTAGACCATCCCGTCCCAGACCGTGCCCCCGCCGCCCATGTCCCAGCGGCTTTTCGGGTCCCAGGTTTTGGCGGCCACTTCCAGTTCCGGGTTTTCGTACGGCCCCGAGGCGCTGCCGGGCACGGTGAAAAAGCGCCAGGCGAACTTGCCGGTGTCCAGATCGTAGGCGCTGACGTAGCCGCGCGCATCGTATTCCGCGCCGCCATTTCCGATTGCGACGACGCGTCCAGCGATTTCCGGCGCGCCGGTGCTGGTGTAGCCGCGCTGGTGGTCGACGACGGTGTCCACCTTCCACAAAACGGCGCCGGTGGCCGCATCGAGCGCGAACAGGCGTCCGTCCAGCGAAGCGGTGTACACCTTGCCTTTCCACACCGCGACGCCGCGATTGACTTCATCGCAGCACGAGCGGCGGGTCACGCTCAAGTCGTTCTGCGGATCGAAGGTCCAGAGTTCCTTGCCCGTCTTCCCGTCGAGTGCATAGACGCGTCCGGCCACACCCGAGGTGTACATCACGCCGTCTACCACGATCGGTGTGGCCTCGAGCCCCCGGTCCGTATGCGTGTGGTAATCCCAGGCGAGACCCAGACGGCTGACCGTCTCCCGGTTGACCTGCGCGAGCGGCGAATAGTGTCCCTTGCCGAAATCGCGCCCCGTCGTCAGCCAGTCTTCGGGGTGCTGATCGGCGGCCAGCAATCGCTTCCGGTCAATCTGGCCATAGGCGGAGAGTTTTGCCTGGCCCGCGCGGACCAGCGCGTTCTTTCCCGCATAGCTCGCAAGCGCCAGGGCCATCGCGGCGCAGACCACCACGAATCTGTTTCGCAAGCGAACCCGCACGGTCTCACCTCTCCTTCAATTTTCCGGCCGGACGAAATCTGCATGCGGAGCGCGCCGGGGTGCGGCCACCGCTCCGGAAGGACCCGGGAACTTCTTCACGGAAGCCAGGGCGTTGGCATGTTGTACGGCACGCTGATAAACACGGCCTCGATCTGCCGGATCTTGCCGTCCTGAATTTTGAACAGTTCCAGCGCGCACAGCGAGCTCGGCGTTTTCATGGATGACTCGACCACACGCCCATCCGTGTACTTGTAGGTGCCTAGCCGGCCGGTGTGGTCCAGGAAAGCCGCGGAGAGCACCAGCCCGCGCTCCTCGTCGACCAGCGGGAAGCGCCGGGCGCGCAGGCGGTCGTCGAAGCGGTAATGGCCCAGCTTGAACTGGTCCGCGCATCCCAACTCCGCGACTCTGCTGATCTTCAGGAGCGCGGGATTGCGGGTGGTCTGCAGGCCGTTTTCGATCCGGTCGCACTGGTCGTCGAACTGGGTGAAGAGCGTGCCGTCGTTGAGCTGCAGCGTGTCCCAATAGCCGTTGGCGATGGAGATCATGCGTTCGCGCGGGCGCCGTTGCGCGGGCGCGAGCATCTCGTTCAAGACGGGCTTATCCACCAGGTTCGGCGGATTCGGGAAGAGGCTCCCTGCCTCGTTGCGCCGCACCAGGGTTTCGACCTCGGAGATGGCGCCGTCGTCCACCTTCAGCCGCAAGGCGATCACCGACGACACGGTTTTCTCCTGCACCACGCCGTAGAAGCCCACCTGGCCATCGGTGGTGTCGGCAAACCGGAGATCGTAGGAGCCCAGGCCGGTGATCGTGCCCCACAGCCCGTCGCCCACTTGCAGCGACACGTTGTTTTCCGTGTTCTGTACCATCTTCGCCCAGCGCAGCCGCGAAGGGTCCTTGGCCGTCAGCGCATGCAGATACTGATCCAGGACGCCGTACAGGCAGCGGCGGTCGCAGCTCGGCGCGACCGCGCTCGGCCTGGCTTCCGGCGCCTGCGCGTAACTCGGCCCGGCCAGCACCGCGCCGAACATCCCGGTATTTTTCTTGGCATAAGCCCCTTCCCCGTTCGCGGCATACGCGCCAATATACACCACTCGCGCGCAGCAAACACCCCATCAACCGCCGACGGGGCGAAGACCTGAGATAAAGGGTAAGAGCACAGGCAGGAGTGCCTGTGCCGCTGAGATTCGGAAGAAGGTTAGTCGAGGTTGAGAGGGGCGCGGAGGACGCCGATGGCGAAATGCGCGAGCAACGGCGCCTCGTCATCGAGCTGAATCCAGCGCACCACGCAATGATCCTTCATGTACTGCGTGACTTTGGCTTCGCTGATGCCCAGGTGCTCGGCCAGCTTGGCTTTGAGGTCGCCGCGCTCCGTGTAGCCTCGCCCGGTGCCGCGTCCGCTGTTGCTCTTCCCGCCGCGGAGGAGATTGGCAAAGCCGACGCGCAGGGTCTGGCAGGCTTCGATGTAATACGTCGTGATCAGGTCCGAGTCCGAGAGCAGAAGCACGCCGGGCCCCGCGGGAGCCTCGTCGGCTTTGTCCATGCGGTGCAGCGGGCTCGACACCAGCCGCCTCAGCATCGATTCCAGATGGGCCATGCGTGAGGCCAGGGCCGGATCGCCGGCGCGGCCATGCGAGGCGCGTTCGGCCAGCGACAGGGGAGCGGGCGCCTCATACTCGCGCGCGACGGGGGCTTCCCGGTGTACGGGAGGCTCGAAGGCAGCGCGTTCCGGCCGGCCACGATCAAACGCCGGCGGACGCACCACGGGCGGCCGAGGTTCCTCGGTTCCCGCAAAGACCTGCGACGGCAATCCCGGCGCAGCGGGCGCGCCCTTGCGACGGCGGCCTCGGCCGCCGCGGCGTCCGCGCCGCCGTTTCTTCTTGCCCGGCTGACCTTCTTCGCCCGTTTCTCCGGCGTGCGCCGATACTTCGGCTGGCGCGCCGGTCTCGGGCGTTTCGGGAATCTCGCCGAGGGCCAGCGGCAATGGCTGGTGTTCCTGAAGATCAGCAGATGTACTGCGGGTTGATTCTGGAGCTGCTCCTGCGGCTTCTCCCAAGATGCGTTCCTCGTGTTCCTTAGCGGCTGCTTCCGCTGTCTCAGGAGTAAATTCGACTCCGAGCCGCGCCAGCGCCTCTTCGGCTTTCTTTTTCCAGTCGGCGCGGCGAAAACGCCGCGCGGCAATCGTGTACCAGTTCACTGCCTCATCCTTGTGTTCGGCTTTTTCTTCGATCGCGGCGAGTTCCCAGGCGACCATGGCATCGCGTGTGCGGCGGTAGAGTTCCAGAAGTTTCGCCGGCGCTTCGGCGCTGTTCTTCGCCTTGCGGATGCGCGCTTGAATTTGCCGCCAATCAGCCATGCGGAATCATTGTAACAGTCGTTTCGCGTCAAGGCCAACAATGTCTGTCCTTCCGGGGCGGTAGGCCTTGGGAGGCCCCCCGTGCGCGCGCGCCGGATTTTGGGTACACTTCCCAGAGGTTGGATATGGCCGTCAAGCTCCCCATCTACATGGACAACCACGCCACGACGCGCGTCGACCCGCGCGTGGTCGAGGCCATGCTGCCCTACTTCACCGAAAAGTTCGGCAACGCCGCCAGCCGCAACCACGAATTCGGCTGGAAGGCCGAGGAGGCGGTCGAGACCGCCCGCGGCCACGTGGCCCGGCTGATCCACGCCTCGCCCCGGGAGATCGTCTTCACCAGCGGCGCCACGGAATCGGACAACCTGGCCCTGAAAGGCGTCGCCGAAGCGTACCGCAAGCGCGGCAACCATATCATCACGCAGGCCACCGAGCACAAGGCCGTGCTCGACACCCTGAAGCGCCTGGAACAATCCGGCTGCGAGGTCACCTGCCTGCCCGTTTCCAAGGACGGCCTGGTCGATCCCGACGATCTCCGCCGCGCGATTACCCCGCGCACCATTCTCCTTTCCATCATGCACGCCAACAACGAAATCGGCGTCGTCCAGCCCATCGCGGAAATCGGCAGGATCGCCAAGGAAAAGGACGTACTCTTCCACGTGGACGCCGCGCAGTCCGTGGGGAAAATCCCCGTGGACGCCGAGAAGGACGGCGTCGACCTGCTCGCCCTCTCCGCGCACAAGCTCTATGGCCCGAAGGGCGTGGGCGCTCTCTACGTCCGCCGCAAGAATCCGCGCGTCGAGCTGGCGGCCATGATTGACGGCGGCGGCCACGAGCGCGGCATGCGTTCCGGCACCCTGAACGTTCCGGGGATCGTCGGCCTGGGAAAGGCGTGCGAGATTTGCCAGCAGGAGATGGCGGAGGAAGGCGAGCGGCTGCGCGCGCTGCGCGACAAATTGAAGGACGCCATCCTCGCCGGCCTCGACAACACCTTCATCAATGGCTCGATGACCCAGCGCCTGCCGCAGAATCTCAATCTCAGTTTTGCCGGAGTCGAAGGCGAAGCGCTGCTGATGGGCATCAACGACGTGGCCGTATCGAGCGGCTCGGCCTGCACGTCGGCGACCCTCGAGCCCAGCCACGTGCTGCGCGCGCTGGGCGTCTCCGAGGACCTCGCGCACAGCTCGGTCCGCTTCGGCCTCGGCCGCTTCAATACCGCCGAAGAAGTCGAGTACGTCGCCGCCCGCGTCATCGAGACGGTGAAACGCCTGCGCGAACTGTCCCCGCTGTACGAAGCCGCCAAGCCCCGCCCCCCGCGCTGACCGCCTTTCCGTTGGCGCGGGCGGCAGCCTCGGCTGGCGTCATTTGTTCGGGGAATTCACGGACTGATCCATGCCGAAGGTCTTTTGCCCGCCGGGCAGGACGTTCACGCTGAGCAAGGTGGGTTTCGGTGAGGCGAGGGCTTCGCGCAGGGCGGGTTCGAGATCCTCGGGGCGGTCCACTTCGCGGGCTTGCATGCCGTAGCCTTGCGCGATGCGGACCGCGTCAATTCCCGGAATGTCCATTCCGGGGACATTGCGGCCTACTTTCATGAAGTCGCAGAATCCCTTGAGCGCGGAATAATCTCCGTTGCGCAGCATGAGGAAAATTACCGGCGCTTTGTATTGCACCGCCGACCACAGCGCCTGGATGGAATACTGCGCCGAACCGTCGCCCACCGGACAGATCACGCGCCGGCGGGGATGGGCGAGCTGCAAGCCCACGGCGGCGGGCAAGCCGAAGCCCAAAATCCCGCTGCGCACGGAATAGAACGAGCCGGGCTCGTCGAGCAGAATGCGGCGCTCGAGATCGATCTTGGACGAGGGGCACTCCTCGCACAGAATCGCGTCGCGCGGCAAAAGCTTATTCAGGACGCTGAAGACGTAGTCGGGTGACATGGGGTGCCCGGGCTGTGCCTCGGGCGCCGGGGAGAGCGCGGGCACCGTGCGCGCGACCGGCTTCACGCGGCCGGCGATGTAGCGGACCGCATCGGCGAGGTTGCCCACGATGCTCGTGCCGGCCAGCGCCGCCGCGGCGTCGAGCGGCGAATTGGTGAGCTGAAACAGCTTGGTTTCCGGCGGGACGGTGTTGCCGGGCACAATGGTGTAATAGAGAAAGACCGGCGCGCCGAGAACCACGACTGTGTCGTAGCGCGCCAGCTGCTCGGAGAGCGGCTTCTGCGCGGGGAAAAGGCGTCCGCGAAGCAGGCGATGGCTGCGCGGGAAGGCCCAGCGCGAGGCAATCGGCTCGTCGTAGACGTCCGCGTTCAAGGCTTCGGCCAGCGCGACGACGTCGCGCCCGGCGCCGTCCTCTTCGATCTGCGCGCCCGCGACGAATGCCAGGCTGCGGCTCGAGGCAATCGCGCGAACCACTTCGTCGAGCGCCGCGGAATCCGGCGCCACCGATTGCGTCACGCGGCGCGCGGAAACAGGCTCGCAGGCGTGGTCCCAGTCATTGCTTGGAATGGAGATGAACACCGGCCCGCGGGGCGGCTGCATGGCCAGGTGATAGCCGCGCGCGATGGCCGCGGGCACGTCCTCGGGGCGCAACGGCTCGTAGGCCCACTTCACGTAGGGCCGCACGACTTCGACCGCGCGGCTCATGAGAAACGGCTCGGCCAGAATGTGCCGGCGGTCCTGCTGCCCCGTGGTGATGACGAGCGGGACGTGGCCCAGAGAAGCGTCCACGATGGCGGCCATGCCGTTGCCCACGCTGGCGATTGAATGCAGATTCACGAACGCCGCCTCGCCCTTGCCCAGGGCGTACCCCAGGGCCATGCCCGCCGCGGTGCGTTCGTGCAGGCCCAGGACATACTGGAAATCCGCGGGCATGTTTTTGAGGAAGTGCAATTCGCTCGATCCGGGATTGCCGAAGATGACTTTCATCCCCAGATCGCGCAAGACGCCGTAGGTCGCTTCTCGAACCGTGGTCACCGTGGCAGCCTCCTGAATCCTTTGGTTCGGTACAAATATAGCCGGAATCGATGTCCGCCAAAACTGATATCCGATTGATCGATCCGTTGGATACGGCGTATGCTGGCTGACCGCTCCCGAGCCGGGGCGGGCGCCCGCGGGCACCGCCCGCCATACGAAGGACCACGATGAATGAAATGATCGTAGTGCAGGACCTGGTCAAGAACTACGGGGAATTTTGCGCGGTGAACCACATCTCGTTCACGGTTCCCGAGGGAAAGATTTTCGGCTTCCTGGGCCCCAACGGGGCGGGAAAAACGACGACGATCAAGATGCTCACGACCGTCCTTGACCCGACCAGCGGCGCGATCCGCGTGAACGGGCACGATCCGGCGCACGACCAGAAGCAGGTGCGGCGGTCGTTCGGGATCGTCTTTCAGGACCCCAGCCTGGACGACGAATTGACGGCGTTCGAGAACATGGACCTGCACGGGATCCTCTACGGCGTTCCGCACGGCGAGCGCCGGAAGCGCATCGATCTGCTCGTGGATTTCGTCGGGCTGGGCGACCGCAAGAAGGATTTCGTGAAGACGTTTTCCGGCGGGATGAAGCGGCGCCTGGAAGTCGCGCGGGCGCTGCTGCACAATCCGCGCATTCTGTTTCTGGACGAGCCGACCATCGGCCTGGATCCGCAGACGCGCAACCACATCTGGAGCTACATCCAGCAATTGAGCAAGGAAGAGGGCGTCACGGTCTTCTTCACCACGCATTACATGGACGAGGCCGACCGCGTGGCGAGCGATGTCGCCGTGATCGATCACGGCAAAATCGTGGCCCAGGGCGCGCCCGGCGAACTGAAAGAGCGCACGAAGTGTGCCACGCTGGAAGATGCGTTTATCGCGCTGACGGGCCACGCCATCCGCGAAGAGGAAGCCACCTCCGCCGACCGCATGCGCATGATGGGGAGAGTCTGGAGAGGAGCAGGACGCCGATGAAAGCCATCTACATTTTGTGTCTGCGGCAGCTGAAACGGTACGTGCGCTCTCCCGCCCGGATCATCGGGTCGCTGGGGCAGCCCATTCTGTTCCTGGTCGCGCTGGGGTTCGGGTTCCGGTCGATGTTCGCGCGGGCCGGCGGCGGCAACTACCTCAACTTTCTCGCGCCGGGAATCATCTCGATGGCGATCCTGTTCAACGCCGTGTTCTCGGGAATCGAGATCATCTGGGACCGGCAGTTCGGCTTTCTGAAGGAGACGCTCGTGGCTCCGGTGTCGCGCCTGGAAATCGTGCTGGGGCGGACGCTGGGCGGGGCGATCGTGGCGATGGCGCAGGGCGCCGTGGTGTTCGTCATCTGCCTGGTGTTCGGATTTCGGCTGGAGCGTTCGCTGCTGCTGCCGGCCGCCATCGTGTTCATGTTTTTGATCGCGCTGCTCTTCACGGCGATCGGGACGGCGATCGGTTCGGTCCTGGAGGACATGCAGGGCTTTCCGCTGATCATGAATTTTCTGGTGATGCCGTTGTTCTTCTTTTCGGGCGCGCTGTTTCCGGCGACCGGCCTGCCGAAGGCGCTGCAGTTCGCGCTGCGTTTGAATCCGCTCACCTACGGAGTGGACGGCCTGCGCGGCTCGTTTAGCAACAGCTTCGCGATGGGCATGACCACCGACTTCGTCGTGCTCACCGTGCTGACGGCGATCCTGCTCTCCATCGGGAGCTATCTCTTCTCGAAGATTCAGCTGTAGGCTGAAAAGGCCCGGCTATTTGTGAAACAGGCTCAGGGGTGGTTCGGGTGCGGAGGCTTCTTCGTCGCTAAGTTCCGGATATGCCAGCTTGCGGCACAGGTAGCCCGTGAGGGTTGGCAAAAGGCCTATCAAGAAGATGTCCACTCGTTGCACGCGACCGCCAGCAAAATAGGAGGGCACCAGGAGAAGGGCGACGATCGATAGCCCTGCCAGGTAGCAAGCTCGGGGCGACCAATGACGCCTGCGTGCCACGTACGCGAGCAGGGCCGCCCAGCTAAAGACGAGCGACGCGGAAGCGCACATCACCGCGCAGACGAAACCGATCTGGGCAAGAATCTCAGGCGGCTTCCCGGAAAACGACACGAGCCAGAGAAGCGCCGAGAACGAAACGACGATTCCCGCAACCACGGCAATCTTCCGTTGCATTGATGGTTCCGTCATAGGTCCATCTCGCAACCAAATTATATAGGAACCATGCCTTGCGAGACAAGGCGGCGGACGCCGTGCCGCCCGTCAGGAAAACTCTCTACTCTCCATCCTTGGCGCCAGCCGAGTCCTCACGCCCTCGCTGGTGGCGCGGTTGCGCCGGATGCGCCGCGGGGCTTCGGCATGGTCGCGAAAGCCATGGCGAGGATCGCGACGGCGGCCAGCACGGCTTCGAATTCAAACGCGCGTGCATAGCTGCCGTAACGGTCGAAGATTTTCCCGCCGACCGCTCCGGCGGGCGAGGCCAACGTGGACGTCAGCATGACCATCATGCCATTCAGCTTCGGAAATGCGGCCGGGCCGTAATAGTGGGCCGTGCAGGTGTTCATGCACGTAAACGTCCAGCCGAACGCCGCTCCGGTCAAGAGCGAGGCGACGTAGGCAGTGGTCCAGAGTGAATCGGGAGTGACACGAAGGGCGCAGAAGGAGGCAAGGAAATAGAAGCACAGCCCGATCATGTAGGCGTAGCGGGCATTCATGACGTCCATCAGCAATCCGCCAAGCCAGCGGCCGACGAGCGTGCCCATGGTTAGCAGGCCCATCGCCCAGGTCACATCGGAGGCGGCGATGCCCGCGCCGCTCAGGTTTTTCGGCCAGTGGGCGATCATGAAGAAAAATGGGAACTGCGCCGCGACGCTGGCCAGCACGATCAGCCAGTAAGTGGACGTTCCGTACGCCTGCCATGTCGTCCAGGAATATTTGGTCGCCAACGTGTCGGTGCGCGACGGCTGGCTCTGTTCCAACTCCGAAATGCCATCCATCGTTTGCCCCAGGGATTCCGGGCTCTCCCGGACGAACAGGAGCGCCATGAGTCCCGAAAGCACAGCGGCGCACGCAACGATTTTCCACCCCGCATGCCAATTGCCGCCGGCGGCCTTTAGCATTCTGCCGAGAAACTTCGATGCGGCTAAACCCGCGAACCCCGAAGCGGAAAGCGCGATCCCCATGGCCCTGCCGCGATAACGCCGGAACCATCGAGTCACCGCGGTTGCCGCGGGAACCAGCGTCGCAAAACTGATACCCGTCCCGTTGACGACGCCGAAGGCGATCAGAAAGTGCCACGGCTTGTACGCATAGAAGCCCAGGAAGAGAGAGCCGCAACAAATCAGCGTGGAACCGATCACAAACGTGGCTCGCAAACCGAATTTGACGATGGACATGGCCACAAACACCGCGGCCAGACCCACGAACAGATTGATCAGCGTGAACGCCCAGCCATAGGTGCTGCGGCTCATCGGAATCTGCATGTAGCTGCTGATCACGCTGCCGCCGTAGTACGGAAAGCCCATGTTGATGAAATCGAGGGAAAAAAGCACCGCGAGCAGCTTCCAGCCGTAAAATTCTTGCCTATTGGCCACTGAGAACCTCCTCGATCCACCGTCACGAGCGCGCCCCGGATGGGCGCCCCACGCATTCTAGATTGATCTTCCGGCTTTGCAAGATGAATGTAGAATAGCCGCTTATTATCCGCCCGGTGTGTCCGGGCGGCTCCGAGGTGGCCTCATGGCGCTGCGCACACAAGTAGGAATTGTCGGGGCGGGACCGGCGGGACTCGTGCTGGCCCATCTGCTCCGGCGGGACGGCATCGAATCGATCGTCGTCGAAGCGCGCAGCCGCCAATACACGGAGGACCGCGTCCGCGCCGGCGTGATCGAAGAGGGCGTCGCAGCCCTGCTGGCGGAAACGGGCCTGGGCGATCGGCTGCATCGGGAAGGCCTGGTTCATCACGGCATCGAGCTGCGCTTCGGCGGGCGCGGTGGGCGATCTTTTCGACGCGCGGGCAGCGGCGGGCGGGCGCACTTTCTTCGAGGCGGAAGACGTGAGCGTGCACGATTTCGGCGATGCGGCGCCGGAAACAAAGCCGAAGATCCGCTTCCGCGCCGGCGGCCAGGCGCAGGAAATCGTCTGCGATTTCATCGCCGGGTGCGACGGTTTCCACGGAATTTGCCGGCCCTCAATCCCCGCGGGGGCGTTGAAAGTTTTCGAGCGCGTCTACCCGTTCGGCTGGCTGGGAATCCTGGCCGAGGCGCCGCCTTCTTCCGACGAGCTGATTTATGCCTATCACGAGCGGGGCTTCGCGCTGCTGAGCATGCGCTCGCCGCAGTTGAGCCGGCTCTACATTCAGTGCGCTCCCGATGAGGACATCCGGCAGTGGCCCGACGACCGCATCTGGCGGGAACTGCACGCGCGGCTGGCCACGGCCGATGGCAAATGGAAGCTGACCGAGGGGCCGATCGTGCAAAAGGGCGTCACCGGGATGCGCAGCTTCGTCGTGGAGCCGATGCAGTTTGGGAAGATGTTTCTAGCGGGCGATGCGGCGCATATTGTGCCGCCCACCGGCGCGAAGGGGCTGAATCTGGCCGTCACGGACGTGCGCGTGCTGGCGCGCGGCCTGGCGGAGTTTTACGCCTCGGGGCGGCGGGATCTGCTGAACCATTACTCGAAGACCTGCCTGCGGCGCATCTGGAAGGTGCAGCGATTCTCGTGGTGGATGACGTCGATGCTGCACCTGTTCGACAGCGACAATGCGTTCGACCAGCGGCGGCAACTCGCGGAGCTGGATTACGTCACGAGTTCGCGAGCGGCGTCGCAGACGCTGGCGGAAAATTACGTCGGCCTGCCCATGGAGTGGGACTGACGCCCGGCGCCCGCACTACTGCGTGACGGTCTTCACCGCATCGCCCACCTTGAAGCCTGCGCCCGAAATCGGGGCGGCCACGGCGGAAATGTCGTCCACATCCGTTACGCGAATCACGCCGACCGGCGACGCCAGGCGGCGAATTACCGCGCCCGTCGTGGGGTCCTTGATCTCGCGGGTGACGCGTTCGACCGTGAGCTGATCGCCGACCTTCAAGCCGGCCTTCGCGCCCACGTTGAGGATGATCTGGCCGCTGTCCACGGCGGCGACGAGGCCGCTCACGACAATCGTGCGCGTTTGCAGCTTGGTGTTGTCGTCAATCAGCCCCTTGCTCATCTGCTCGACCGCGGTTTTGACGGCTTCGCCGATGATGGTCTGCTGAAAATCGCTGGAGCCGAAATCCACGGCCCCGCCGCCCCAGCCGTGCCAGTTCCCTCCGCCGCCCAGCAACCCGGTGCTGGAGCGCGAAGATTCTCCGTGCCCTTCGGCCACCCCGAGAATTTCGGCCGTGTCGATGTCCACGATGCGGGCGTCGAGCGAGACGACCGCCTTGGACTTGCTGCGGGAGATGCCGCCGATGCCGAAGCCGCCAAAGCCGCCGCCCCCGCCGCCGACTTTCGTGTTCTTGTTGTCGTTTCCGAATTGCGTGATGCTGCCGACGATGATGGCGTCGACGCCCAGCAGCTTGCCCAGCTTGGCCGCGGACGTGGGATTGGCGCGGTCGCTATTGGAGAAATTCTGCTCGGCGAGAATCTTGTCCAGCGCCTTGCGCTCGATCACCGAGTAGGTGCCGTCCTTCACGAGATATTTCACGAGTAAATCCGAGATGCCCTTGCCGACGTCCACGTTGGTGCCAAACAGCGCGGCGGTCCCCGTTTGCACGGTGGCGTAATCAAAATCGAAGATGGCGATGCGCTTCTTGCGCCCCTGCGACGGGGCCGGGCCATTGGCCGGAGCCGCGGAGGCGCCCGGGGCGCCGGTTTGGGCCTGGGCGGGAGCGCCCGGCAGCATGGCGGCCAGCAGCATTGCCAGAATCGAAAGGGACCATAGTTGTTTTTTCATGGTTCAGTCTCCGCGATTGGACGTACCGCAAAAGGATATTCAATCGGCGGCCACTTCGGCGGAAATCTTGCTGGTGCGGTGTTGTTCGTGTCAATAACCATGGCACCGAGGCGGGTGCTGGAAAACACCGGAAATTTATGCAAGACTTGCGCCATACATAGTTCGCGTCTTTTTCGTCGCATGCAGCATTGATTCAGGCCTTGGGAAAAAAATGCGGCGCTTGAAACGAACCACCCCGGTACGACCAGCCAAAAAATTGGCGTTGAGCCATGTCCAGAGGGCCCTGGCGGCCACCACGCGGACCGCGCAGGCTTTGGTGCAGGCCGCCAGCGAAAAGGAACTCGTCGAGCGGGTCTGCGCCATCGTGGTGGACGCCGGATACCGTTTTTGCTGGGTGGGCCTGGCGGAGAACGATGACAACAAGACCGTGCGCCCCCTGGCCTGGGCGGGACACGAAGACGGCTACCTCTCCAGCTCGAAATTCACCTGGTCGGATACGGCCAACGGGCGCGGACCCGCCGGAACGTCCATCCGCACCGCGAAACCTGCGGTCTTCCACGACGTGGTGAAGAATCGGAATTCCCATCCGTGGCGAACCGAAGCTCGGAGACGCGGATACCGGTCCATCTGCGGGCTGCCCCTGGTGGTGCGCGGTGTGGCACTGGGGACGCTGTGCATCTATGCTGGCCAGCCGGCCGCCTTCGGGGCTCAGGAGATCGAGCTGCTGGCCCATGTGGCGGAGACGCTGTCGTTCGGAATCATGAATTTTCGCGACGGCCAGCGCACCCGGGAGGCGCTGCGCGAGGCTAGCGAGCTGAACACGCAGGTGATCGACAACACCCCCTCGGGCGTGATCGTTTATAACCAGAATCTCCGGTGCGAATTGTGGAACCCTTACATGGAGGATCTCACCGGCGTCCCGGCCCGCGAAATCGTGGGCAAGAATCCCCTGGACCTTTTTCCGGTGCTGCGCGAACTGCGTGTGGAAGAAGGATTGCGCCGAGCGCTGGCGGGAGAGCCGAACCTTGGAAATATCACTCCCTTCACGCTGCCCCATACCGGCGACATGGTTTGGCTTTCCGGGCGGTACGCTCCGGTGCGAGATGCGGCGGGCTGGGTGACCAAGGTGGTGGTCACGGTGCGCGACGTGACGGAAGTCAAGAAGGTCGAGGAGGCGCTGCGGGCGAGCGAGCAACGGCTGCAGGAGGCCGCTCGGGTTTCTTACATCGGCATCTTCGACCATGATCGCATCACCGATGCGATTTACCACTCGTCCGTGTTGCGGGAGATGTTCGGTTACGGCCCGGATGAACCGGTGACCATGCAAGGGTTGCTGGATCGCATCCACCCCGAGGACCGAGAGGCTGTGCGGGAGGCGATCCGGAGCGCACAAGATCCCATGACGGACGGCTCATTTAAGCGTGAGTATCGGGTCACACAGCGCGACGGCAGTGTCCGCTGGCTGGCGGCCAGCGCGCAAACGGTGTTCGAGGGCGAGGGGGACGCACGCCGTGCGCTGCGCACGTTTGGCGCCACCATCGACGTGACCGAGCGGCGACAGATGGAGGAAGCGCTGCGCCAGAGCGAGCGGCGATTGCGGCAGGCCGCCCGCGTTTCCGAGATGGGGATTTTCGATCATGACATGGTCGCCAACACGATCTACTGGTCGCCGGAGCAGCGCAAGAACTACGGCGTGGAGCTGGACAAACCAGTGACGCTGCAGATGTACCTCGACGGGATCTACCCGGAGGACCGGGAAGCCATGCGGGCGGCGGTCCAGCGGGCCCACGATCCGGCGGGCGACGGCCTGTTTGACGTGGAGCACCGCATCGTGCGCCGCGATGGGGCCATCCGCTGGCTGGCCACGCGGTCGGAGACCACGTTCGAGGGCGAAGGAAGCGCGCGGCGCGCCGTGCGCACCACCGGCGCGGTGATCGACATCACCGAGCGGAAAAGGATCGCGGAGCGGGAGGTGGCGCGGCGGAAGCGATTGGAGGAGCTGGCGGAGTTGAGCATGATGCTGTCGGGCGATCCTGTCGCGGTGTACGAGCGCGTGGTGCGCATGATCGGCCGGCTGTTCGACGTGCGCACAGTGTGCCTGTCGGAAATTGAGAGCCGGCAGCTCTTGTTCAAGGCCGTCTATGCCAATGGCAAATTCATGGCCGATGCGGGAAGCAGCCCGTTGGACATCACCCCGTGCGGCAGCGTGGAAGCAGCCAAGGATATCGTGGCCTACGACCGCGTCGCCGAGCGCTTCCCCCAAGCATCGTTTCTGCGCGAGCATAATGCGTACTCCTACTGCGGCTTCCCAGCCCTGGACAACGAAGGACGCGTGATCGCGGTCACCTGCCTGCTCGACGATAAACCGCACGAGTTCACCGAAGAAGACAAGAACCTGCTGCGGATCATCGGGCAGCGCCTGGCGGCGGAGGTGGAGCGCGGCAAGAGCCTGGCACAGCGCGCGCGCGCCGAGAAAGAGCTTCGGGAAAACCAGCACCGGCTGCTGGAGGCCCAGCGGATCGGGCACATGGGCAGCTGGGAATTGAACCTGGTTACCGGCCAGCTGGCCTGGTCCGAGGAAATCGATCGCATTTTGGAGTTAGACCCCCGGCACTTCGGCGCGACGCACGAAGCGTTTCTGAACGCCGTGCATCCCGAGGACCGGGAGGCCGTCAACGCCGTCTACGCGGAATCGGTCGCCACCAAGGCGCCCTACGAAATCGTTTACCGGCTCCGGACGAAAGACGGGCGCGTCAAATGGGTGCAGGAGCGCGGCACCACGGAATATAGCGCCGAGGGGAAGCCGGTGCGCTCCACCGGCACGGTGCAGGACATCACCGAACGATGGCAGGCCGAGGACGCTTTGCGCACCAGTGAGGAACGGCTGGCCAGCATGATCGCCACCGCTATGGACGGAATTATTTCGACGGATGAGAACCAGCATATCGTCTTGTTCAATCAGACCGCCGAAAAGATGTTCGGATACAAGGCCTCGGAAGTGATCGGGAAGCCCATCGCCATGCTGATGCCGCAACGGTTTCGGGCGGCGCACGCGGAACACATGCGCTCCTTTAGCCAAAACCAGGGTGAGGCCCGGCCGATGGGGTTGCGGCAACCGGTGGGCGCCCTGCGGGCCAGCGGCGAGGAATTCCCCATCGAAGCCTCAATCTCGCAAGTCGCGGTGGCGGGGAAGATGTTCTTGACCGTCATCCTGCGCGATATTTCCGAACGCCGGCGGGCGGAAGAGGCCTTGCGGGGAAGCGAGCATCGCCTGCGGGAAGCGCAGTCGCTGGCTCGTCTAGGTAGTTGGGAATTGAATCTGGCCACCAGCGAGCTCACATGGTCCAACGAAATCTATCAAATCTTCGAAAGCGATCCCGAGCGCTTTGACACGACGTATGAAGCGTTCCTGCATGCCGTGCATCCCGATGACCGGGAGATGGTCAACAGGACCTACAGGGAATCGGTGGCCAACAAAGCACCCTACGAAATCACGCACCGGATCCGAATGAGCGACGGCCGGATCAAGTGGGTGCACGAACGCGCGATGACGGAATACAGCACGGAAGGCACGCCGGTGCGCTCCACCGGCACGGTGCAGGACATCACCGAGCGCAAGCTGGCCGAACTGCGGCTGGCCGAATCGCTGCGGGAGAAAGAAACGCTGCTGCGGGAAATCCACCACCGCGTGAAGAACAACCTGCAGATCATTTCCAGCCTGCTGCACTTCCAGTCGAAGAAGGTGGCCGACGACGAGGCGAAGGCCGTGTTCCTGGAAGGGCAGGACCGGCTGCGCTCCATGATTCTGGTGCACGACCGGCTGTACCGTTCCCAGAATCTGTCCGCTGTGGATTTTGGGGATTACGTGAATTCCTTGGCCCAACAACTGGTGCGCTCGAACGAAGATGCGAGCCGCAATGTTCGCCTCACCATCGAGGCCGACAACGTTTCGCTGCCGGTGGAGACGGCCCTGCCGTGCGGCATGATCGTGAGCGAGTTGCTGACCAACGTCTTCAAGTACGCGTTTCCCGACGGAAGCTCGGGAGAAGCGCTGCTGCGCGTCACCGCCCACGGAGACCGCATGGTGATCATGGTGCAGGACAATGGAGTGGGCTTCGGGGACGCCGGCTCGGCCGCTTCCACCGGCTTCGGCCTGCAGCTGGTCTACACCCTGACCGAGCAGCTGAACGGTTTGATCCGCATCGAATCCAGTAGCGGGACCTCCATCACCGTGGACGTCCCGCTGGGGAGGCTCGTGCATGCGAACTGAGAGGATCGCCCCGCGTATTTTTATCGTGGAAGATGAGGCGTTGATCTCGATGGAGCTGACCGACCGCCTGGCCGGGCTGGGTTACTGGCCGTGCGGGCAGGCCGCCCGGGGCGAGGTGGCGCTGACGCGCATTCGCGAGTCGAAGCCCGACCTGGTGCTGATGGACATTAACCTGGCGGGCGATCTGGACGGAATCGAAACGGCACAGCAGGTCCGGCAGCAATTCAATCTCCCGGTGCTTTTTCTGACAGCCTATTCGGATCCGGATCTGGTGACGCGGGCCATGGAGACGAACTCCTATGGCTACCTCGTGAAACCGTTCGACGAGCGGGAACTGCGGGCCAACATTGAGTTTGCGCTATACAAGCATGCCACGGACGTCAAACTCCGCGAGGCCAGCCGGCTGATCGAGCAGCGCTCGGCCGAGCTGGAACTGGCGAACCAGCGGCTCACCGAAGCGCTGAACCAGGTGAAAGAACTTCGCGGGATTATTCCCATCTGCATGTATTGCAAGAAAATCCGGAACGACAAGAACTACTGGGAAGCGGTGGAGGTCTACATCAGCCGGAACACCGACGCGATGTTCTCGCACGGTCTGTGCCCGCAATGCGCCGAGGCCCAGAGACAGTCGTAGTTACCGGGCGCAAAGAGCCGCCGCATTCCTCCCACCCCCTCGCGCCCAGAACCTTCTTGGACACGAGCCTTGCAAGTGTATAATGCCGCCCAATAGGGGTCCGCGAGAGGTCCTATCCGATGGCAGAAGTGCGGATGGTGTCGACGGCGCTCGTTCCCGAGCAGGAACGGTTCGCGTTCTGGCGGAAAGCCATCCAGGCTCGGGAGCAGCTCGCCCAGTCTCGCTTCACGCTGCGTCACGGTCCCGCCTTTCACGGGTCGCTGGAATACGGTGATTTGGGCCCGCTGCAGATCTGCAAGTTGAAGGTGGGAGCGCACAGTGTCGACCGCCCGCGCCCGCCCGCCCGGGAAAAGCCCGCGCGCGATCTGGTGGTCGTGTTTCAAGTGAAGGGCCACGCGTATTTTGAAGAAGCAGGCCAGCGCGTTTCGCTGTCTCCCGGCGAGTGGAGTCTGATCGGGGTGCGGCCCTGGTCCCGCGTGGTGTTCCTGCCCAACGGCGTGGAACAGATCTTTCTCACGCTGTCGCGGGAGCAACTGGCGGGGATTCGCCTCCCGGAGAACGCCGCGGCGCGCTCGTTTTCCAGCCGGAAGGGCCTGGGAAAACTGCTCTACCAGTTCCTGAACGCGACGTTTGCCGAGCTCCCCCACCTGTCGGAACAATCCGAGCGCAGCGTTGTGGCCACGGTCACCGAACTGCTGAATTACGCGCTGCTGGAGTTTCTGGGGGGGGCTGCGTCCGTCTCCGCGCGGGAAGGACTGCACGCGCGGGCGCAGGCGTACATCCTGCAGAATCTCCGCGATCCGGCCCTCGACGTGGGGCAGGTGGCCGGTGCATTCCACTGCAGCAAGCGGTATTTGCACAAGGTCTTTGCGAGCAAACAAGCCACGATCAGCGAGTCCATCTGGAAACCCAGACTGGAAGGCTGCCGCGCCGATCTGCGAAATCCGGCACTGGCCGGCCGTTCCATGACGGACATCGCCTTCTCCTGGGGATTCAACAACTACACGCATTTCAGCCGGAAATTCAAGGAAGCATTCGGGACGCCGCCGCGCCTCGTTCGCGCGCAAACCGCCGGGCGCCTGTAAAACGCTCGCCGTGGGCGTGTTCCCCGTAAGACAACTCGTTGTGCGCTTATAGCAAAGCAGAGGGCTGGGAGAACTTTAGACTCCCGCCAACACGCAGACAGGGTTCCGTGACCGTTGATCCGGCTGGCATGTGGCAGCGCTATCTTGTGGCGCGCGCTGGATGGCCAGGCGGACGAGCCGGTCGCGAAGGGGGAGACATGAAATCCAAACTACTATGGGCGCTTGGGCTGTTTCTTGCAGCGACGGTGGTGTGGGCGCAGACGATTTCCACGTCGCAGATTCGCGGCACGGTCACCGACGAGAGCGGCGCGGCCGTTGCCGGCGCCAACGTGAAACTCACGCAGACGGCCACGAGCGCCGTGCGCAGCGCCACCAGCGCCGCCGACGGAAGTTACGTGTTTCCGGCGCTGCCCGTCGGCTCCTACCAGTTGGAAGTCACCCGGCAAGGCTTCACCAAGTACCTGCAGACCGGCATCGTGCTGCAAGTGGGCGTGAATCCCACGATCGACGTCACGCTGAAGGTCGGCGCCATGACCGAGCAGGTGACGGTCGAGGCCCAGGCGGCCATGGTGGAAACCCAGAGCACCGGCGTCGGACAGGTAGTCGCTCCCCAGCAAGTGCAGGATCTGCCGCTCAATGGACGCCAGCTCACCGATTTGCTGACGCTGACGGGCGGCGTCAGCCAAGGACGCTCTTTCCGTGCCTCGTATCCTTCATCGGCCACGCCTTCGATCGCCGGCGGCGCGCAGGGCAGCGTGGCCTATTGGCTCGACGGCGGCACGCACAACGATCCTCTGAGCAATCAGAATCTTCCGCTCCCGTTTCCGGATACGGTCGAGGAGTTCAAGGTAGAAACCAGTTCCTTGCCGGCTCAGTATGGGACGCACCCTTCCGGCGCGGTCAACGTGGTAACCAAATCCGGTTCGAACTCATTTCACGGCGACGTCTTCGAGTATTTGCGCAACGACATGTTCGATGCCATCAATACCGCTTACGACAGCCTGGGCGCACCCTATGTCAAGCAGCCCCTGAAACGCAACCAGTTCGGCGGCACCATCGGCGGCCCCATCCAGAAGGACAAGCTGTTTTTCTTCCTGGGCTGGCAGGACACCATCCAGCGCTCCACCAATCCGGCCACGCCCGTACCGATCCCCACGGCTGCCATGCAGGCTGGAAACTTCCAGGCATGCCTAGGGACCGGTCCAGGTCCGCTCCCTGCGCCATTCGTCAATAACATCGACCCCACCTGGGCCACCGATCGCAGTCCGATCATCAAGCAGTTGGAAACCTATCTGCCCACGCCGACGAATCCCTGCGGCACCTACAACTATCAGAGACCCAACAGCTACACGGAAAATCAAGGACTGGCGAGGATCGACTATCATCTGAACAACAAGAACACAATTTTCGGACGCTATTTCATCACGAATTTGACTCAGCCACCGGGCGCGCCCAATCTGCCGGCCAGCCAGGGCGGCCTGTTGATCGCAGCCATTGATGGAGCCGCCGACCGCGTCCAGAGCCTTACCCTGGGGGACACGTACCTAATCGGCACGAACATGGTTAACAGTTTCCGCGCGACCGGGAATCGCAGCGTGGAACGGACAGTTCAAAACCAGACGATGAGTTACGCGGAATTGCTGGCGGCCGCGGGGTTGCCGGCGCCCAATGTCTATCAATTGGGCGCGCCCACATTTCCGAAGTTCCTGCCCGATTTCAGAACACAGCCCGGGCTTTATGGTTTGTTCCCGTCCATTCCGAGCCTTCAGCCCTACGACACGATCGAGTTTTCCGACGATCTGGCGCTGACGCATGGGGCGCACCAGTTCTCGTTTGGCGCGGACTTCATCAACCTGCGAGCCTTCGCCACCAACTACCTTCTCAACCAGGGACAGTTTGCCTTTGACGGCTCGCGCACGGGCGTCACGCTGGCGGACTTCCTGCTGGGCCAGACCTCGGCCACCAGCGGTTTTTCGCAGGACGCGCCGATCCCTTCCATCCAGCACCAAAACGTCTTCGCGCTGTACGCGCAAGACGCCTGGAAAGTCACGCGGCGCCTGACGGTTACCGCCGGGCTTCGGTGGGATCCGTTCTTCGGGCACACCGACCCGAAAGGCCACGTGGTGAGCATTTCGATTCCGAATCTCATCAACAACGTGCATAGCACGCTCTACCCCACGGCGCCCGCGGGCTACCTTTTCCCAGGCGACCCGGGAGGCCCCAGCGGTGGCAAGCTGACGAAAAACGCGCTGAACAAGTGGAGCCCGCGCATCGGCGTCGCATGGGACCCGAAGGGCGACGGCCGCATGTCCATTCGAGCGGGATTCGGAATGTTTTATGACTTCCCGAATTTCTCCTACGACCAGTTCGGATTCGAAGAGCCGTATGGCGGGGCAGCCACCGCGCCCGCCGCCGGCTGCACCACTACCTGCCTGACCAATCCCTGGGCAGCTTTCTCATTCACCGACCAGCAAGCGGTGGTCCACACGGGCGATCCCTTCCCTCAATATGTGGGCACGGGCCCCAAGAATGCCGCCTACCTGCCGGGCGCGTTGGTGTTCAGCTATCCGCAGACCATCAAACCCACTTACGTCATGCAGTACAACCTCAGCGTGGAAAAACAAGTGGGGACGAGCTGGCTGCTCTCGGCAACCTATATCGGCAACCAGCAGCGCCACCTGTGGGGAAACAACGAAGCCAACCCGGGAATCCAGGGGCCCTGCCCTTCCGGGACTCCGGGAAGTTACACGCTGCCTTCTCCGCTCGGGTGCGCCGCGCCCGGTCCGTGCCCGTCGTTTCTTCCTCCCTTCATATGCTCCGGGTTCGGCCCCTTCTTCGCCCTGAACAACAACCGGTTGTTCAAGCAATACAATGCTCCGGGACAAGGAGGACCGCTGTACGGCGAAACACTTCTTTTGGAGCAGGGCGGAACGGGAAATTACAACGGGCTGATTCTTTCGGCCCAGCACCGCTTTGCGCATCACTTCACGTCGAGCACCAATTACACCTGGTCCCACTGCATCTCCGACAACTCCACGACGACACTAGGGTTCTTCCTGGCGGTCGAAGCGGTGCCGTACACCCCGAGGGCGGATCGCGGCAATTGCCCGAGCGCCGACACGCACAACGTGTTCAACCAGTCGCTGGTGGCGGAGTCGCCCAAGTTCTCCAATCACACGACAGAGATCCTAGCTGGCAACTGGAGGGTTTCGGTCTCCGCCTTGGTGAAATCCGGCACGGTGCTGTCGGACTTTGGCGTGGCTCCGACTACCGTCCTCGACATTTCGGGGAGTGGGAATGGATACACGCAGCGGCCCAACGTGACGGGCAACCCGTATTGTGCGTCGAAGGGGCGGACGTGCTGGCTTAATCCGGCGTCCTTTAGCTGGCCGCACGCCTATACGTACGGAAACCTGCGGGCCAACAGCCTGTTTGGCCCGGGAGCGGTCGTCGTCAACACGGCGCTGTCGAGAATCTTCCAGATTCGGGAGGGGCAGCAACTGGAGTTCCGCTGGGAGGTTTTCAATCTTGCGAATCACGTGAATCTGTACGGACCCAGCGGGACGGGGGCGGGCTTCCCGTTCCCCGGAGTTTTCCCGAGTTTCGGCAAGCCGACTCCAGCTTCGATCACAGGGTTGGGCGCCATCGCTCAAACGACCAACGATCCGCGCATCATGCAGTTCGCTTTGAAGTATAAGTTTTAGGTACACTGTAGCCATTCGCGGCCCCGCGGAAGGTTTTCCGATGGGGCCACCGGGACACATTCTCAGCTTCACCGCTGAACCTAGCACCATCCGCCCCGGACAATCCGCCACGCTGACCTGGGCGGCGGTGAACGCGGACGACACGTCAATTGACCAGTGCGTCGGCGTGGTGCCCACCCGCGGTACGCGCCAGGTCTCGCCAGCGGTGACCACAACCTACACATTCGCGGCCGTCGGGCGCGGCGGCTCGGACAAGAAATCGGTTACCGTGACGATCCCCGGTACCACTCCCGCTCCGGCCAACGCCAACCCTGGCTGCGTCCCCGAAAAGGACCGGCCCGTGCCGCGCATGGATGCCACCCCGGACCTTTCCGGCGTGTACATCGGCGGCTTCGGCATCAGGCTCCTCAACAAGCCCGTGCTCAAGCCCGGAGCCGAACAATTCAGGACCGTTCCCGCCGAAGACGATCTGGGCCAGGGCGTGCTGTGCGTGCCCCCGGGCGTGCCGGCCGCCACCATGCAGCCCTACCCCCTGCAGATCGTGCAGAAGCCGGGGCTCGTGGTGATTCTCTACGAGGCCTATCATCTGTTCCGCGTGATTCCCACCGACGGGCGCCCTCATCCCGCCGATTTGGATCCCACGTGGATGGGAAACTCGGTCGGGCGGTGGGAAGGGGACACGCTGGTGGTGGACGTGACCGGGTTCAACGACAAGACGGAGATCGAGGACATGCAACAGAGGGCCATCTACCATCACACCACGGCCTATCATGTCGTGGAGCGCTACCAGCGCACGTCCTACGGCGTTCTCCAGTACGAAGCCACCGTTGACGATCCGAATGTCTTTGCGGCACCCTGGAAATACGGGGGCACCATGCAGCTCCACCCGGAGTGGCAGATCCAGGAGTACGTCTGCGAGGAGAACAACCAGAATTACCAGGATCTGCTGCAAAAGAAGAAGTGAACAGGGCAGAACCTTGGCATTATGATGCAAACCATCCACAGGCCTGAACGGGAGACATGTAAATGAAAGCCAGAGTAGCCATTCTAATTGCTTGCCTGGTGCTCGGCGCCGTGCCGGCGTTCGCGCACCACTCGGTGTCCATGTACGACATGGCGCACCCCACCACCGTCGTGGGCGTGGTGACGAAAGTCGAATGGACCAATCCGCACGCCTATCTCGACATAGATGTGAAAAACGCCAAGGGCGAGATCGAGCACTGGGCCATCGAAATTGACAGCCCCAACTTCCTGAAGCACAACGGCTGGACCAGCACGACCGTGAAGCCCGGCGACACCATCACCTGCACGGGCGGCCGCGCCAAGAGCGGGGCGCTCACCATGCGCTGCACGACGGTCAAGCTGGCCACCGGCGAGGAGCTCCGGTCCTAGCGCCCATGCCCATCTATCACTGGTGTCAGTGGCTGGAAGGCACACGCGTTGGTCTCGCCATCCGCGATTCGAGCTGGCTCTTCCCGGTAATCGAATCCATTCACGTGCTGGGCATCGTCGTGCTGGTCGGTTCCACGGGCTTGTTCGACCTGCGCCTGCTCGGCCGCGGCTTCCTGCGGGACAAACCGGTGTCGCGGGTCAAGAAAGAGATCGCGCCGTGGGTGTGGGGCAGCTTCGCGGTGATGGTTGTCACCGGGTCGCTGATGTTTTCCTACGAAGCGACCAAGTGCTACACGAGCTGGTTTTTCCGCATCAAGCTGGTGCTGCTCGCGCTCTCCGGGCTGAATGCGTTCCTTTTCGAGTTCGGAGCCTACCGGAAGGTGGCCGCGTGGGATGATGCCGCGGCACCGGCGCCCCGATCGGCGCAAATGGCGGCGTGGGCGTCCCTGATTTTGTGGGCTTTCGTCGTGGGCGCCGGGCGCGGCATCGCGTACTATTAGACCGGCACGGGGGCGGAATCGACATGCGCTTTTGCGAATGGCTCGAGCACACGGCCCTGATCACCGCGATCAACAACTCGCTGGTCCTTGCCACGATCGTCGAAGTGCTGCATTACTTCAGTCTCTTCCTCCTGGTGGGCTCCATTCTGATCGTGGACTTGCGGCTGCTGGGCCTGGCAGCGCGGCGGCGCAATGCTGCCGAGGTGGCCGATGAGATGTTCTCCCTGATGTGGGCCGGGCTGGTCCTGAATTTCGCCACCGGATTTCTGCTGTTCGCCGGCGATGCCACCACCTTCTACGGAAACCGCGTGTTTCACATCAAGCTGGCCGTGATTCTGCTGGCCGTGATCGTCGGCGTGATCGTCCAGTGGGGCGCGGCTCGCTGGGGCCGCTTGCCGGCCGTGCCCAGCGGCGCCAAACTGCTCGCCTTCGTCTCGCTGGCGTTGTGGATCGCATCCATCCTCGCGGCCGTCGAAGTCCCCTCGCTGACGAGCGTGGGATAGGCCGCCGGAAAACGAGGGCTGCTGCCAATGAACGGTCTGCTGCTGCACTTTTGCGAATGGCTGCAACACACGCAGTGGGCGAGGGCCATCAGCGGGTCCACCTGGGCGTATCCCTACGTGCAGATGATCCATTTTGCGGGGCTGTCGCTGTGGGTGGGCACCAGTGTTGCCGTCGATCTGCGCCTGCTGGGCGCGGGCCGCAATCGCCGGGCCTTCGCCGAGCTTTCCGATGGGCTGTTGGTGTGGAACTGGATCGGATTCGCCATCGCCTTTGCCGGCGGATTCATGCTGTTTGCGACGGCCGCCTCGGAGTTCATCGTCAATTCCGCATTTCGCCTCAAGGTGGGCGTGCTGCTGCCGCTGGCGCTGCTCCTGCACATCGCCATCCAGCTCAAAGCGCGCGCCTGGGACCAGGCGGCGGAGACCCCGCTGGCGGCCCGGATCGCGGGCCTGGCCGAGATATTGTTCTGGCTGGCCATTGCCACCGCCGCCGCGTGCATTCCCTACTTCGAGCATCTCTGAAACTGAAAAATGGCTTTACAGCTTGCGAAAAAAACGTGACTTTTAGGGGGTCGGAGTTCCGCAGTCCCGGAATCCCGGAAGAAGTTGCGGGACTTCAGCTTCGACATAACCTACGCCTTATCATCAGGGGTTTTCAAAGGATGCTGAAAAATCCCGAGAGGTTTGTGGGTCGCGGCTTTAGCCGCGACATTGATGCCGTAAAAACAAATGGGGCTTTAGCCCCCGAAGTTCCCTGAGGCGTATTTTTCAGCAACCTGTTAACCCCTGAGGCGCGATTGTGACTTCTTCCGCAAGCTGTTTAACCGCCGAAGTCCGGCCAGTCTTATGACGCCCCGCACAACTTCCAAATGGGTCCGCTTCGTCCATCTGCCGCCACAGGAGCGTGCCCTGGTTGTGCGTGCGGCGCTGCGGCTGGGTTGGACGCTGGCGGGACTCCGTCTGCTGGGATTCCGCCGCTGCCACGCGCTGATCCTGCGTTTCGCCCCTGGTCCGAGAGATGGACAGGCATGCGGTGCGGACCGCGCGCGCCAGTGGACCGCGAAACTCGTGCGCGCTGCGGCGTCCGTGGAGCGCAACTTCCCGCTGCAGCCCAACTGCCTGGAGCGTTCGCTGGCGCTGTGGTGGACCTTGCGCCGCAATGGAATCCCGGCGGAGTTGCACATCGGTGGCCGCAAGAGCGACCGGGGATTTGAAGCGCATGCCTGGGTCGAATGGAACGGCGAGGTGCTGAACGACAGCGCAGACGTGCACCAGCACTACGCCCGCTTCGACGCTCCCGTCGCGGATACCGAGTCCAGCCCGCGATGAGCGGTTTTCGATGGATGGCGGAGAGGGGGGGATTGTTGACCTCCGCTCCGACTCGCATTGCAAACAGAACACTTAAATCGCTAACTCCTGAACTTTCAACGGAATATTTGTCGGAGACGTTGCGCTGCGTTGCTTGACGCTTTGCCCCATACCGAAAAATCGTAACCGTCGTAACCGCTAATACCCTACCCGGCTGCAAAAGTAAAGCTAGGGACTGGCCCCTTTCTGGGTACCCACCAAAAACGGTACTGTCGGGTTGTTTACTTATAGGTAGGCGTCACCGTATGGTTAGCGTCAGTCCTCTAAAGGAGGGACGCTAAGATGAAGACGAAGAAAGCAAGAGCCATAAAGAAAGCGAAGAAGGCCACGAAGCAAACCCAGGCGGTGAGGTCCAAGGCGGCTCGTGCGAAAATCGCCGAGGGTACGCGGCTCTTCGCCCTTGCCGGACGCCCGACCAAGGCTCAGTTCGTTAAGGTGTACGGACCCAGGTGACCAAAGATGACGTGGGCACAGCGTGCCGAGGCTGGTGTTGATGCCAAACACTTTCAGGCCGCTCTGGCAGCAAAAGGTGGAGCCTAAAAACACCTTGGACTCAGAGGCCCTCGGACCGCGCAACGGCTGGGGGCCTTTTGATCCAGTGCTGTAGCTATCGAGACAATCCGACGGTAACTTGAAGCTGGTACCGCCGAACACTCATGGGCACCAACTTCAAAGACATACGCCCTGAACGTGGGGGAGCTGTAATCTCAAAAGGTAGAA
This sequence comes from Terriglobia bacterium, assembly GCA_020072765.1. Classification (GTDB taxonomy): domain Bacteria; phylum Acidobacteriota; class Terriglobia; order Acidiferrales; family UBA7541; genus Palsa-295. The sequence goes on from JAIQGD010000037.1 coordinate 98,628, forward strand.
AAAGCTGCTGCTCAAACGCTTCCCCTTGTCTCTTCTTTCGTTTAGCTGACACGGTGCGGCCGATCTCGACGTTCTCGTATGGCACGGACACCCCGTATATCGCATAGGCCAGGGCGATTGTCCGAATGCTGGGCGTACCGCCCGAAAGCTGTTTCTGTAGACCAGCGGCGGTTACACCCAAGCTCGATGCTATTTCGGCAAGAGTCTTTCCGTTTTCCCGCTCACGTGAAATGTGAGGCTGCAAGGCTTCAGCGAATCGTGTAGCAAAACGCCGATCTTCTTCAGTTTGTTTCATCGGATGCCGTCGAAGAATCTTGACTTTGTTGAGCAAGCAACTTAAGTTATACTACAACTTAAGTTGCACACCAAGACAGGATAGTTTTGTGGTGGAAGCCAAAGACCAACTACCCTCTATGCGGGAACGAATCCGGAAATGCCGATTCTGCGGACAAGAAGTTGTCAGTTCTGCTTTGGGTTATGCAGAGAATCCATATTGTGCGAACTGCTTATCTGAAAGGGTAGCGGAATCAAAGAGAAACCTTGAATTGGTGACCTGGTTGGTCTCTGGCGATTACTTTGTTCCTACGAAGTTAGCTCAGAAAAGACCACAGTAAGGTGTTTGAAAGCCTCAGGGTAGCTTAGGCTGGATTTCCAATAGTGATTCACGTTTCGCTTACGACGTTCTTGACCGTTTGCTGTCCAAACCTTTGTGGTCCAGCCTGAAGAGTGCTGGCGCAATTCCACCTCTAAATCAGACCTGCCGGGACGCACTGCGTGCCATTGATACGCTCCTGCTCCGAGGGAGTTGGTTGTCCAGTCCAAGGGAAGACGGACCCTGCCCAACGAAGTGGCAAATTCTGATGCCGAATGAAACCGTTCGCCAGGTTTGACCTGTATCGCTTTTCGGATTAAAGTCCGCATCCTCCTTGGCACATGAGGAAGGAACAACCGCGAATCAGGGAATCGACCCCGCTGGATAAGCTTTAGAAGTTTGCCATCACTCGAAATCGCAGATTTCTGAAGTTTGTAGAGCAAGTCCCCGTTCACAGCCCTGTATAACAACGTCCCCATTTGATAGATGTCAGATTCAACGATAGCGGTATGTGTGTCCCACACCTCAGGCGGCATAGTCCACTTGTACATGGGCGGGTAGTTGATTGTTCCGGTCGGGGACATTCTGCGACTTTGACCGAAGTCACTTATGAGAGGGCGATCGGTATCGTCAAAAAGTATGTTCGCAGGCTTCAGATCCAGATGTAGGAACCCGCTGGCATGTATGCGGGCTAGTCCAGCAAGTACACCTTGTGCAACTTTCAACGAATCTTTAAGTCCCAGCGGATGTTGTTTAATCCTTGTCGCTAGAGAACCGTTCGCAAAGAAAGGTAGCGCGAGATGGAAGTCGTCGTTGGTCTCGCAAACGTATTCGACTCCTACGATATTCGGGTCAGCGGCCGCGAACATCGCTCGCGCTTCGTTGCAATAAGAATCGAAGTCATTTCCAAATGTGGCTTTGCTAACTACTTTTACAGCAATCTCCCGCCGTAGATAAGGATCGAATGCACGGTACACATTGGAATTCATCCCCTCTCCGATTCCAATGACTCCGGTTTGTTGATAGCGAATTGTTCCCAGAACTTCGAACATAAGCGAACCTTATTCTGACGGCAGCAGTGAAGCAGCAACTAAAATTGCTTCACGAGACGCCTTGTCTTTGTGTTCAGACCAATCTAGCCCCCTCAGATCTTCCGAAGCCAAGTCATCCTTAGGACATTTGCTGCCCGAGTGTTTGCCAAACGTATTTAATTCTCCCGTAACTACGGTCCTATTCTTTGTGCTAGAAACTTCTACCAGTACGCCCTCAATCCGGCAGCGCGATTTCGCCGAGTCTTTGTTGGCTCCTCTTGCGATGCGCTCGGGATATCGGACTGCAACCGTCGCCGGCTGGTATGTGTCGATAATGTGACCAACTTTCTGGCGGGTCCAGGCTAACGACTCTGCCTCGGAATAGGCGTGAGGGGCAGTTTCCGTTCCAGACCCTTCCAATACAGGACTCTCCAGCGTGCCTGTTACAACTGCCCAGTGGAAAGCTCTCGGTTCTGCGCGTAACCCAAGTATGGTCTTGCCATGGATCGCTCGATCTTGACCCACGAACGCCTCCGCCTTGACCAAAGCACAGGATTCTGAACGGACTGCTAAAGGCATAGTTTATCACTCGGACGACATTGGGCGTTCTCGCAATTGCGCTCTAGTCTGTCTGATGCCCAAATGGTTGATGCACGATTGGAAACTCTTGGAGGGCGACAAACTACAGTTTTCCGCCCGGCAAAACACTCGGCACTAAGTGTCCTTAATCCGGGGTTCTTCACGGTCCGTTTTGCGCGGGGTTTTCCGCTCACCCTCCTTGAGCCTTTCTCGAACCGTCCCGTAGCCGACACCCAAGTTATCGGCTATCTGCCGCAAGCTCTGGCCCTCCCCTCTCATCTGCAGAATCAGGTCCGGGTCCACAGCCCTCATTGGGCGACCAAACTTCGTACCCTTCGCTCGCGCATTCCGAATTCCAGCGCTTACCCGCTCGCGTATCAGGTCGCGCTCAAGCTGGGCGACCGCCGACACGATGGTAAAGAGTGCCTGCCCCAATGCGCTACTCGTGTCTATGTTCTCTTGATAGCTGATGAACTGGATACCCAGCGAGCGGAATTCTTCCAGCGCCGAGAGAAGGTGCTTGGTTGAGCGGGCAAACCGATCAAAGCGCCACACCACAATCGCGTCAAACTGCCGCTTGCGGGCGTCATCCATCAGTTTATTGAGTTCGGGTCTTGAATCCTTGGCTCCTGATTGGCCCACATCAACGTATTCGCGGACCAGGTCAAATCCCCGCGCCGCGCAGTAGGATCGCAGATCACGGAGTTGTAGCTCGCAGCTTTGATCTTTCGTGCTGACGCGTGCGTATATTCCGATTCTCATGACTCTGTTCTACGTGTTGATGAGCGGAAACGGCTAGTTTTGCGCTCAATATGCCCTAAGGATGTGTGCTGCCACTGCCTAAGCTGCCAGCAAGAGACGTTTGTAAATCATCAGCATTTCGTGAGCGGTAAATGGCTGATTTGGCAGGGCAGAACTGGGCTAGAACGGTGTTTGTAAAGCGTTAGTTTTCCAAACGGTTGGGACAGGGCGGACCGTCCGGTCTCTACAGATCTATGGAATCACTCGGTTTGCTCGCAATGCAGAGATGCTTGAATCCGTCGATATTGATTTGGTATTCCACATTCTCTACGCCAAGTGGGACGCCCACCTTCAATTCCGCCACCGTCAACCTCGGAAAATCGGCGCGAACATTGAATAATCCCTCCTCAATTATTCGGAGACGCAGCTTTCCGTATTCTTCATCGTGCGCGGGTGAGTAACCTGCTTGCACCAAAGCCTTTTCAAATTCACCAAGTGAATTCGGATCTGCTTCCAGTTGCGCACGACACGAAACGATGAGTGAGGGTAAGGTGTTTGTGGCACCAGCTTCCTCGCGCATCCGCAGACTAAAGAGCAACAACTCGCCTTGCGAGGGTGGAGCAAGCTGGTCAATGCTGTTGATATGGTGGATGCAACCTCTGGTTGAGGTTGTCGCTTTCACCTCAACCGAGCGACTAACCCATTCAAAATCATGTCTGCTGGCGAAAGGACCTCGCCACCGCTTCACCGCCTCAGCACTGCCGACTTTTGGCAGCAACCACACCGAGAGGAACCAAAGCTCCGCAAATAGCCCCAGCTGTTCTTCTCTTGAAAGAATCTGTCGGGGCACTTGGCCCCAGAACCGACGCCACTTAGCGAGCACCCGAGTTACACACTCGCCAGCAGTTTCTCGTCCCGTCGCCAACCGATCGGCTAGTTCGCCGCCAATCAGGTCAAACGCGTCATGACCAGCGGCGTCGTGGCAAGTGATGTCGAGATAACGGCCTGTTTCGTGACCAGGCACGGCCAATTCCCTAGTCACTACGCCCACCCCACGACTTTGGGAATCTTGCACCTCTGCTTCAATTGTCTGGAGCAGCACGAGCAAGTGGCGTTTCCCCTCCGCATCTAACGCAGCCACGAGACGGTCCGTCACGTCTGGCGCAGCCCGGCGTGCCCAAAGCATTTCGCCCTGTACCTGTTCGCCCGAGAGTCGTGTCCAAACTTCCGGAACGATCTGGCTCATTCCACGGGCCTCCAGCCCACAGTACCTTCTAGGAATGCTTCTACAACTTGAGTTTGGTCCGAGCGCGGAAACGAGATAGCGAGCCCCACTAAATCCCTTGCGAGCGGACTGTCCGGATTGTCGAAAAGTCGCCTGCGCCCGCCGCCTGCCACTAAGTCGCTTCCGGAATGACGGCTAATTGGATAAAGCAATAGCAACCCGTTTGTCGCAGGGCGAACCTCACGAGCAGCATTACTCACCGATTTGGTCTTCCCATTTGCCTCGGCCGCCCTTACTAGTTCATCAGCCTGAGCTTGCAACTCCGGCGTGAGCCCTACCGTTTCGTCTCCCGGGCTGGTAATCACGCCGACTGAATCGGTCTCACCCATCCGCGAACGGCTGATTTGGGACACTGTCCCTCCGTCCGGCAATCCCCAATCCACGTCCCCCAGAATGGCGTCCCGGGTTCCACGACCGCGCACGGCCACAGTCCACCGCGTTAATTCACCTGCATCTCGCAACCTTTCGATGTAGGCGCGTATCAATGGCAACGAAATGCTGCGAGACTCATCGTCCACCCGGTATCTCTGCAAGAAATCCAACACACGCTCAACGTCCACGTTCGTCCAGACAGGTCCTTTGTCATTCGAGTATTGCGAATCAACTGCTCCCAACTGCGCAACAAGAGAACGCACCTCCAAACGGTTCGCTTCCGCTTGTACAGCCAAGTCCTCAGGCCGTCGGAAGGGGAATTTAAAAGTCTGTTCGACCGCCAAGGAGTAGCTTTGAGCGATGGCAGTTGTCGATGCGAAGCGCCGCTTTAACGGACTGGTTACCTGCATCGCAGGATGCTGCCAAATGCGCATACCTACTTGGTAAGGAGTTAGCCCCTGGCTTTCATAAACCGCGATATCCTCGCGCAGTCTGTGCTCTACAAAGGCTAGATCGGTGAACCAACCTTCCAGTTCGACAGTTGTGCAAATGCGGGTAAGGTCTTCATAACTAGACCGAAAACCAAACCAGCGGCCCATTTGCATCAACGTGTCATAGGTCGCACTCCGGCGAATGAAGAAGCTCATCATCAGCCCTTCTAATGTCAGCCCCCGAGAGAGACGATTTCCTCCGATTGCAATCGCCTTTAGCGAGGGCTCACGCTCGTAATCCAGAACCTCGCCCGTAGCACTGTTGATCTCTCGAACCTGCAATGCCTCAAAGAACGGTCCGACATGTTGTTCAAGGAGGTCGAACGCAACATCACGTTCCAAATGTTGGCTGCGTGTTACTGGGCGGAACTCAGCCTCCCAGCGATCGCGCAATCGCTCGCGAATCCCATGAGTGCGGTGATACCTCCACTCGTCCCGTAGCTCGGAGAACTTCTCCGTCATTAGACTGCGCAAATTTGCCTGAACCACGATGAGCTGGCTGGTGTGAATAAGCATTGTCGCTGGCGCGTCAGCATCACCCCGCTGTGCTCGCGCCGCCCCCGCCAACACAAAATCCAAAAGGGCCATTTCCAACGAAGGAGGTACTTGCCCGTTCTCGAGCGTTACGATGTCCGTATCCGTCACTACTCTGATGACGTCCAACCCGCCAACCTCTTCGCCCGTAACAGCATCCATCCTGCCGAAGAACTCTTCCGCTCCAAAATATCCGGGTGGCTTGGGCAAATCGACGATGAAATCCTTGGGGTAAAGATCGTTTCCAACACGCGGGTCGGCAGTGTCATGCGGGATCAAAATGTTCGCGAATGGCGTGGCCGTATAGGCGATGTAGGCTCGACGCTCAAAGCGCCGAAGCAAATCCCTAATCAGTCCGTTGATCACGGACGGGGGCTCGTAATCCGGGTCCGGTGGATCATCTTCCGCTTGATAGGTGCCACGGGTGTCGACACTCGCTTGGTCGGCCTCGTCATCAATAAGCAGAAAGGGTAAGGTTCGACGTACTTCCACCGGAGCCTCATCGAGCCAACGCAGCAACCTGCGAAGGACGGGCCCATTTTTCTTTACCACCAACAAAACCGGTTGGGAGCCTTGCAACGCGGCATGGTTGGCAAATCCGGGCTGGAAATCTCCGTGCAAGTCATCGCGGGTGAACTCATGCCATTGATGCCCCATGGGAGGCAGACGCACCGCTGTTGGACGGTTATCCGCGAATCCTACTAGCTCCCGCTTAAGACGAATATTGGTTTGTCGCCGAAGTCCGTTGTCGATACCCGACAGGACAATTACAAGTCTGTACCCAGCGTCTGCTGCCTTAGCAATTACGGCGGTATAATTTGCGGTTTTGCCACTCTGAACGAAGCCCAGAACCAAACCCCGAATATCGAACCGCTCTGTCATCGGCGGCATTAGTTGGCGAAGGATTCGGTCAGAACTGTCGTCGAGCGAACGCAGGGCAGATGAATCCCAGCCTTTATGTGTAAGAAGAAACTGGCGAAGTGCGGGCCAATAGTACCAAGTAGATCGGTCAAGGTCGCCCAACCAGTCAGGGCGATCTGGTTCCGCAACCAAGATACGGGCCGGTGCCAATGGAAAGTTCTCGTCCCGTTGTAGCTCTTGACGTACAAAATCTCGCAGGTGTGTGGGGATAAAGGCACTACTTATTACCAACTCGAGCGGGTGCCCCAAATCGAGCATTGCCCTCGCTGTTCGAACTGCCTGTTGTTGGTCGGGAGTCATAGCCTCAGGCCGTCTTACCGTTTCAGCTTGGATCTTCTGAGCCGTCTCAGTAGCCGTTCTACTATCCGACGCTCTTCTTTAGTCGCCATTTTCAACAGACGTTCGGACCACTGCCCAAAAGTCAGCAACGGTGACGACGATCCGCTTGGCGGCAAACCGACAACAGAAGGAGAGGAGCCCGGCTGCGGGGCGCCCGGTGGCAGATCGTTTTCTTTGTCTGCTTTGCCATGAGACAACGAAATTGCAGCCTTTGCCTGCTTCCGGTCATATGCTTCCCGTGCTAGGCGAACTACTGGCCCGGTAGCTTCACGCACCATGTCCCGGATTGGTGCAGGTAGTTGCACGCGCATCTTCGCGACGTTAATTTTCAGGGCCTCAGCCAATTCGGGGGAAAAGTTAACTGCTATACGAGCTAGTTTCGTGTGTTCGGCGGGGGCTCTCAAATTTGACCAGCCGCCACTTTGAATCATCCGCCCGGCTCTGTAAATGTAGAAGCCCTGCTGCTGGTTCCAGTTACAGAGACCGCTCGCCAAGCGAAACGCATCAAAAGAAAAAAAATCATCTTGGTGAGGGAGAACATATGGTTCAAAGCTCACTATGCCCGAGACTTGATCTCGTTCCCGTTAAGCAACAGTTTGAACCGCTTCTTTTCTAATTCCCCTGATAAGAATCGATGAAACACCATTCCGAGATGACCCTCAATTTCTCGGCAAGTCTGTGAAAGCCTTTTCCTTGCGGCCTCACCATATGGATGCGCGTAGCCGAGTATTCGGTCAAGTCGCTGCCAGAGCACCACGGTGCCACGCTTATCCTTAAGAGGTTGGCGGATTGTCGGCCCTAACCCATTTCGTTCAAGCGGCAAGATCTCCCAGCGATTCGTCTTTTCAATGTGTTCCAAGTCCCAGCAATACGCCGCAATGTCTGCCCGGTCAGAGTTCCATCGGCTCGCCACAGAGAGACGGTGGCATTGGCTCATGGAAGCGGTTTTCAGTCCCAAGCCAAACTTGCCCAAGTCATCTTTGGTGTAATCGCGCTCTGCTCCGTATCGCATTGCCTCCCGTAGATCTTCGGCCTTCATCCCCTTTCCGTTATCCGCTATTCGCACCCATGAGTCGTCACCGTCAAATTCGATGTCAATTGCCACGAGGGAGGCCTTTGCCTCAATTGAATTGTCGACGATGTCTGCTACAGCCTGGGCAAAGTCGTAGCCCAAGTCACGAAGTGACCTAATGAGGCGTTTTGCTGAGGGAACTAGCTCTATTGGCGCCACGATTGGCCCCACTCCTTTTTAGGCCACAAGTGCACGAAACTAACGTGACCACATCCTGCTAAGGTCATTGTAATGGCAGCTATTCCGATTCGCCGTGATGGGGGAACCCCTCATTCGTAGTACGACACTTTCATAACAATGAACTCTCCTGAGAAGCATAAGTTACCCGGCGACCAAATTCAAACGTCTTCGGATGATTGAGTTAAGAGTGCTCGGCGGACAAGTTTATCCAAACGGTCCACCTCGCGCGTTTGACATTCCCAAATCACCTGTACGGTCCATCCTAGCTTCTTCAGGCTTCTTCGCAATCGACGGTCTCTTTCGATGTTCGTTCTGAACTTCTTCTCCCAGAAATCTTGGTGGGTCTTCGGACAGTAGGCGAATCTGCAATTCCTATGCCGATGCCAGAAGCACCCATTCACGAACAAAACAGTTCGCAACTTTGAGAGAACAATATCTGGGCAACCTGGAAGGCGTCTAACATGGACGCGGAAACTGACACCAAGCCGCTTAAGCGAAGACCGAACGGCCATTTCTGGCTTAGTATCCTTGGAACGGATTCTGGACATGTTCCAGCTGCGACGTTTCTTTGTGATGCTATCGGTCAATTGCTCTTCCTGGCGCAAGAACCTTGAACTAAAAGGCCGTGAACAATTGCGGCGATTTGGCTCGCAAGAAGTGGCGGGACCGCATTACCTACCTGTTTATATTGAGCCGTTGTCGGCCCCGCGAAAAAATAGTTATCAGGAAAGGTTTGCAGGCGGGCAGCCTCTCTAACTGTCAGGCTTCTGCACTGGAGCGGATCAGGATGAATAAAGTAGTGACCGTCCTTGCTGATGTGGCTCGTAATAGTCGTCGCAGGCTTATGTTTCACCTGAACGCGAAAGCGGTCGACGAATACGATCTCTTCGGCCCGCACTGTCTTTACATTTTCGTGATTTGGGAATAAGGAACGTGGGAGAACCGAGAGCCTAGGGGACTTGCCGTGCACCAACCCGTAGCAGGAGATTACAAAGTATCGCCAAAGGTCAGAATCCATATGCGCCCGAGCAACATGGTTGCAGACCCC
>JAIQGD010000038.1 GCA_020072765.1 Terriglobia bacterium
CGGGCTTCCGGGCGGGGCGGAGACTTCGGGCCAGCCGGCCGTCGTGAGCGGGCGCGTGTTTCTGGGGGACTACAACAGTTTCGTCTATTCGTTGGACGCAGCGACGGGATGCGTCTACTGGTCGTTTCGCGCTGACGCCCAGGTGCGGACGGCCCTGGTGATTGGGCCGGTCCGCACGCAGGGAAAGGCCAAAGGCAGCGCCAAGGGCAGCGCCAAGGGCAGCGCTCCAGGTGGCACCCGATACGCGGCATATTTCGGCGATAAGAAAGCCAACATCTACGCCGTGGACGCGCACAGCGGCGAGTTGCTATGGAAGACGAATATCGAGCCGCGTCTGCTGGCCCACATCACGGGCGCGGCGGCGCTGTATGGCGGGCGGCTGTATGTAGGCGTGGCCGGCTCGGAGGAAATCGTATCGGGGGATCCACACTACCCGTGTTGCACGTATCGGGGCAGCCTGTCTGCGCTGGACGCGAACACCGGAAAGGTGATCTGGAAGACCTACACGATTGCCGAGGAGCCGAAACCCACGAAGAAGAATTCGCTGGGCACGCAGCTGTGGGCGCCCGCGGGGGCTTCGATCTGGACGACGCCGACGATTGACCCGAAGCTGCGCGCCGTCTACGTCTCCACGGGCAATGCTTTTACCGAGCCCGCGGCGAAGACGTCGGACGCGATTCTGGCGCTAGATCTCGAGACCGGCAAAATTTTGTGGTCTTACCAGGGCGTCGAGCAGGATGCTTCTCCGGGTGGTTGCGATGGCAGAGGCCCGAAAGGCGAGCAGTGCCCGGAAAATCCGGGGCCCGACTGGGACTTCGCCAATTCGCCCATTTTGCGAACGTTGGCGAATGGCAAGCGGGTTCTGGTGGCGGCGCACAAAGGCGGCGGCGTGGTCGCGATTGATCCGGACCGCAAGGGCGCGTTGTTGTGGAAGGCGGACCTTTCCGAAGGCAAGGGGGACAACGCGACGCAGATCATGTGGGGCGGCGCCGCCGACGAGCAAAACGTGTACTACCCGCTGAAGTCGGGCGGTGTGGCGGCGCTCCGGCTGGCGGATGGACAGCGCGTGTGGCTCGCGCCGCTGGAGCCGTCGAGTGCATCGACCGGGCCGGGGGGGCGCCCGCGCCGCGGGCAGGATGCCGCCGCGAGCGCGGTGCCCGGCGTCGTATTTTCCGGAGGGTGGGACGGCGTGCTGCATGGTTTATCGACCGCCGATGGCCGCTCTCTGTGGGAGTACAATACGGCGCGCGACTATGTGACGGTCAACGGCGTCCCGGGGAAGGGCGGATCGCTGGGCGCGCCGGGGCCCGTCATTGTGGGCGGCATGCTGTATGTGGGTTCCGGATACGTGGGAACCGGCAACGGCATGCCCGGCAACGTGGTGCTGGCTTTTGCGGTGCAGTAGATCGCGCGTGCCCTGGAAAGGGCCGGAAGTATGTCCGGAAGCACTGGTCGCGTAACGATGGCTGAGTGGGGAACCCCGGCGAGGGAATAGCATGTCCAAGACACCCGAAGAGTTGGTGGCGGAGCGGACGAAGCGTCTGGACGATGCGTTTGCGCTGCGGCAGCCGGACCGCATACCCGTCAGCACCTATTTTGGATACATGCTGGCCAGGTTCGGCGGCATCACGCACCAGGAGCTGGAGACCGATCTGGAAAAGGCGCAAGAGTTGCTGGAAAAGTGCGCGCTGTACATCCAGCCGGATGCCGCCACCGGCGTCGGCATGTTTCCCGCGGCGCCCAGCATCATGCTGGGCGATCGACAGACCAAATGGCCCGGCTACGGCCTTCCGCCGGATAAACCGATGCAATTCCTCGAAGGCGAATACATGAAGGCCGAGGACTATGACGAGTTCCTCGACGACCCGACCGACTTTGCGCTGCGGAAGTATCTGCCGCGCGCGTTTGAAAAGCTCGGCGGGCTGGCACACCTGCCCACAATTTCCATCCTGCTGATGGGTTACCCGGCGCTGTCGTCGCTAATTCAACTCAACGACCCATCGCTGGGGGCTTCCTTCGAGGCGCTGGCGAAAGTGGCGCGATTCTACGCGCAGAGGTTGCCGCAGATGCGGAGGAATGCCGAGCGCATGGCGGCGCTGGGGTTTCCAGCGGGGATGGGCCGGGGCGTGTTTCTGCTGGCGCCGTTTGATTTCGTGAGCGACACGCTGCGGGGAATGCGCGGGGTGTTCATGGACATGTACCGGCGGCCCGAGAAGCTGCTGGCCGCCCAGGAAAAGGCGCGGAAAATCAGCGTCAAGAATGCCATCGCCGCCAGCCGGGCGTTCGGGGCCAAGTTCGCGTTCATCCCGCTGCATCGAGGTTCGGACGGATTCATGTCCATCGAGCAGTTCAAAACGTTTTACTGGCCGCAACTGAAGGCGCTGATGACGGACTTGGTGAATGCGGGGATCACGCCGTCGGTGTTCTACGAGGGCGTCTGGGATGAGCGGCTGGAGTATCTGCGCGAATTGCCCGCCGGGAAGACCGCCGGCCAGTTCCAGCGAAGCAATATCGCGAAGCTGAAGGAAACCGTGGGCGATGTGATGTGCATCGGGGGCTGTTTTCCGGTCTCGCTGCTGCAGATGGGGTCGCGGGAGGAGATTCGCGAGCAGACGCGCAAGATGTGCGCCATTCTTGGCAAGAACGGCGGCTTCATCATGGGCCCAAACTCGTCGATGGACGAATGCAATCCGGCCCTGGTGAAGGAGTGGGTGGACGCCACCAAAGAATACGGCGTTTATTAATGTAAATGGCCGCGGAGTTTTCAAAAGCCATGGCGTGCGCGCCCGGTTGTTGCGGCGATACGGCCCTCTCCATCACCATGACTGAGCTTGGTACACGGCGAGAGCATTTCGGTGTATGATTTTGAACTAATGGGCAACGAGCGTAAGGATCTGAGGCGTCCGGCGACATACTGGATCGGCGAAGGCGCGGGCTGGCTGCTGCGGCATGTGGTGAGCGGGCTGGCGGCCACGGGCATCACGCCGAACATGTTCACGTTTCTGGCCCTGGCGGTGAACTCGTGGGCCGCGGCGCTGTTTGCGATGGGGCGATTCCGGCAGGCGGCGAGCGTGTTGTTTCTGGCGGGCTTTCTCGATATGGCGGACGGGCAGGTGGCCCGGCGCGTGGGGCGCGTGACGGCGTTCGGCGCGTTCCTGGATTCCACGCTCGACCGGTACTCGGACCTGGCGCTCTACATGGGGCTGGTGGTGTACTACACGCTGATCGGGCGCACGTTTTACATGATCCTGGCGGCGGTGGCGATGGCCAGCTCGTTCATGGTGAGCTATTCGCGGGCGCGCGCCGAATCGCTGATCCCTTCCTGCAAGGTGGGTTTCATGGAGCGGCCGGAGCGGCTGGTGCTGCTGATTTTGGGCGGCGCGTTCAACCGCATGGCGCAGGTGCTCTGGGTGGTGGCGACCATCTCGACGCTCACCGTGATTCACCGCGTGGTCTATACGTGGAAGGAGTTGCGCGCGGGCCGCGCGCTGCCCGAAGCCAGCGCCTCGCAGACGACCTGAGCAGTTCAGAAACCTCGTGTAGCGCTCTTCCCCAGTTCCTTAGTGCTTCTTCCAGTGCTTCAGCGATTCCTCGACCGGCCCCGCCACGATTTCGTGCACGCGCCGGCGCAGCGCGTCGATCTCCGTGCGGCTGATGTTGGATGTTTCAATGATGTCGTGCAGGTAGACGGTGATTTTCCCGGGATAGAGCAGCCAATTGCCGGTTTGAAAGAATTCGTACGAGCCGACGAGGCTCACGGGCACGATGGGCAGTCCGAACTGCTGCGCCAGGTTGAAGATTCCCTTCTTGAACGGCTGGACGTGGCCGCTGCGCGTGCGCGAGCCTTCGGCAAAGGCGACGAGGCTGGTGCCGGAATCGAGCGCGGCTTTGGCGCGCGCGGTCATGATTGCCAGTCCCTCGCGGCTCGGCACATCCGGCACGGGAATATTTCCGAAGCGGCCCATCATCCACCCGTAGACGGGCACGCGGAAGTGGGAGGCGAGTTCGAAGCCGCGCACGAATTGCGGAATGGCGCCGTACACCACGAACGGGTCGAAGAGGTTCACGTGGTTGCAGATGAAGATGCAGGTGCGTGCGGGATCGAAGCCCGGCGCACGCCGCACTTCGAGCCGCGCGCCGACGATGCGCAGGATATTGCGGAAGAACAGACGCTGTGGCCAATCGTTCCGGCGCGGGTCCACGAAGATGGCGAGAACGATGAGGAAGGTCCCGACCACCGCGAAATGGATTCCGCTGGCGGTCCAGCGGACGATCGAGCGAAATGCGCGCCAGGCGCGTTTCATACGATCGCATCCAGCGCGCCCGGAAGAAGTTCCAGCGAGCGGCACTCCAGGTGCAGGATTTCGCCGTCCACGTTGGCGTAAATCGGCCCTTCGAGATCGAATTCGACGTGCTCGACGGCGGCGCGGGAGGCGAGCGGATGGGTGATGTACGTTCCGGTGAAGAGGCGCGGAAAATTCCAGAGCAGGCGCATGCGGCCGAGAGGGGCGCAGCGAACATATTCGATCCGGCCGTCGGAAGGGTTGGCGTTTGGCGCGATCATCATCTTTCCGCCCGTGAACTTGCTGTTGGCGAAGACGAGAAACAGGCAAGGCCGGCGATCCCATTCGGCGGCGTCGTCGAAGCGGTGCGGGAAGGCCTGGTAATCCAGATGTGCCAGCCGCGCGAGCACGCCGAGGATGTAACCGAACTCGCCCCAGGGTTTGAAGCGGCGATTGGTGATTTCGCCGACGTCGCTGGGAAAGCCGATGCTCAGCACATTGAGAAAGTAGACCTCACCGTTGGCGTGGCGCAAGCGAATGACGTCGCAGGAGCGACGGGCACCTTGGCGCAGCGCCTCGATGGTGTGTTCGACGCCGTGCGTGGTGAAATCACGCAAAAATGAATTGCCGGTGCCGCGGGGCAGGAATCCCAGCGCGGGCCGGCCGGAAGTGGCAGCCTCGGGGAACACGCCATTCAGGATTTCGTAGGAGGTGCCGTCGCCGCCCACGGCGAGAAAATTGCGGAAGCCGCGCGCGTAGGCGTCGCGGGCGAGTTCGGTGGCCTGGCCGGGGCGAGTGGTTTGCACAATCTCCAGTTCGAGGCCTCCATGGCGCACACGCGCCAGCGCAGCGTCCGCCAGCTTGCCGCAGCGCCCGCCTCCCGCGGCGGGATTGACAATGGTAAAGAAGCGTCCGCTCATGGACGGGCAAGCCCCAACGGAAAAGTGGCGTTCAACTCGGGACATGCATTCGAGGGTCGCAGGAGTGGTGCCGCCACAGCAGCGCGGGCACGGTCCCGCGTGACACCGCGGGATGCCCCTACGGCAGAATGAGTGGTGTAAATCACAGTGGCACCACGGAATCGCGAGTGAGAGTGTTTCGGATCTGCTCGGCCAACTCGGCGCGCTTGATTTTCAGAGACGCGGTGCGGGGAAAATCTGCGTCCCATGCGAGATAGCCGCTGACGCGCTTGTAGTTCAGCAGGCGGCGGTTGCGCTCGGCCAGATGCGCGATGGCTTCCGGGCTCAGGGGATGGCCTGGCTCGGGATGCAGGACGAGCACCAGTTGTTCCCCCACCATGGTGCGCGCCGGCCAGAGATAGTTAGCGGCGAAGACGCAGAATTCCTTGGCGCCGGCAAAACCTTCGAAGGCTGTCTCGACATCCTCGGGATAGATGTTCTTGCCCTCTTCGGTGACGATCATGTTTTTCTTGCGGCCCAGGAGTTGCAAATGGCCGCTGGCGTCAATGCGGCCCAGATCGCCGGTGATCAACCAGCCGTCGACGATGGTTTCGGCAGTCATTTCCGGATCATCGAGATAGTGCGACATCACCGTCTTGCTGCGGACGGCCACCTCGCCGACGCCATCGGCGCCGGGATTCAGGATTTTGACCTCCATGCCGGGCAGAGGTTTGCCCACCGTATCCGGGCGGAAGGGACGGAAATCGTTGAGCGTGATGGCGGTGCCGGCCTCGGTGCAGCCGTAACCGTTGCCGACCAGGATGCCGAGATCATAGAAGAATTGCAGGGTGGCGGGTTCGGTGAATGCGCCGCCGACAAATAGAGCGCGGAGTTTGCCGCCGAAGGCCTTGTGGACTTGTGGCAGCAGCGCGCGGCTGATCCCCAGGTGCGGCCTGCGGCGTGTGAGCGCCCGGTTGAGTGCGATCAATGCACCGAGCATTTTGCGCCGCAACGGCGACAATTGAGCGAAGCGCTCGCGCAGGCCCCGCTCGAGGTTCTTCAGCACCATCGGCACGAGGCTCATGTAGGTGATCTGATAGCGGGTGAACGCGTCGCGAATATACTCGGGCCGCAGCGTGCGCAGGTGAACCACGGCAGCGCCGCAGGTGAACGGACCGATGAAGCCGACCATAAAGTCGATGGCGTGGTTCGTCGGCAGAATGCTGAGATAGCGCACGCCGGGCCAGAAAGGGTAGATCGATGTGAGCGCCACGCACTGCTCGAGATAGTTCTCGTGCGTCAGGACGCATCCCTTGGGGCGGCCGCCGGTCCCGGACGAGTAGACGATGCAGGCCGCGTCCCGGCGCGTGCGTGGGACAAAGACGGGCTCGCGCGCGTCGCGGAATTCCTCCCAGCGCTTCGCGCCGGCGAGATCCGCTCCGGCGGGCGCTTCGGTGACCAGAATCACACGCGCCGGGAGGTCCTTGAATCCCTCGGCTTGCTTGAGCGCGCGCCAGAGATGGTACTCGACGATGAGAACGTCTGCCTTGCAATGGGCGAGAAGTTGCAGTTGCTCCGGCGCGGTCAGCTTGTAATCGAGCGGGACCAGCACGCCTCCGGAGAAGAAAATCGCGTAGGCCGAGATCAGCCATTTCGACTGATTGGTCATGATGATGGCCGCGCGCGAGCCGTTATGGAAGCCGGCGTCCTGGAGCGCGCGGGCCAGGGGGAGCGCCGTTTCCTTGAACTGGCGGTAGGTGAGGCGGAGATTTTCGCGGTCGCGGTCCGCTTCGATCAGGCAGACTTCATCGGGCCAGCGGTCCAGCGCCGCCCGCAGCGCGCCGCCGAGGGAATCGAATTGGCGTAGATCAAGCATCAGGGATTGGCCACAGAGACACAGAGGCACAGAGGCACAGAGAGGGCGGGGTCAAAGAACAAACCTCTTGATTCCATCTCGCAGGAGCCGAGAGTTGAAATTCATCAGAAGACCGACTTTCTTTCCTGTAATCCTGAGGTAGGTAAGCACCTGGGCCTCAAAAACCGGGTCGAACCGATCGACGCTCTTGATCTCAACGACCACGGCATCTTCCACCAAAAGGTCCAAACGATACTCTCCCAAGATCCTCCCCTTGTACAGGATCGGATACGCAACTTGCCTGCGGTGCTTCAGGCCTGCTTCGGCGAATTCAACACACATGGCTTCTTCGTACGTGTTTTCGAGCAGGCCCGGCCCAAGGTTTCGGTGCACTTCAATGGCGCATCCAATGATCCTCTCGGTCACCTGATTGAGATCATCCATAATGCTCTGTGCCTCTGTGTCTCTGTGGCTTAGAGACGGGATTGGATGCGCTCAGCAAGGGTGCGGAAATCACTCACGCCCTGCAGTTCGTAATCGGGCAGCTCGATATGGAAATGCTGTTCGATGCGCGTGAGCAGGTCCAGCGCCTGCAGGCTGTTGATGCCGAGCTTCTTGAAGAAGTCGTCTCCTGCGCTGAGCTGCTCGCGCGGGACCTTGAAGTGCTCGGCTGCCAGCCGGAGGATCTCGTCGGTTGTTTTTTCGATGGGGGTCATGGTGTCGTGTCTACGCCGCGGTGCGGGCCTTTCGGGGCTGAATGTGCGCCAGCTCCTTGGCGAGGAGGTTCCTGGCCCGGCGGACCTCGTAGAATGCCTGTAGATTCATCCAGAAACTTTCCGTGGTCCCAAAGAATTTGGCCAGGCGAACCGCCGAGTCCGCGGTGATGCCGCGCCTTTCCAGCACGATATCGTTGATCCGCGGGGGAGGGACGCGCAGCCTCTTGGCCAGTTCGTACGCCGACATGTCCAAGGGCTTCAGAAACTCCTCGCGCAGAATTTCGCCGGGGTGGATGTTCCAAGCCGGATGATTGTTCCTGCGAGCCTTCCTCATTGTACCTCGCTGCATAGTTTCCTAATGATAGTCCGTGATTTCGACTTCGTGCGCGCCGTCGTGCTTCCAGGCAAAACAGATCCGGTAGCGGTCATTGATCCGGATGCTGTGTTGTCCCTTGCGATCGCCTCGTAACGGCTCGAGCCGGTTTCCCGGAAGGGCTCTCAGATCGGATAAGGTGCCGGCGCCGTGAAGCATCAGCAGCTTGCGCAGGGCCGTCCGCACGAGATCCGCGGGAAAGCGCCGGGACTTGCCTGTTAGCCAGAGCGCTTGTGTTTCGGAGTCGGCGAAGCTCTGGATCACGGGCCCAATATTAACAGTTCTCGTTATGAATGTACAGCGTTCAGCCCGCACGGCGCCCGCGTGCGCTACGGCAAGTAGGGCAGGGCGTCTGTGCTTTCAACGAATTTGCGCAAGCCGGCCTGGACAGCGGGCCTCGTGAAGAGTTCGCAGAAGATATCGATTTCGCGGCGCAGGTCGTCGTGGGGCACCGGCTTGATGAAGCGCTTGGCGGCGACGGCCGTGTCGCGGTCGAACTTGGCCAGTTGGGCGGCGGTGGCGCGCGCGACGCGGAGCGCATCGCCTTCCGCCACGACCTGGCTGACCAGGCCCACGACTTGCGCCTTGGCGGTGTTGATGCTGCGGCCGGTGAGGAGCAGGTCGCGCACGACGGCGTTGCCGAGGTCGCGCTTGAGGCGCGGGATGCCGCCGAATCCGGGAATCAGGCCCAGGCGCAGCTCGGGGAAGCAGAAGCGCGCCATCTTGTCGGCGACGATGAGGTCGCAGGCCAGCGCCAGCTCGAAGCCGCCTCCGAAGGTGACGCCGTGGACGGCCGCAATCGTCGTGAGCGGCGCGGCATCGAGCGCGTTGAGCACGCGGTGGATGCGCTCGAGGAAGTCGCGCACACCGGCCAGGCGTTCGGCGGGCGGCATCGCCTGCGAGCGATGAAACAGCTCGCGGAGGTCGGCGCCGGCGCAGAAGCCTTCCTTGCGGGCGCTGGAAATAATCAGCGCGTGCGCGTCCTTCTGCAAGGTGTCGAGCGCGGTGGCGAACTGCTCGAGTTCGCCGAGGGTGGCGGAACCGATTTCGTTGCACGGGGCGCGATCCAGGAGCAGCTCGATCGCGCCTCCGGATACCTGCCAGGACAGCGTTTTTCCGGTGAACTGTTTCATGCTGGTTTCTTCTCGAACATTTGCTCGATCTCGCGGGCGAACCGCGCGGCGATGGCGTCGCGCTTGAGCTTGCCGTTGGCCGTGAGCAAGCCATTCTCGATGCTGAAGGGCTCGGACACAACATGAAATGCGTGGATCTGCTTGTAATGGGGCAATCCGGTGTTGAAGGCATCCACGGCCGATTGAACGCGCCCGGGGGCGAGGGCGTTCGCGCCTTGCGTGGCGAGGAGCGCGGCGAGGAAGCTGCGCTGGTTGCCCAGCAGCATCACCTGTTGCGCTTCGGGCAGGCGCGCGGCGAGCGCCTCTTCAATCGGCTCGGGGGCGATGTTGTGCCCGGAGTTGAGAATGATGAGGTTTTTCAGGCGGCCGGTGATGCGCCAATTGCCCTGCGCGTCGGCTTCGCCCTGGTCGCCCGTATGGAACCAGCCGCCTTCAAGTGCCTTGGCCGTTTCAGCGGGACGTTGCCAGTAACCGGGAAAAATATTCGGGCCGCGGACGAGGATTTCACCGGCATCGGAAAGCGTCATCTCGACGCCAGGGATGGCCGGCCCGACGCGCCCGGGCTCGTAATGGCGCGGATCATCCATGGTGCAGATGGCCGTGGTTTCCGTGAGGCCGTACACCTGAAGCACGGGAATGCCCAGCATCATAAAAAAGAGCTGGGTTTCGAGCGACAGGGGTGCCGAACCGCAAATGAGCGCCTTGAGATTCGGGCCGATGGTCTTGCGAATGGCCGGGAACATGACCCCTCCAGCGAGCCAGAGAGCCAGGGAATCGAAGAAGCGGCCTTCTCCGGTGCGGCGGCGAAGGTATTGGCGCTGCGCGCGCGCGAAGACGGCGGCGGTCCATCCGCCGCGCTGGCGAACCGATTCCTCGATTTTCGCGCGGACGCGTTCGAGGAGCGTCGGGACGTTGAGGAAATAATCGGGCCCGGCGAGCTTGAGTTCGTCCGCGAGTTTCGCGAGATCGGTCGAGAGGGTCAGGACGCTGTTGCGCGAAAGGGCGGTGAGCAGAAGGATCCACGAACCGGCGAAGCAAAACGGAAGATAGTGGAACGCGCGATCCGGCTGCTGCCGAGTGCCCATGAGTTGATCGAGACGCGCGTTGGTGCAGCTGACCATGTGGGTGATGTTGCCCGCATTCAGCACGACGCCCTTGGGCTCGCCCGACGTCCCGGAGGTATAGATGATGGTCACCGCGTCGTGATCGGCGTGCCCATGGCAGGGCGCCGGGGAAGGGGGTGCGCCGGAAAAAATGGTATCGAACAGCGCGATCTCGGTCGCGGCCGGACAACGCGCGCGAATCTCCGCCGCGAGCGCGTCGTCGGAGGCGCAGAGCAGGGCCGGCGTCGCGTCCTTGACCATGCCGGCGAGTTCGGCGAACGCCTGGCGCGCGTAGAGCGGGACGACGATGAGTCCTTCGGCCATCGCAGCGAGATCGAGCGCCGCCCAGCGGATGCCATTGGGGGCGAGCAGGGCGCAGCGGTCGCCTTTCTTCATGCCGCGCGCGGCGAGAAATTGCCGGGCCTGCTGGATGAGCGCCAGCAACTCGCCGCCGGTCACCGAGACGATGCGGCCATCGCGGATTTCGCGCAGCACGGGCGCGCCGGCGGCCTGCTCGAGCCGGGCGAAGATTTGTTGCAGGAAGGTCATGAAACGAGCGCTCCGCTGTGCTTTTCAAGCAAGGCGCACAGCAGCGGGCTGAGCGGCGGAAGATAATCCTCCCAGCCGAGGATGCCGGTGCGCACCGGGAAGTCCGGATACTGCCGCGCGACCTGAGTCTCGAAGTAGGTGCCCATGCGGGCCATCAACTGCAGGTTGCGCACGACGGAGCGGCCGATGGCGTCGCGCACCGAATCGGCCTCGGCGTCGAGCGCGCGGAGCGCGGTGACGATTTTATCGGCGAGACCGGGCTCATCGACGCGCATGACGAGATGATCGTGGCCGCGCTCGCTCATCAAATTGCGGATGCGCTCGTCCATGGTGACGCCCGCCGAGGGGACGCCCGCGGGCATGGAGCTGACGATGGCGTGAAAGCGCGAGGAGAGCATGCGACCGCATTCGCGCAGGATGCTGACGATTTCGTGCATGGTGAAGCGGTCGGAGGAAAAGACGGGAGCGCCGCCGAGTTTTTCCGCCAGGCGTTCGCAGGCATCGCGGTCGAGCATCTCCATGGCGACGAGAACCGGGAAGACTTGACGCGTGCGGCGGTACTGGCGGACGCCCTCGGCCATTTCCGAAAGATACTTTTCGTACGCGGCGTCGACGGCGCGGCCCGAGCGGTGAAAATAGATCGTGCGGTAGTAGCTCTCCTTGTACGCGCCGGCGACGGCGTGCGCCAGCCATTTCGTCACCGACGCTTTCACCGGCCAGAAGAATGGATTGATGGGGCAGACGGCGAGAACGGGGGTCGAGCCGTCCCATCCGGCGTCGCGCAGGGCCTTGCGGCCATACTCGGGTCCGTGCGGCTGGAAGGTCCAGGCGGTGTCCGTGCCGAGTTCGGTGGCCACGCCGAGTTTGCCCAGCACCTGCTGCGATTCGATGTTGCGCGTGATGACCAGCGAATCGGCGCAGTAACGCCGGCACATTTTCTGGAGCAGGGCGTCCATGGCACCGGCTTCGGCGCCGTAGGCGATGCTCAGCTTGTTCTGCGCGGCGGCGATGCCCAGCGCGCCGATCATCATGGTGGTCAGGGCGTTGGCGAACTTGCTTTTGAACATCGAGCCTTCGCAGGCAATCACGCCGTGGTTCCGGCCCACTTCGGAGTGCAGGAAGGGCGGGAAGACGTCGGGCAGGTGAACCTGGTGCGCGTCGCCGAAATAGCCGCGCGTGAGATCGAAGTTCTGAGTCATGACACTCAACGCGAGGTTGTCCGCGCCGAGAATGCGCCGCACCTGGCGCGTGATTTCCTCGACGCGCAGGTCGGAACCGGTGTTGCGCGTGCCGTTATAGCCAGCCAGCAGAAGATTCAGTTTCTTGCCCGGCTTCCAACGGTCTCGTGCGCCGAGCATCCATTCGAACTTATTCAGCTCGATCAGGGCGCTGACCCAGGCTTCCAGCACCAAATCCATGTCCAGCATCAGCGTGCGTCCTGTGCCGCGGCGGGAGCGGCGTCCGCGCCCGAGGGCCAGTCGCGGTACTGGTAGGTGAAATTGTTCTCGCGGCTGAAACGCAGCAGCGGATAACAATATTGCGAAAAGGGCGCCGGGGGGCGGCCCATCTCCGCGACGACGCGCCGGTTGTCGAACACCGTATTCCAGACCAGGTAGGGCAGAAAGACTTTCAGCAGCGTGGCGAAGCCGCCGATGGTTCCGCCGCGTCCCGCCAGCGCATGGATGGTTTTCGAGGCCGCGCCTTCGAGACGGGGCAGGTACACGGGTCCGCGCTTGCCCTGGGCTTGGGAGAGCGCATCGGTCAATTGAACGAACGTCTCGGAGCCGGTGCCGGAGGAGAGGTGATAGATGTCGTGCGCGGGTCTCTCCTTCTGATGCAGCATGGCGATGGCGCCGGCGACGTAATCCACGGGCACGATATCAATGCGATCCTGCGGGCGAAAGGGAAGCGCGGGAAGTCCGGCAAGAAAGACAAAGGCGCGGACCATTTCGAACTGGTTGGTCTCCGGCCGGCGGCTGTCTCCCAG
Organism: Terriglobia bacterium; assembly: GCA_020072765.1. GTDB lineage: Bacteria > Acidobacteriota > Terriglobia > Acidiferrales > UBA7541 > Palsa-295. The sequence continues at coordinate 12,899 of JAIQGD010000038.1, forward strand.
CACGATGCTGGGGCGGAAGATGGTGCGCGAAACATCGGGGAGGAGCTGGCGGACCATGTGCTCGCAGAATTTCTTGGTGCGGGCGTAAGGATCGTAATCCGAGCGGTTCCAGTCGATGGACGCGTCTTCCTCGACCACTTCATCGGAGCGGTGGCCGGCGACGGCGACGGTGCTGACGTGGCTGAAGCGGCGAAGGCCGTGTTCATCGCGGGCGCGCATGGCGAGCTGGATCACTTCCAGCGTTCCGCGCAGATTCACGTTGAGGCAGCTCTTCTCGGATTTGCGATTGAGCGAGGCGGCGCAATGGATCACCGAATCGGTGGAGCGCACGAGCTGGCGATATTCGTCTGGGGCCAGCCCGAACAGTTCGCCGGTGAGGTCGCCGCGGAAGATGCGGATGCGCGAGTGCAGGTAATCCTGGAAGCGCGGAAAGTCCATGTGGATCTGGAACGCGTGCCACAGGCGCAGGCGTGCTTCGCGGTCGTCGCGCGCGCGCACGAGCAGGTTGAGCGGCTCGGCATGATCCGCAAGCAGATTCGAGGCAACATGAGCACCGATGTAACCGGTGCAACCGGTCAGGAGGATGGCCACAGTGTTTGGATGTCAGGGCGCCGCAGCCGGAGACGCGCCTGTCTGGGCAGCGTCCGCTTCGGCGCGCGGCCCAAAGGGCACGCTGCGCCGAGGGCGAGATTCCAGGGGACGACCCTCGATGAGAGGATAGCACCACTTGCGCAGCGCCGGAATGTGGACGTTGATCCAGTAGTCCCACCAATCGACCGACGCAGCGTCGTAGCCGAAGGGGGAGGTCTCGTCGGGGGGCAGGGCGGCGCTGAGGCGCTCGACGCCAGCGGCCTCGAAGACATGGTCGTTGTGCAGGATGAAGGGTTCAAACAGCGCGATCAGCTTGATCACGCGCTCGAGGTCGCGCTCCTGGCGGGCCAGCGGCGGCCGGGCGAAGGGAATCTGCTCGACGCCGCGGTTGATCATCTGGACGATCATCTTCTGCGTGGGCGCGGAAAGCGTGTCGTAGCGCATCTTGGAGACGGGGATGGCGTCGAACTTGAGCCGCAGACGGTGGTGCAAGCCATTCTGTGCGCGGTAAAACTTGCGGTGGCCCAGGCCGGTCAATTCAATGGAGCGCCGCATGTCGCAGGGGTTGGTCACCGACGTCGCCAGGTGGTACAGCCGCTGGTGGCGGCGGAGAACCAGCGCGGCGGAGATCAGCGTCATGCCGCGGCAGACGAGGTCCACGGGAATCAGGTCGAGGCACTTGCTTTCATTGGTGGGAAGCTGGCGAAAGAACGTTCCCAGCAGGTAGGAGAGCGATGCCGAGGTGTTGACGCCCTCGTTCCAGCCGAGAAACGGTTTTTCGACCGACGACTCGACGATGGACGGCCGCACGACGGCAGTGACCGCTTGGGGATTGGCGTCGAGGAAATTGCGGATCAGCGATTCGGACAGGCTTTTGGTAAACGTGTAGGTGTTGGGCCAGCCAAGTTCGTTGGCGCGCCGGGTGCCGAGTTCGGTGAGGGTCTGGCGGAGCCAGCGCACGCGGTTCTTGCGGATCTGATTTTCGAGCGCGGCCCCGTGCAGATTTTTGGCGGCGTGTTCCTTTTGCAGAGCCTGGCGGCGAATCTCTTCGGTCACTTCGGGCGAATCGGCGCGGGCGTCGGTCGCGCGGACCAGTTCTTCCAGCGACTGCAACTCGCGTTCGGCATCGAAACTGGGCCGGCCGGAGGGCGTGTAGTTCTTGGGCAATTCTTCCAGGATGCGGCCATCGCGGCGGCCGATGGCGTAACAGGTTGAGAGATGCAGCAGCGCGGCATGATCGCAGGAGCGCAGGAAGTCGAGCAGATGAACGGTCGAGCGGACATTGGCGGCCAGGGCATCGCGCAGATCGGGGTTGAAGTCCGTCAGGCCGCCGCTATTGATGATGACGTCGATCGATTTCGCCAGGCGCTCGCGCGCCTCGGGCGCCAGGCCGAGCCCGGCCTTGCTGGCATCTCCGTCCACCACCTCGACGCGCTCGCGGAGGAATTGGGCGAAGGCCTCGCCGTGCCGCGCGGCCAGGCCGTCAAACACCGGCGACTCCTCGATCATGCGCTGGAATCGCTCGGCCGCCGTGGCCGTGCGGTGGCTGCGGATCAGCAGGCAGACGCGGCCGATTTCCGGCAGATCCGAGAGTAGAGTGGCCAGCCACACTTTGCCGATGAAGCCGGTCCCGCCGATGAGCAGGATGGTCTTGCCGCGCAGGGCCTGGCGAACGGAGATCCGCGCGTCCTTGGTTTTCGAGTCGAAGTGGACGACGGGCAAGAGGATTTTCGGCGAAGGCCGCTGGGCCGGCAGGATTGCTTCCTCAAGCGCTTTCGAACTGGGCGTGAAGCCGAGATCGCTCAGCAGCTGTTCACGTGAAATTCTACCGTCGGGCCGGTGTCCGCGAAGCTTCGCGAAGGCGCCCCGAGGCCGGATTACGGGATCGAGCAGGCGTCCGGTGGCCAGGCCGCCGCGAAAATCGAGCCGGTTCGAGACGATGCGCCGGACGCCCAGGTGATTCGCCAGCGGCCGCATGATGTGGTCCAGCCCCTGGCTGACGAGCACGACGTCGGCCCCCGAGGCCAGCACTTCCTGAAGTTTTTCGACGCCGCGGGGCTTCAGCCGCGGCTTTAGGAAGTAGTGAAAGAATTCCTCGCCGAGCAGGTCCAGCCGGTCCCGGCTTACGCCGCGAAGGACGGTGTGCAGCAGGCGCGTGGCGAAGACGCGGTGGGTCACGAACAGCAATGGCCGGGCCAGCGCCAGAATGCCCATGGCCCCGCGCCGGGCCCAGCGCTCGGCAAACGTCTGCGCGTTCCAGCTAAAGAAGCCCACCGGGCGCACGGCGGTCAGGTTCAGCAGACTTCCCTCGACGCGCCAGAAGACGGGTTCGCGCTCGGGTGCCGGGCCGCCGGAGCCGCGCGCGGGCGCTACTGCATGAGATTGTGTGAACTGCGATGAGGACATGGTTGGGTGAACGCTGATGAGTCGCTATGGTCAGGCCGAAATTATCACGCTTGGCGTACTCCAGGCAAGCCGCGCTCTCAGTTGTGCCTTGTGGCACAGCCGGTGCGGGCCAGGAGCGGTCAAATTCGGCGCGCTCGCACCTCGAGATATTCTCCCCGCACGAGCGTGTGATTGGCATCGCCCTGGTTATGGCTGGCCCAGTGGCGCGTCAAATCCTCGGCCAGCGCCTTCTGCCCGGCGGCATCGAGCTTGGCAAAGGTCATGTGCGCCGGGCCGAGATTGGTGCGGAAGAACTCCACAACTTGCGCGGGGCCGAACGGCCAGTCGAACTCCAACTCGTGCTTGGTGGTCTCCACCTGCACCTGGGAACCGAAGCGCTCCCGCACCACCACTTCGTCGCCCCAGAGGACCGGCGCAGGAATGCCCGGCGGCGGGGGCGCATAGCGGCCCATGATGCGGAACATCTCACCCGTGAATCCCGTGGGCGTCCAGTTGGCCATGGCGATCAGCCCGCCCGGCTTGCAGACGCGGATGAACTCCGCCGCGACTTTTTCCGGCCGGGGCGCGAACATCGCCCCGAACATCGAGAGCACGACATCGAACTCGGCGTCCTCAAACGGCAACTGTTCCGCGTCACCCTCGATAAACCGGATTTTGAGGTTTTCCGCTTGCGCCCGTTTGCGGGCTTGCTCGAGCAGGTTGGGCGCGAGGTCCAGGCCGGTCACGTCCGCACCCGTGCGCGCCGCGGGCAGGGACTGATTGCCGGTGCCGCACGCCACGTCGAGCACGCGCAGGCCGGGCTTCAGTCCCAGGCGGCCGACAAATTCCGCCCCTTCTTGTTCGTTATGGGTGGCGATCTTGCCGAAGTCCCCGGCCATCCAGGTGGCCTTGAGCGCCTTCTTCAACTCCGCAAAGTCCGGCTGAGTGCTGGTCATTATGCGAGTCCCTCCACGCGATCCACGAATTATAGGCGGCGGGGGGTGTTGTCACAAGGGGTGCGACGCCATTCCGCCGGAGAACGTCAGTGCGGGGAATCCGTGCGGTCGTCTTCGGTTATCACGGCGCGCGCGCCCGCGGGGAGCTCCACTTCGTCCTGCAAGACGCCGGTCAGCCAGAGAAGCCGCACGACGTCCGCCTGGCTCTCGCGACCCAGCCCGGCGTGGACTTCCGCTGGACCCTGGCCGAGATAGCCGGAGGCGCCGGGGATTTCCCCGGTCTGCTTTTGCGCGCCGGAAAGGATTTCGATCCTCGTGCCGATGCCGGTCTTGCTGTCGGCGTCGCCAGTGGCCGCCAGTTGCAGCCAGTGGTTTTTGTTGCCGCCGACATTCTTCAGGAGCACTGGAGGCAGATGATTCTGCGTGATCAGCAGGCCGGGGGAGCCATCTCCGTCAAAATCAAACGCGACCACGCAGCGGGGATGGCGGAGCACGATTTTGTCCAGGCCAGTTTCGTGGGTGACGTCGCGAAAGCCTATCTGGCCCGCGTCGTTGGGGCCTTCGTTGCGTAACAGAAGCATGCGGCCCTGGCCCGCAGCGGTTTCGCCCACGGCGATGAGATCAATCCAGCCGTCGTTGTCGTAATCGACCGCGGCGACGCCAAATCCGCGCACCCAGCCGGAATCGGCCAGCGGGATACGCTCGAAGGATTTCCCGGCGACGTTGCGCCACAGGCTCAGTCCCGGCGCCGCCCAGTGCGTGAAGGCCAGGTCCATCCAGCCATTTCTATCGAAATCGAGCGCCACGGCGCCCGCCGTCGGCCCCGGCATGTCGCCCTCCCAGGGGGAGACGGCGCGGAAGGGGCCCTCGCGCGTGTTCAGAAAGTTGGCTGGGGATTTCCGTGCGCCGGTGACCACTAGGTCGATGGCGCGGTCGTTGTTCAAGTCGGTGCCGATGGCGGCGACCGACGAGGCGTCTCCGCCCAAGCCCATCTCCTTGGTCCAATCCATGAACTGGCCGCCCCCGGCGCTGCGCCAGAGAATATTTCCGCCCGGCGCCGCCTCTGTGGGAGGCGAGAAGGGCTGCTCCGGATTGTCGAGCGGGGAATTGCTGGAGCGCGTGACGTACAGATCGAGATCGCCGTCGCCGTCGTAATCGATGAACGTCATGCCGAGCACGAGGCCGTGGCTGCGAATCGCCGCCGCGTCGGTGACGTCCTGGAACGTGCCATGGCCCTCGTTGTGGAACAGCGCGAGGCCATCGGTGGAGCCGACGGCGAGGTCGGGATGGCCGTCGTTATCATAGTCCGCGACGGCGCAGCCGATCCCTTCGCCGTGAAATTCGAGTTTGGCCGCTTTCGTGGCGTCCGCGAATTTTCCGTGGCCGAGGTTGCGGTAGAGCGCGGCGTGTCCCTTCCCGTCGGCGTCGGCAAGGAAGATGTCGGGCCGGCCGTCGCCATCGTAATCGAAGACGCAGGCCCCGCTTCCCAAAAAACTCGCGAGCGTTTGCGGCTCCGCGTTCTCCGGCTTACTCGCGGATGCCGGAGGGGTTCGCGAGCCACCGCGCTTTCCCGCGCGGGTTCGGGCGCTCGCAGCGGCTTTGGGCGCGGGCCGAGGCACCAGGCCTGAAACCGCCGTGATGTCGATGAAGTGGACCGGGATCGCCGGCGGCGCGGGGGCGGGCGGTTCGACGATCTCCTGTGCGAGCGAATATTTTCCCTGTTCGCCGTACGCCGGACGTATGGGACGGCCTAGCCTATGCTCGAGCAGGTAGCGAGACCGTTCGAGATGGATCTTCGCCGCCGCGGAGTCACCGAGTTTTTCGGCGGCCTGCGCCCAACCCGCTTCAGCCGACGGATGAAGCGGGTCGAGGCGCAGCGCAGCTTGGAATGCGGCGGCGGCCCGGTCGTATTGCCCGGCCTGGAAGTGAAGCTGCCCGATGACGTACTGCGTGGCGGCGTCGTTCGCGTCTAGGGCCGCGACTTGCTGAAAATCCTCCAGAGCGGCGTAGGTGCGGCCCGTGGATTGTTCGGCCAGCGCCAGATTGAACCACGCGCCGGGATTGCGCGGGTCGCGTTCGGCCGATTTGGCGAGCAGGCGCAGGGCGTCGTCGTAGCGCTGCATGTTCAGCAGGGCGATGCCCGCGTTCAGGCAGCCGGTGTCGGACTGCGGATTCATGATGCACGCCGTCTGGAACTTGCCCAGCGCTGCTTCAAACTCGCGGTGCGTCATCAGCGCGACGCCCAGATTATTTTCGCGGATCGCGCCGGTGAGCGCGCTGGCCTGCGCGGCGGCCTCGGGGAGTTCGGCGGCGGGTTTCGGTGCGGGTGCGCGGCGGGTTGGTTTGTGCTGCTGGCCCGCGCTCGCCAAGGCGCAAGCCAGCACGGCGCACGCTGCGATGAGGCCGTAGCCGGAGGAGGCCATGGTCTAGGGTTCGGCGAGATGGCCGGCCTGGAGGCGTGTCCGCAGAACGCGGAGGATCGTATCGCGGCTGATCATGCCCACGATCTGGCCCTGGGAGATGACCGGCATTTGGTTGATGTCCTCGGACTGCATGCGTTCGAGGACTTTGAGGGCCAGGTCGGCCGGCGAAACCGAATGGATGCGGTCGGGCGGCAGCATCACGGATTGCACCGAGGCGCTGTGCCACTCCTCGCGCGGCACGGCGCGCGCGGAATGCAGCGTCACCAGCCCCACCGGAGTCCCCGCCGAAATGACAATGTGGCAGCGGCGGCCGGTGCGGAGCACTTCCTGGACGTATTCCTCCAGCGTCATGCCGCTGGGGACCGTGGGGATGTCGCGGCTCATGATGTCTTCGGCGTGCACGCTGGCCAGCGTGCTGCGAATCGCCACCTGCGCGTAACTTTCCCGCGCAGCCTCCAGCAGGAACCAGCCGATAAACGCCCACCACACTCCGCCCACCGGGTTGCCGCCGAGCACCTGCCACACCCCGGTGATAATCATGAAGTAGGCGAAGAATTTTCCGGCTGTCGATGCGATCTGCGTCGCCCGCGTGAAGTCTCCGGTGATGCCCCAGGCCACTCCGCGCAGGACGCGCCCGCCATCGAGCGGGAATCCGGGCACCAGGTTGAACAGCGCGAGGATGAGATTGATCGTAAACAGCAAATAGGCGACCGACGTGACCATCTCGCCCCCGGGCAGATAGCGCGAGGCCAGCCAGAAGGAGCCCGCCAAGAACAGGCTCGAAAGCGGCCCGGCTATGGCGATGTTGAACTCCTGCCGGGGGCTGGAGGGATCGCGCTCCATCCGCGCCAAGCCCCCGAACACGAACAGCGTGATCGATTCCACAGGGATGCGATAGTGCCGCGCCACCATACTGTGGCACAGTTCGTGAAACACCACCGACGTGAAGAACAGCACGCTGGTGATCAATCCGAGCGTCCAGTTCTGCGGCGGCGTCCAGTGGGGATGCTGCGCGGCGAATTGCGTGCGCAGGGACAGTGTGATCAGCGCGAAGATGATGAACCAGCTCGCGTGCAGGTAGATGGGTATCCCCAGCACCCGGCCCAGGAGTATCCCCGAATTGCGCGCAGGCTGCGGCATCTGATGCCTCCGCCGAAATTCTAACAGAGCCCTTCCCGCCGCGCCATTTCCAGCTGCGGGCGGCTGGCGGGCAGTGTTCTGAGCTCAGGCGCATCGTTTTCCTGTGTTTTACGCGACGACATTCGCTTTGGGAGCACAGAAGCCGCGATAGCACATCAGGCCGCAAAACGATGTTCAGCGCGAGTGCGTTGGGATATGATTCCGGCGAGGCGGGCGAGCCATCGCTTGCCGGAGATTGCGCGCAGTGAGCGCGACTGTAGGTTCACAGACGCGCGGCTTGGGCAGGGGGCACGGTGACGTTTCGGTCGAAACTGTTCGTGGTGTTTACGCTGGCGCTGCTGCTGTCGGTGGGCTTGATCGCGGCGGGCGTGACGCTGGAGATGCGCCGCGCCTCCGCCGAATGGAACCGCCAGCAGAGCGAGGCGCTGGCCGGGCAATTCGAGCGTGAAGTCGAGCGGCGCCGGCAGGATGTCGCCCGCCGGGTGCAGGCGGCCGCCGACGCCGAAGGAACCATCCGGATGGCGATCGAGCTGAGCCGTCCCAAGGCCGACGTTTCCGTGTACGCCAGCGACGCGCGCGGCGTCTCCGAATCGCATCACCTCGACTTCCTCGATTTCGCCGGCGACGACGGCTCGATTATTTCCTCCGCGGAATGGCCGGCGAGAGTCGGCTCGAAGATGGCCTGGCTGGCGCAACCGGATACGTGGGCCGCGCGCGGCGCCTTCCTGACCAAAGTAGATACTCCGGATGGCCCGGCGCTGGGCCTGCTGGCGGTGTCCACGTTGCGCGTAGGCGACAAAAATCTCTACGTCGTCGGAGGCGAGCGGCTGGACAAGGGACTTCTTGCCGCGCTCACCGTCCCCGCGGGAACGCGCGCGCTGTTGTATCTCGATCTGGACCCCAGCTTTCAGGACAGCAACCTGGTTGACGACTCCGGTCCCGTGGCGCAGGGTGAGCGCCTGGAGCCTTTTGTCAGCCAGCAGCGGTGGCAGCCGGGCAAGCAGACGTTCCAGATATTGTGGACGTCGGATCCAGCGAGCGCCGAGGCGTTTCATGTGCTGCCGCTGCTGGGGCGGCAGAACGAGTTTCTCGCCGCGCTGCTGGTGGGGAGTTCGCAGCGCGATGCGGTGACGCTCGAACGCCGGATCCTGCGCACGTCGTCCATCATCGCGGGCGCCGGCCTGCTGCTGGGAATTTTGGTGAGCTGGTGGGGCGCGGCGCGGGTGACGCGTCCGGCCCGGGAACTGGCGGAAGCCGTGCGGGCCATCTCGGAAGGAAACTGGAAGATTCACGTCCATGCGCGCGGGCGCAACGAAATGGGGCAACTGGGCCGCGATTTCAACCGCATGACCGGGCAGTTGGCCGAGCAGCGCGAGCGCATGCTGCAGGCGGAGCGCGTCGCCGCCTGGCGGGACGTGGCGCGCGGCCTGGCCCGTGAAGTCGAGAAATCGCTCGCCCCTTTGCAGACCGCCGCCGACAATTTTCATCGCGCGCAGGATCAGAATCCCGAACTGCTGGAGGAGGTGGCTCGCGCGTCGGCCGGAGCCCTGCTGCCGGGGCTGGCCAGTGTGAAGACCGTCGCCGGCCGCTTCCAGAACTTCGCCAAGCCGCCGCAACTGGCGCCCGAGCCGGTGAACCTGAACGATCTGGTGCGCGGTGTGGTCAAACTGTTCGAGCCGCAGTTCAGCGCCGTGGGGCGCCCGCCGATCACGCCCGAGCTGCATCTGGACGAAAGCCTGCCGGGGATTCAGGCCGATCCGGCGCTGCTGCGGCGCGCCATTGAAAACCTGGTGCTGAATGCCATGGATGCCATGCCCGCAGGCGGGGTCCTGATGCTCCGCACGACGCAGCGAGATGGCGGCGTCGATCTGGAAGTGGCCGACACGGGCACTGGGCTGGCAGCGGAAGAACACGAGCGTTTGTTCACGCCCGGCTACGCGATGAAGCAGCACGGCGCGGACATGGGCCTCGCCATCGTGCAGGCGATCGTGAGCGACCACGGCGGGCGCATCTCGGTCGAGAGCGAGGCCGGCGTCGGCACGTCGTTCCACGTGCACTTGCTGAGCAAGCCTCCGCAACGGCCCGCCTCTGCTTCAGTAATTGCCGAGGGCCCCGAGGGCGTAGCGATCTAGCTGTGAGTGTGGCTGCTCGGACGGTTTAGCTTCTGACTTCAGATTAAGGAGTCTGCGCTTGGCGCGCCATGCGGCGCCGGCGGTTGTGGACGATCTGCTGCTGCAGGAAAGCGAGAAAAGCCAGAAAAGCCAGAAAAGCCAGAAAAGCCAGAAAAGCCAGACTCAGAATAACGGCCATGACGGTAAATTTGAACGTGACCGCAAAAGCGCCGATGGCCAGCGCGAATCCCCACATGAACAGCTCTCCACGGAATGCCTGGCCCCACTGCGGCTTCGCGCCTGTTCCGGGCACGCGCGGCGTCAGCGATGGCCACAGCCGGGGCACGCGCGGCGTCAGCGATGGCCACAGCCGGGGCACGCGCCGCCGGAATTCACGATAGGCCTCGCCCTGCTGCTCGTGCAGCTGGGCCTCTTCGCGCCCCACCAGACGCAGGTACAGAAGCGTCAGTGCTCCGACCATGATGACAAAGCCCAGCCGGCTCGCCATGAGTCCCGTGCCCAGCGTGGAGACAATGCTGGCGAAGTACAACGGGTGGCGCACATGGCGATACGGCCCGTCGGCAACCAGAACAGCCGAGTGCAGTTTTGCATCGTGCACCACGCTCGCGCGCAAATAGGCCGCGCCCCACGTGCGTACCAGAGCCCCGAACGCCACGAACAACGTTGCCAGTCCCAACAAGCCCCGCGCTGCCAGCAAGCGGTGCGGTGAACTCGAACCCACCGTCCAGATAACCATGGCTTGCACCGAGTTCGTGTGGTCGATGGCGTAAGCCGAAAACGCCAGCCAATAGATGATGCCGATCAGCAGTGCGCGATGGCGGAACTCGAATGCGGTGGCTCGCATGGTGTCACCCATTCTGCTTCGGCGGCGGAAACAGATGTTTTAGAAGCAGGTGGGTGGGAAGGTAAGCGGCAAAGACCATGAGCAGGAAAATTACCGCGAGGTAAGCCGGGGCCGGAGCCCACGCCCGGTGGAAAAACGGGTCGGTGAACGCGAAGTTAATGTTGTCCCCCGGAGAAACGAACCGCGAGGCGATCAGCGCCGGAAGCGTAATCGCCGATTGCAATCGCCAGGCGCGCCGGTCGTAACCGGTTCGATGGAGTGCCCAGAGAAGCAGAGGCGGTGTCAGCAGGTGATAGAGCGACAGCAGCCGGAGCCATAGGGGATGGCGCGTGTCGAAGAGATATTCGGTTCCCCCCAGCAGGTGGCGCCCCAGAAAATACCTCCATCCGGCATCAAGCGCCCAGGCCGTGTCGGCCAGAAGGGAGGACACCGCCTGGCTGGAAAGCAGCAGGCGGTTGTTGCTCCACAGCCCGAAGGAAGTCAGGATGACGGCGATGTCGCACAGATGGAGAAAATTGGCGGCGCCCCAGGCGCGCCAGTACACAGCAACCCAGATCGCCAGCCACACAAGAGCGGCCCAGCGTAGCCCGGCCGGGAATCCTGATTTCGTCGCTGGAGGGACGTTCATTTGATAGTCCTGCTGGGCGGCCATCGTATCAGATGGTGCGTGCAAAGCCCATGCGCTGGGCGGCAGCCCCTCTAGGAACGAGATCCCTCAGTCATCCGCCTGCGGCGGACTCCTTCGGGATGCCGATGCCTGCCTTGATGGCGCAACGGGTCGCAGCGGGAGAGGGATCCTTCGGTCGCGTTGCTCCCTCAGGATGCCGATGCTGGTCGCATCGGCACCTTTCACTGGCGGCGTGTGGCACTGCGTGCGACAATCCCGCTGATGCAACTTCTTCCGGTGCTGGCTTCGGCGGGCGGTGTATGCGCGGCAGGCGGAATTCTCGCCTGGGGCGCGGTGGCTCCGTCGTCCCAGCTTTTCGGCAGCACCATCCGCCACACCGGCGACGCCTCCGCGATGGCGCTGACGTTCGACGACGGCCCCAATCCCTCCGTCACCCCGGCGCTGCTCGACCTGCTCGACCGCTACCAGGCCAAGGCGACGTTCTTCTTGATCGGCGGGTGGGTCCGTAAGGCTCCGGCGCTGGCCAGGGAGATCGCCGAGCGCGGCCACACGGTCGGCAATCATACCGATACGCACCCCGCGCTGACGTTTCGCCCCGCGCGGCAGATCGTCCGAGAGTTGGACGGCTGCGACGATGCCATCGAGGCCGCCACGGGGCAAAAGCCCCGGTGGATGCGCCCGCCATTCGGCTTTCGCGGGCCCCAGCTTGCCGGAGTGGTGCGCCGGCGGGGCGGTGCGGGCGTGGTGATGTGGTCGGCGTGGGCCTGGGACTGGAAGCCACAGCCTGCCGAGCCTGTGATTCAGCGCTTGCGCCGCGCGCGGGGAGGCGATATCGTCCTGCTGCATGACGGCGATCATCGCGTGCCCGAAGGGGATCGCCGGCACACCGTGGCGGCGCTGGAATACTGGCTTCCGCGGTGGAAGGATGCGGGCATTCATTTCGTGAGTCTGGATGGGCTGCACAAATAGAATCGAGCGGGCAGGGACACATGGACGAAAAACGCTTTTACGACGAGAAGGAAGAAACCAAGCAGATTCCTATGGTCTGCCCCCACTGCCACGAGGAGAACACGTATCCGATCCGCTGGATCGTGCGGAACAAGAAGGCTCAGGTTCCCGGCGGCGCCAACGACCAGGACCGCCAGCAGTTTGCGAAAGCGCGCTCCTACATGGTCCGCGTGGACAACATGGTCGCCTGCCGCAATATTCGCTGCCGGAAGCGCTTTGACCTGAGCGGCCAGACGGTCTTCCTGCTGTAATCGGCTCGGGTGCGGCCCGGCGCGGTTGGCGATTCGCATTTTGCATGTGCGTCCGGGCATCTCGGCTGGGCAGGGAAGCATCCCTTAGCGAGGAATTTACAGGGGGCGCTATGAGAAGCCGTAGGCTGTTCGTTTACGCCGGAAGTATCCTCTCACTGGCATTGGGATTGAGCGCTACGGCCCGCGCACAGCAGCCGGGCCCGATGCCGCCGGCCGCCGCAGTGCAAGATGCAGCGCAGAACCCTCCGGCGCAAAGTTCCGCGGCGCCCGGTCCCTCCACCGCAACCGTTCGGGCAAGAAGCGCGCAGATTGAAGTGCCGACCGGCACGCGCATCCCGCTGGTGCTGCACAACGCCATTTCCACGCGCAGCGCGAGGCCCGGCGATCCTGTTTACTTCGAGACGCTTTTCCCCGTGATGGTCAACGGCAAAGTCGTGATTCCAGCCGGGTCGTACGTCAGCGGCGAAGTCACCGAATCCAAGCGCCCGGGACGCGTGAAGGGCCGCGCCGAGTTGATGGTCAAGCTGAAGACGATGATTCTCCCCAACGCCTACATGGTCAATCTGGCCGCCGTGCCGGGCAACGCCGGCACAGGTGGTCCCGAGACCGTGAACCGCGAAGGCCAAGTCGTGGGAGACACCGACAAGGGGTCCGACGTCGGCACGGTCGTCAAATCAACCGGCGCGGGCGCGGGCATCGGCGCGATTGCGGGGGGTGCCAAAGGCGCGGGGATTGGCCGGCGCGGGCATCGGCGGTATTGCGGGGGGCGCCAAGGGCGCGGGCATCGGCGCGGGAATCGGTGCCGCCGCAGGTCTCGGGGCGGTCCTGCTGACGCGCGGGCCCGAGGCCGAGTTGCCGCGCGGCACGACCCTCGACGCCGTCCTCGACCGCCCGCTGTTTCTCGATGCGGACAAGGTCCAGTTCACAAGTCCCGGGCAAACCACGACCCTGTCGGGTCCGCCCGACCGCGTGCCCGCGCGAGGCCGCGTGCCGTTTTAGCCGCTTATCGAAAAGCGTTTCTGTTCCTGTCCTTCCGCTGTTATCGCCCCAACCACGCTGTCATCCCGAGCGGCGCGAGGGATCTCTCTTCGGCTCGGATTGCGGCGATGCGCACACGAAGAGGGATTCCTCGTCGCTCCGCTCCTCGGAATGACAAGCGCGCGAGATTTGCAACATTCTCCTGGATTATCTGTAACAGTGCGGCGCTGAGTTGCCGTCCGGCGGTGCTAGGGAGCTTTCTGAGCCTGCGGTCTTGCGCTGCTGAATCGCATCGGTGAGAAGGTCTCGGCGTTGAACGTGGTTCGCTTCCGCGTGACCCATTCCCGGACGAGCTTGGCGGTGACCGGCGCGAGAAGAATTCCGTTGCGGAAGTGACCCGTGGCGATCAGGAGTCCGTCGACATCCGTGGGGCCGAGGATGGGAAGGTCGTCCGGGGTTCCGGGCCGCAATCCAGCCCACGAATCCACGAGCCGTGCTGCGGCAAGGCCGGGAATCATTTCCAGCGCGGCATCCAGCATCTGGCGGATCCCTCCGGCGGTGACGCGCTTGTCAAAACCCGCGTTTTCGAGCGTGCTTCCGACGATGATGCGCCCATCCGGGCGGGGCACCAGGTAGCCGCGCCCGGCGCGCAGGACGCGCTGCAAACTCACGCCTTCGGCGCGCAATGCCAGAATCTGCCCACGTACCGGTCGCGTGGGCGCATAGCGCGCGAAGAGATCGCGCTCGCCGGGAATCTCGCCGCAAAAACATCCGGCGGCCACGACGACCTGCGCCGCGGCGATGCGCTCGCCCCCGGCGACCACTCCGGTGCAGCGCTCGCCCTCGCGGAGCAATCCCGTGACGGTGCAGCCCGCGCGGATCTCTACGCCGCGGCGCCGCGCGGCCGCGAGCACCGCGTCCATCAGTACGGGGGAATCGACAGTGGCTTCCTCGGAGAGCCACGCCGCCGCGCTCATGGCCGGGTTAATCGATTTTTCCCATTGGAGGACGGCTTCCAACGCCAGGGGATCGGCCGCCAGGCCCAGCGCGCGATATTCGGAGACCAATTTGTCGCGCTCGGCTTCGCCGCGCGGCGGCAGGAAAATTTCCAGCGCGCCGGTGCGCGCGTACGACGCCGGCTTGCCGGACGCCTCTTCCACGCCGGCCACGAACTGCGGATACAGCTTCAGGCTTTCCTGCCCGAGGGGCACCAGCGGGAGGTCCCCCGGCAGATGCGGGCCCGGCGAGAGCATCCCTGCCGCCGCCCAGGAGGCTTCCTGGCCGGGCTGCTGGCGGTCCAGCAACGTCACGCGCAGCTTCTCCGCGGCCAGTTCGAAGGCGATCGATGCGCCGATCAACCCACCGCCGATGATGACAACGTCCGGTGCGCTCACAGCGGCATCTTAGCAGCAAAATACTCTTCGTGGTTCGCGTCGCCATCGCACTCGATTTCGACGCGCCTGTGGCGCAACTGGCAGGCCGCCGGACCATCCGACCGGCATCCTATTCGGGTAGCAGGTTAGTTTCCGATAACCGTTAATCAGGCATGTGCCTCAGGGGTAGGCTGCCCAAATTTTCGCCCACTGGCCGAGAGAATGGAAAATCGCAAGTCCTGACAAATATCAGCTAGTGAGTGAGTGTCCGAATCGCGCCGTGCGCTATTTACATTCGGACCGGGTTTCGCCGTGGAGGGAACGAACCCCGAAACCGGAACTGACGGCGTGAGTAATTTTTGTGGGGACCACAACGACGCTGGCGAACAAGGTGGAAGGATTATTGGGCGCCTCTCCCGGCGCATACCCCGAGGAAATGGTGAGGGTGCCGAGTATCTTGAGGGTCTACGCCCGGAAGAATGGTGGCGATTTCCTGGTCCGCGTCGCCGCGTCCGCTGTCTTCCGAAGACTTTTGTTCGCGTCTACCGGAATCCGCGGGCTTCGGCGGAGGGACGTAACCCACATGATTGAGAGGAAGCACCATGGAAGAGGCCACTGTGCCATCGGGATTAACGAGGGCCACTTCGAAAAGTTCGCTGGAAGAAGCGATGTGCAAGCCTTGAGGAATGACGATTGTTTGCAAACCGGGGTGAAGGTCGCCGACGGGAATGACCTTAATTTCCCGGTCATCTTCGTAGTAGATGGCCTCACCAGCTTTAAGGTCCTCAGCGCGGCCGTGCGCGTCGATATCTAGACGCACGTGCTCGATGGAATTCCCGGAGTCATCGACCTGGGAGATTTGCGGGATGACCTGTCGAATCTGTATGCAGGCGGGGTCGCCGACGGGTTTTACCTCGGGGCTGGCAGAGCGGGAACAGGCGACCGCACCCATGGCAATGAGTAAGAAGGGGATGAGGCGAAGGGATCTAGAATTCATGGACACTAGTATGAAGGGTCGGCAGAGAACGCTAGCAATCATTGGTGAGTGGCAACGCGAAAGGGTACCCCCCGAAAGGCCCTGCCAACGATTATCGTCGGTCGAGACTTAGCATTGCGAAGCCGAATTTATCATGAATTGGCACTAGTGCCTCGTAAGTCGGATTGTCGGAGACTGACGCGCCACCGCTATTCGAGGGTGATGCTGAGGACGAAGGCGTCTTCGGGCGGGGCGGTGTAATAACGGGGGCGGCGGCCGGTTACCCGGAAGCCGTGATGCTCGTAGAAGCGCAACGCCGTCACGTTGGAAACGCGGACCTCCAGAAAGGCGCGCTCCGCGTGGAACGTTTTGCTCCACGCCAGGCTTTGG
>JAIQGD010000132.1 GCA_020072765.1 Terriglobia bacterium
ATCGAGAACGGCCAGGTCCTGGTGAAAGCCGCCAACAAGGAAAAAGCCGTGCCGGCCGCGCAGGTCTTCGCCATGATCGGCTATCACCCCGACTTCGAATTCCTCGAACGCCAGGGCATCTACCTCAATCCCGAAACCCGCCGGCCGCAGTGCAATCCCGAAACCCTCGAAAGCAACGTCGGCGGCATCTACATCGCCGGTGTCGTGCTGGGCGGCAAAAACACATCCGAAATTTTCATCGAGAACGGCCGCTTCCACGGCCGTCAGATCATCGCGGGCATCACCGGGAAGGGAAAAGTCGCGGAGGCTCCCCCGGTGTCGCCCCCCGGAGAGTAGTCTGCGGCTCGCTGCGTGCCGCACAAGCAAAAACATCCAATAACGGAGTTTGCGCGCCTTCGGCAACTTTGTTAAAGTGAGGGACCATGGCATCGATCGTGAGGGAAGTCGGCGAAACGTTTGTGACGCTCTGCAAGGGCTTCAGCATCACCCTGCGGACCATGTTCCGCAAGACTACCACGGAGAATTATCCGCAGACCCCGCCCTCCGTGCAGCCCCGCTACCGCGGTATTCACGTCCTGCAGCGCGATCAAAACGGATTCGAAAAATGCGTCGGCTGTTTTCTCTGCGCCGCGGCCTGCCCCTCGAACTGCATCTATATCGAGGCCGCCGAGAACACCGAGACCCAGCGCATTTCCGCCGGTGAGCGCTACGCCAAGACCTACAACATCGACTACTCCCGCTGCATTTTCTGCGGCTATTGCGTCGAAGCGTGCCCCACCGACGCCATCACCCACGGACACAATCTCGAACTGGCTCCCTACGACATCAACGCCCTGATCTTCCGCAAGGAACAGCTGCTCGAGTCCTGGCCGCCCCGTCGCCCCGTCTCCTGACCGCCGCGCCGTTCGCCGCCACTCAGCCGCTGCACTCGGCCGCCCGAAAATAATTTGCATGGTCGGCACTCGTAGGCCTCGCCGCTGGAATGATTTTCATTTCCGTCTCAACAAAGTATTTCGCCCCTCGCTGCAACACACGCCAGGCATTCATCTGGCGCGCTTCCTCTTAACGGCAACAGACATGATCGGGGTGATAGCGCACCCCAAAGCGGCGAGCAATTCACAGCGCCACACGAGGACAGGTCCACAGTTCGCCTTCGAAACCGGAGTCCCGCGCGCCACGCAGCAGATCCTTCTCCAGTCGGAGTCGATCCCCGGCGCTCAATAGCGGCGGGCGCCCAAGTGCCCGGCGAGCGGCCAGAGCGCGAGCCCCCGGGCACGCACCGCCGCTTTCCAACGCCTACACTGCGCCGAGTCCCGCCCACCGGCCGGGCCACTTCCGCCGGGCACAAGCCCTCCCGCAGCAGGGCCAGACCGCGAAACCGCCGCCGCTCCAATTGTCGTGGACTTCCACAATGTCGCATCATTTCCTCCCAACGCATAGCTAGGACGGCACTTAAACAGGCTGCGCTAATGGATAGTTTATGTTGACGCTTGAAGGGAGGCGATGAGGAAGGTGGGCTCTGAAGGTGATCATTGGTTAGGAGCTGTCGGGCTGTGTTGAGACTTTCAGGAGAAGACCGGGATGCCTCAAGCGATACAGGTTGAAACTCAGTCCGAACAGCAGGGTGTGGCGCCATTGCGTGCTCAGCGAACGTCCCGGCGCATGAGCGGGCGGCGTGCCCTCCACCGAGCTGAGCAGAATCTCGATCAGGGCACGGCGCCGATAGAGCTGTTGCGGGAACGCCCACCGCACATCGGCACGCACTCCACGGACACGCCAGTTTTTTTCTCCGGGCGTCGTCGCAATCACGCTCCGCGCCCCGAGTTGCTGTCGGACCTAGGGGTGATTGCTGTCACTGTCGAATTCAGCGTGGGTCAGCACCAGCCGGCTGCGTGTTTGCTGGGAAGCCGCTCCGACGACAGGCAAATTCGCGCAGTCGTACCACGGGCCGCGCCGCGCGAACTGCGACAACACGAAGTCCTGATCCAGATCGACCGCGACCACCCACTTCAGCCAGTGCCGCCACGGCAGCGGTTTGTGCCCGTGATGATGCATGCGCCGCACAATGAATGTGCGGACGACTGCTTACGCCAAGCCCGTCGCATCGACCGCCACGCGGACCCGCCGCCGTCCTTTTCTCCGCCTGGCGAGCAACCGGCACAGCGTCTCGCGGACGGCGCGATCAATCGTCTGGTCGTCCACACGCTTCAGGAAGCGATACGAAGTTGTGAAGTGGGGCATAGTCACGAGCCCGAATGCCTGTCGTCATTCGCGATGTTCGCCCAGCCGCACGTCGGCATCGCGGAAGCTGCAGTCTTCGTAACCGATCAGGCAGAGAATGGGCAAAGCCTGCCCGGTTCGAGCCCAAGAAGATTACGAAGCCGGTGGCAAACCGCGGTGGCGGAGCATCGGCGGCTGCAGGCGGGCACGGATGGGAGGAGCGGGGCGAAGCGGGACGGTCGGGCGCGCCGCAGGAGGCGCCAAGGACAACATCCCAGGCATATCGCTGGACTCGTGGCGCGGAGGTCCGTCGGACAGACGCGGGCTGCCGCGAGTGCCGGTCGTGCGGCGTGCGTGGCGTTCGAGTTGGCGAAGGCCGGCGGGATGTTCACCGTGAGGCAGGGCTGGGCAGCGGGCCGGCAGGGGCGCCGCGTCTTGGGCAGGGCTCGCACAATGGTCGCCGGCGGTGGGAGGCGGGCCGGCCGCCTGGCCATGTTCTTCCGATGGCGAATCGTCGAACCCTGGCATGGGGGGGAGGAACGGCACGGCATGGGGTCCCAGCAAGATCGACACCGACGGAAGAAGTGCGGGACTGCCGGCGGCGCGCGATTCGGCTCGCTTGCACTCCAACAGCCAGCGCGCAACGCGGGCGCTCACCTCAGCTTCCATCCATTCGTCCAGCACGTCGCGCAGCTCCCGGCGCAAATTGGCGATGCGGTTCAGACGCGACATTTCAAACGATTCCAGGCCTGCCTCCGAACAGGTCAGCAAATAATCCAGCGGCGGACGCGCGTGCTCCATGACCACACCTCCCAAGCGTGCGACGGCAACTTCCGGAGTCTATGAGGGCGGAGAGTATCATATCCAGCACGTTTAGCAACAGTATCTTGCGGGCGGGGCAGTCGGGGCGAGTGATGAGTGGCTAGTGACTAGTGGCGAGTGGCTAGTGAATCGTGATTCCTGACGTGGGACGCGTGATTGGTGACTCGTAATTCGTGATTTGTGAAGAGGTCGTGTAGCGGCCGGCGAGGGGAAAAGGTGCGGCTTCGGCGAAACGGAATCTCGGTGGTTACGGAGGGAGCCATGAGATGCAATCCAGCGATGGAGATTTCGTGCGGAGACAGTGGGAGCCAGGAGGAAAGCGGAGGTGCGTCGCACGATCCGCGGCGGGAATACAACCGCGACTACATGCGGAGGCGGCGCGCCGATCCCGCGTTTCAGGCCGCCGAGCATGAGCGCCGGCAGCGGCAGTACTACGCGCGCAAGGCGCGCCGGGCGGAGTTCCAGGCCGGCCAAAGTACGAACCTTCGCGGAGAGGAGGTCTGCGCCTATTGCGGGCGGCGTCCTCCGGTGGAACACGTGATGCGCCTGCAAATCTGCGAGCAGGCCCCCGACGGCTACGTCGAAGTACGCATTCCGTACTGCGGTCTGTGCTGAGACCCGGCGCGGGCCTGTTGGGATAGACCGCGGCGGCTCTTCGGGACACAGCGCCGCGGCCCGCGCGGACAGCCCGTACGAGGGAAGTCAGGCGGGATCCGCGCGGCGGAGCGGAATACTGCGGATACGGCGTCAGGCGATGAGGGACAAGAACTACAGCACGGGATTACGGGGCGTCCTGTTCGAGGCGGCGCACTACCGGCGCATGGGCGCGGCGGTCTGGTTGTACGGCTGGCTGGTGCTGCGGCAGACGCATCAGAGCGGGCCGGTGGGCTGGGTATTGGGCGGCGCGCCGGTCACCTACCGCGAGATCGAGGAGGAAACAGGTTTCCCCGCGCGGACGCTGGAGGGTTGGATGCGCACGCTGCGGCGGGAGGGCTACATCCAGACCGACGCGGTGCCCGGCGGAATGGTCATCCGCATCACCAAGGCGAAGAAATTCCTGGCCGGGCCCCGCAGTTCGGCGGAGGGGGTACGCCGGTTGGCGGGGGGTGGTACGCCAATTGGCGTAGGGAGTCGAAGGCAAGTCCTGGCGAATCAGTGCGATGGAGACGGGATAGGTAGTTCATCTGTAGAAAGATCAAAACCACAACCGGTCGATATCCACAACGATTTCCACAGTCACACCCCAACGAGTCATGGACAAAATCAAAACGCCCACCCAACCCCGTCCGGGTTAGGTCAAAACCAAAACCATAAAACCAACGGGGCGCCGCGCAGGCTACCAGACGGGCGTCCCGAAGAGCAGGCCAACTTTTTTAGGGAAGCGCGGCTGCGGCTGCAAACTGGCCGTGGGCAGCGGCCCGGAGGTGAGGCGTTCATGAGACAGCCTGGGCAGTGGAAGCGATGGCGCAGGGAAGCGGGGCACGGAGGAAGCGTGCCGCGCGGGTGGAGAATGGCGTGGTATGAGCCGCGGCGGCGCGTGGGGGTGTATTACCCGGCGCCGTTGCACTGGATCTTAGGCACGCTGCGCGAACTGCGTTACCGCGCGCGGCTGGCGCTGTACGCGCCGCCGGTCGCGTGCGCGCAGTTTTTCGAAATGCAGCGGACGCATCGCGAGCGCCAGCAGATGGCCGACGAATACGCCCGCGGCTACCTGGCAGGATGGCGCGAATGTTTTTACGCCTGCCTCGAGGCGGTGCAGCAGGAACTGTGGGGCGACGACGCGGTGTGGGATCTGGGGGAGTTGGCGCCGGATGCGAAGAATCCGCGGCGAAAGAATTGACGATCCGACCAGGATCGTCATCCCGAGGCGGACGCATTTGGTCCGCCGAGGGATCTCTCCTGCTGCTGCGCCCATCCCGAGGGAGCAACGCGACCGAGGGATTTCGCTTCGTGGGACAGCCACTCCTGGCTGTCCGCGCAGAATGTCGCCACCACTGGCCTGCACAGGCAAGAGTGCGTGTCCCACAAAACCGAATCACCCGCCTCTGCGCTTCGCGCTACGGCGGGTAGGCAAATCACGAAACGGAGGCGAACCCCGATGAAAGCCACGGAGATCTTCGACATCTGCCACGGCCGCTATCGCGGGCTGCGCGGCTGGCTGGCGGACACCACCGGCGCGGTGCGCTCGCTCGATCTGGGTACGCCGTCGCCGGGCTATCATTGGCGGCCCAGCCGCGCGCGGGCCTGCGAGTACATCGCTGATTTCGAGCGCATCGGGCGGCATGCCCTGCGGCGTCCGGAGTGGAAGGGCCGGCTGAAACTATTCGAGGTGTCCTTCCTGGGCGGCGCTGAATACCGCCGCGCCATCCGGATGGTGGGCGTGGCCGAGGGCACGTTCGATTACTGGTACCGCGAGGTGAAGCGCGCGTTGGGCGCGGAATTTTCGCGCACCGGGCTGTTTCCGCCCTCGCGGTATTTTCATCCGTAGCGAAGTGAGTGGCTAGTGTCCCGGTACCGCGCATAACCCGCGCACCGGGATCCCGGTTCGTGGTCCGAACCGGGAACTAGTGGCGAGTGGTTAGAAGGGCGCAGAGAAAACGAGACGCGTCGCCCGGCAGGGAAGTCACTCGCCACTAGCCACTATGAACTACCGGCCCGAGAGCCGGCCGGCGACCAGACGGGCCACCAGGGCGCGGAGCAGGCCGCCGAGGCTGGTGAAGGGCAGGAGCAGAATCTGCACGAACGCGCCCGCGGCGGCGCCGAACTTGGCCCACTGGACGCGGTCTTCTTCCCGCAGCGAGCGTTCCAGCGCGGTTTCCCAGCAGAGCGCGAAATTCGCGCCGCATTGTTCACACACGTTGCCGGCGCGCTGTTCGTGCCAGCATTTCGGGCAGCGCCGGATCAGGATGGCGTGGCAATGGATGCAGAATTGCGCCGTGGCGGCGTTGTCCTGCTGGCAGACCGGGCAGCGCACGGCGGAGACGGGCGGCGCGGGCGCGGCGCTCACTGCGGACCCCGGCCGCGCAGGCCGCGCAGCAGATTTCGTAGCAGGGAAAAACCCATATCGAACGGCAGCGCGAGAACTCCCTTCGCCAGCGTGATGTTCTGCCGGCTGCGGTCGCGATCGCGGTCGGCTTCGACCTTTTTCGAGGAGACCATGACCGAAAGGTATTTCAGGAAGTCGACGCCGCATTTTTCGCACGTGCCGCCCTGGCGCTGCTCGTGCGCGCAGGCCGGGCA
>JAIQGD010000039.1 GCA_020072765.1 Terriglobia bacterium
GGCGCGCTGTTCGGCGTGCTGTTCGGCGCCGTCTCGGTCTATGTGGGATTGCGCGCCGGGCTGACCGTCTCGGCCTCGATTCCCATCGCCGTGCTCTCCATCAGCATCCTGCGCGCCTTCGGGCGCTCCACCATTCTCGAAAACAACATCGTGCAGACCACCGGCTCGGCCGGAGAATCGGTGGCCGCCGGCGTCATCTTCACAATTCCCGCGCTGATTTTTCTCGGCTTTTCGCTCAACACGGAATACTGGCGCATCTTTTTCCTCGCCCTGCTCGGCGGATGTCTCGGCGTGCTGTTCATGATCCCCCTGCGCCGCCAGCTCATCGTGAAGGAGCACGGCAACCTCACCTTTCCCGAGGGCACGGCCTGCGCCGACGTCCTGGTGGCCGGAGAGCGCGGCGGATCGTTTGCCGGACGCGTCTTCTGGGGCCTGGGCCTGGGCGGCGTCTACACCTTCTGCATGAACACGCTGGGCATGTGGCCGGCCCAGCCCGAATATCAGCCCGGCTGGTTGCCGGGCGCGTCGTTCCGCGCCGCGATTACGTCGGAATATCTCGGCGTGGGCTACATCATCGGCCCGCGCGTGGCCGGCACGCTGTTTGCTGGCGGCGTGATCTCCTGGCTGGTGCTGATGCCCGCCATCCGCTTTTTCGGCTCGCTGGCGCCCCACACCGCGCTCTATCCCAGCACCGTCCCCATCCCCCAAATGACTCCGGACCAGATGTGGGCCAGCTACATCCGTCCCATGGGCGCGGGCGCCGTCGCCGCCTCCGGACTCATCACCCTCCTCAAGACCCTGCCCACGATCTGGGCGGCGCTCACCGCGGGACTCAAGGACGTGCGCGCCAAGCAAGCCGCGCTGCCCGAGGCCAGCCGCACCGAGCGCGATCTCTCCATGCGCGTCGTGGTCATCGGATCGGCGCTGATCGTCGCCATGGTCTGGGCGCTGTTGAAATTCAAGCCCATTCCCGGCGCGCAGACGGGAATGTTCGCCAACCTGGTGGCCGCCATTTTTGTCGTCGTGTTCGGCTTCCTGTTCGTGACCGTGGCCTCGCGCATCAGCGGCCTGATCGGCAACTCCTCCAACCCGGTCAGCGGGATGACCATCGCCACGCTGATGGCCACCTGCGCCATGTTCCTCGTCATGCACTGGACGGCGAACTCCTTCGCCGTCCTGGCCCTGACGATTGGCGGCGTTGTGTGCATCGCTTCGGCCCTGGCGGGCGCCACTTCGCAGGACTTGAAGACCGGCCACCTGGTCGGCGCCACGCCCTACTACCAGCAGATCAGCCTGGTCATCGGCGTGGCCGTGTCCGCCTTGGCGGTCGGCGGCACCCTGATCCTGATGAACGTGGGCCTGGCGCAGTACAGGCCCCTGCAGATCGCGCTCGATATCGACCATTTGCCGTCCGGCGTCCAGCGCCAGGGCGATCCCTACCCGCACGAAGGCAAGACCTACATCCTCGTGAACGCCATCGGCTCCCGCGAAGTTCCCGACGGGAAATATCTCTACGATCCGGGCACGCGGCAGATCGAAATCCAGTGGGTGCAGGGAATCGGCAGCGACCAGGCCGCCGCGCCCCAGGCGCGGCTGATGGCCACGGTCATCAGCGGCATCCTGAACCAACGGCTTCCCTGGCGCCTGGTGTTTCTTGGTGTATTTCTGGTGATCGCCGTCGAGCTGCTCGGGATTCGCTCTCTGCCGTTTGCCGTGGGCTCCTACATTTCCATCGCCACGACCATGGCGATGTTTGCCGGGGGCATGGTGCGGTGGCTGGCCGAGCGCGGCGCGGACAACGAGAGCGACGCCGGCAGCGAAGTCAGTTCGGGCTCGCTCTACGCCAGCGGCTTGATCGCCGCGGGCGGCGTCTTCGGCCTGCTGGCGATCATCCTCAACCTGCTCCAGGACCCGGAGCTGAGCAAGCGCCTGCCGCACTGGATCGCGCGCGCCTTCCACCTTCCCTGGCCTGAAAAAGCCTTCGCCTTCGGCGAACGCCATCTGCCGCATCTGAGCCAGGTGCCCTGGCTCGGCGTGGGGCTGTTCACGCTCCTCGCCCTGACCCTGTATGTCTCCGCCCGCAAAAGGCTCAAGCAATCCTAGGATTGCGCCCCGCAAATCACCGTCAATCGTCCGCCGATCGCACTCCGCTGTAGGCGCGTTGCTGGCTGCGCCCTGCCGGGCGGTATGATTCGCGTGTTATTTCCGGCTAGCAGGATGCTGAAAAACTCTGAGAGCTTTGTGGGTCGCGGCTTCAGCGCGCCGTTTGCGTCCCGGACAGCCGTCGGGACCGCGACATAAGTCCCACAAAACGAGAGCGGCTTTAGCCGCTGAAGTTCCCTGATGCGCCTTTTTCAGCACCCTGATAGCTGCCTGCGGATGTGTCTGTCCCTTGCGACTGCGCAGCGCACGCCACCGCCAATCCGTTCCCTTTGTGGCTCCGCCGTGCCCGCTCTGCTAAGGCGCTGCATCACCCGCAGGGTTTCCTCCAGCCGCGCGCCGGAGCCTCTGTTAACTGATTGAGCATATCCCCGGCGTCGGAGCGGATTCCCGGCTGGAAGCGAGTAGCATGGAAGTAACCGGTACCTGCCGGAAGTCCGCTGGGGAGAGGGTGTGCAGAGGGCCGCATGAAGCAGATGAGCAAGAAATGGCTGAATTCGCTAACGAAGATCAACAAAGAACTGGTGCTGATCTTCTCCATCATCGTCTTCGCCGGGGTGATCAACTTCTTCGTCGCCGGGCAAAAGCTTGTCCTGTCGTTCTACGATCTGCCCACGCTGTTCGCGGCCTATTCTTTCGGCCGCACGCGCGCCGTGCAGACGGCGGTGGCCTCGGTGCTGATTGTCTGCTGGCTCAACCTGATGAATCCGGTGGCGCTGGCCAGCGGACTGGGCATCCCCGAGCGCCAACTGATGGCCTGGTCGGACATCGCCATCTGGGGCGGCTTCCTGCTCATCACCGCCTATGCCATGGGCACGCTCTATGAGAACAAGGAAAAGAGCCTCGCGGAGTTGCGGGAGACCTACTACGGCGTGCTGCAGATCCTCTCCGGCGTGATTTCCAACGACAAATTCACGCAAAACCACTCCTATCGCGTCTCCATTTACGCCGCCCGGCTGGCCGAGGAAATGGGACTGCCCGACGAGCGCATCGAGGACATCCGCGCCGCCGCGCTGCTCCACGACATCGGCAAGCTCGAGATCAGCCGCCAGATTCTCTATAAGGCCGCCCGGCTTACCGATGAGGAATTTTTGGAGATGCAGTCGCACGTGGAGAAGGGCATCGAGACCCTGCGGCCGGTCGGCGGGACCCTCCGGCGCATCCTGCCCATCATCCTGACCCACCACGACAAATACGATGGCACGGGCTACCATCCCACCAACGGCAAAAGCATCCCCATCGAATCCCGCATCATGAGTGTCGCCGACGTCTATGACTCGCTGGTGAGCGACCGCCCCTATCGCAAGGCCATGTCTCCGTTCGAGGCCCGCGATATCATCGCCAAGGGCGCCGGCAAGGACTTCGATCCCGATGTCGTCGCGGCCTTCGAGTCCGTCTTCCGAGGCGGCCGCATGGAAGTGCCCGAACTCCTCGTCTAACCCGCAGTTCTCACGGCAACCTATCTCACAAATGGTTTTTAGGAGGCCGGGGCTTCAGCCCCGGCGTTAATGCATTCGTTTTCACGGGGCTTTCGCGCTTTTTGCGTCCCGAGGTTTTGAGTCGGGAAGCCCCTGAAGTTCCCTGAGGCGTCTCTGGATTTCGTAGAGGCCGGTCCCGGGGTGTGGGACCGGGCAGGTCTCACTTCACCGCGCTTCGCGAAGGAACCGCGCGGATTCCTCGGGCGGCGTGGGGTTGATGTAGAAGCCCGTGCCCCATTCAAACCCCGCCACCTTGGTCAGCTTCGGCATCATCTCGATGTGCCAGTGGTAATGATCGTTGATCTCTTCGCCCAGCGGCGACGTGTGCACCACGTAATTGTAGGAAGGATAGGCCAGCGTGGCGTCCACGCGCGAAAGAATCTCGCGCAGCAGCTTCGCCAGGTTCCCGTAGTTGGGCGTGGGCATGTTTTCAAACGCCGAGCTGTGCTGGCGCGGCAGGATCCAGGTCTCGAACGGGAACCGCGGCGCGTACGGCGCCAGCGCGATGAATTGATCGTTGTACAGGATGATGCGGCTCTCGGTCTCCATTTCCTGCCGGATCATGTCGCAGAAGATGCAGCGCTCTTTTTCGTTATAGTAATGCCGGGAACTGTCCACTTCCTCACGCACGCGCTTGGGCACGATCGGCAGGGCGATCAATTGCGAATGCGTGTGTTCCAGTGAGGCCCCGGCGGGTTCGCCGTGGTTCTTGAACAGCAGGATGTAGCGGAAGCGGCGGTCGTTTTTCAGATCGAGCATGCGGTCGCGGTAGGCCCACAGCACCTCCTCCACCGTTTTGTCCGGCAGCGTGGCCAGCGTGCTCTGATGGTCCGGCGTCTCGATGATCACCTCATGCGCGCCGATCCCGTTCATCCGGTCGAACAGCCCTTCCCCCTCCCGCCCGATCTCCCCTTCGATGCCCAGCGCCGGAAATTTATTGGGAATGACGCGCAGCGACCATCCCGGCGTATTCCGCGCCGCCCCGTTGCGCCCGTAGGCCAGCACTTCCGGCGGCGTCTTCCCTTCGTTGCCCGGGCAGAACGGACACATCGCCGTCCCCTTGATCCGCACGCTTTCGCGCGCGAAATCCGTCGGGCGCTTGGCGCGGTCCGTCGAGATGATCACCCACCGCCCCGTAATCGGATCCTTGCGAAGTTCCGGCAAGTCTTCCTCCCTGCCTTCTGCTGTGCTGCGAACCCGGACGCGATCCGGGCGAACCCGAACAGTCTTGTGCGTCGCGGCTTTCGCGCCCCTATTTCTTGTATCGGGAAGCCGCGACAGAAACGTTATTCCCAAAGAGGGGTTTCAGCCCCTGAAGTTCCCCGACGCGCCTTTTTCCGCATCGGGCCACAGCGCACGGCCAACAAAATCATTTTACGCCCGCAAACGGAGCCGCAACCACGCCGCGCAATCGCCGTGCCCTTCTGTTCACTCCCTGCAGGGCCAACCCGCTCTTGCGCCAGCGGTCTAGTGTCCGTCCCGGAAGTTCGTAGCATTTCTCTTTAGGAGGCCGGGGCTTCCGCGGTTTCTGCGTCCCGATGACTTGTATCGGGAAGCCCCGGCGTGACTCGTCTGGCCTCACGGGGCTTTCGCGCTTTTTGCGTCCCGACGCTTTGAGTCGGGAAGCCCCCGAAGCCCCGTGACTTTTGAAGCGTATTTAAGGGACGCAACACTAGCAGCTTGCGGAAAAAAGGTGCATTTTAGGGGGTCGGAGCTTCAGCTCCGACGGAAGCCATGCCTTATCATCAGGGGTTTTAACCCCTGAGGCACGATTTTGACTTTTCCCGCAACCGCCTACGTCGCACGCGGCGTGAAGGCCCCCTTGTGCAGCCGCACCGTGGGCCGCATCCCGGGGCGTGTCTCGATGGCCAGCACGTCGAAACGGCACGACCCCGGATCGGCCCGCCGCGCGCGGAGAAACTGCCGCGCCACGCGCTCGATATGGCGGCGTTTCTCCGCATTGACCGCGTCTTCCGGCCGCGGCTGGCCCTCGGCCGCCGCGCGCGTCTTGACCTCGACGAATGCCAGCACCGGCCCGTCGTAGCCGATCAGGTCGATCTCGCCCTTCATGCCCGGCGAGGTGTAGTTCCGCGCCACCAGCACGTACCCGCGGCGGCGCAGATACCAGTAGGCGTACGTCTCGCCGCGCACCCCGGTGCGCCGCGCCCGCTGCCGCGCATCGTCCGGCGAAATTTCCGGCCCGCCTTCGGCCAGCCCCTGGCGGGCCGTGAAATCCACGAGCGCAAACATCAGCCGCGCCAGCATGATTGCTCTCCACCTGTTCCCGGTCTGTGCTTACAGCCCCCGCTCGGCCTCGCTGAGGCACGCGTCCAGCGTGCGCACGGCGAAGGCGGCCTGCTCTTCGTCGATAATCAGCGGAGGAGCCAGCCGCAGCGAGTTTTCTCCCGCGCCCAGAATCAGCAGGCCCCGGTGGAACGCCATCTCCAGGATGCGATTGCGCAACTCGGGCGCCTTTTCCTTGGTCTTTTGATCGCGCACCAGCTCAATGCCGATCATCAACCCTTTCCCGCGCACATCGCCCACCGTCCGATGCCTCTCCCGCCACCCGGCCATCTGGCCGAAAATAAATTCCCCCATGCGCGCGGCATTGGCCAGCGCGCCTTGCTCCAGCACGTTGATCGTCGCCAGCGAAGCCGCGATGGCAACCGGGTTTCCTCCGAACGTCGAGGCGTGCGCGCCGGGCTTCCAGTCCATCACTTCCGCTTTCGCGATCACCGCCCCCAGCGGCAATCCCGAAGCGATTCCCTTGGCCGTGCACACCATGTCCGGCTCGATGCCGGCGTATTCCGACGCCCACCACTTTCCCGTCCGCCCCATCCCCGACTGCACCTCGTCGACGACCAGCAGAATCCCGTGGGTGCGGCACAGCCGTTCGAGCCCCTGCAGAAATTCCGCCGGCGCCGGCAAATAGCCGCCTTCCCCTTGAATCGGCTCGATGAAGAAGGCCGCCACGTCCTGCGGATCGGTGATGCGCTTGAACAGTTCATTCTCGATGTAGGCCAGCGCGTCGGCCGCCGCGTGCTCGGAGCGGACGCCGTAGGCGCCGCGATAGCTGTTGGGATAGGGCGCGTGGAAGACCCCGGCGAGCAGCGGGCCGAACTTCTTGCGCTGGACCGATTTGCTGGCCGTGAGCGAAAGCGCGCCCATCGTCCGCCCGTGAAAACAGCCATGAAACGCGATCAGGTTGGGGCGCCCGGTGTGATACCGGGCCAGCTTCATCGCCGCCTCGACCGCTTCGGTGCCGGAATTGCCAAAATAGACCCTTTTAGGGCCTGTTAAGGGCGCAATTTCGGCCAGTTTTTCGGCCAGTGCGGCCATGCCCTCGTAGTAAAAATCCGTCCCGGACATGTGAATTAATTCGGCGGCCTGCTTCTGGATCGCCGCCACCACTTGCGGATGGCAGTGTCCCGTGGCGACCACCGCAATGCCCGCCGCGAAATCCAGAAACGTGTTGCCGTCGACATCCTCCACCAGCGCGCCGCGCCCGGTCCGCGCCACCAGCGGATAGTCGCGCGTGTAGGAGGGCGAGACGACCCGATGGTCGCGCTCCACAATCTGCTGGGCTTTCGGGCCGGGCAGGGGCGTAATCAGGTGCGGCAGTTTCAACTCGGCGATATGCATATCTTCCTCCCGGAACTGCGTCTTCTCCGGTGCGCGGGCCGCGTCGGGCCAGCGCGTGCCGGTCCCGTGGGGTTGAGGAAGAGGGATTAATCGACGCCGAACAGATTCGGCCGTTCGTGGGAAGGCTGGCTATGCAGCGAAAACGTGTGTTTCGTGGAAAGTGTCATTTGTACTTCCAGCGGACGCTGCCATCCTTGGCATCTTCTAACAAAATGCCGGAATCCGCAAGCTGCTGGCGAATGGCGTCGGCCCGAGGAAAATCCCTCCGCCGTTTGGCGGCGTTGCGCTCCTCGATGAGCGTTTCCACCTGCGCCGCGTCCAGGCGCGGTTGCGCCGAGCCGATGCCCAGTTCGCGCAGGGTTGCATCGTCATCGTCGGCCAGCACCGCGAGAATCCCGTCGAATTTTTCCATGGCGGCTACCGCGCGCAGCGCGTCCTGCTGCAGCAGCGCCTCGCGGTCCATGGCCGTGTTGATGTCGCGCACCAGATCGAAGGTGGCGGCCAGGGCCACCGCGGTATTGATGTCGTCGGCCAGGCCCGCGTCGAAATCGCGCTCCGCCTTTTCGATGCGCTTTTGAACCTCGGGATTCGTGCCTGCGGCGAATTTCGGAGCTTTCAGCCGGGCCAGGAAGTTGCGCAGGCGCTCCACCGAGTTCTTCGCTTGCGTCAGCCCGTCCTCGGTGAAATTCAGCTGCCGGCGGTAGGGCACCGAGAGCAGCAGGAAACGCACCGTCGAGGGCTTTTGCCCCTTGGCGAAGAGGTCGCGCAAGGTGTAGAAATTTCCGAGCGATTTCGACATCTTCTGCCCGTCGATGATCAAATGCTCGGCGTGCAGCCAGTGGCGCACGAACGGCTTTCCGGTGGCCGCTTCACTCTGCGCGATTTCATTCTCGTGGTGCGGAAACGCCAGATCCACGCCCCCGGTGTGAATGTCCAGCGTCTCGCCGAGATACTTCATGGCCATCGCCGAGCACTCCACGTGCCACCCAGGACGCCCCGGTCCGATGCGCGTCTCCCAGAACGGCTCGCCGGGCTTCGGCGCTTTCCACAGCGCGAAATCCCGCGCGTCCTGCTTTTCGTACTGGTCCACGTCCACGCGCGCGCCGGGCTGGATGCCCGCCAGGTCGATCTTCGAAAGCTTTCCATAGCCCGCGAACCCGGCGATGCGAAAATAGATGGAACCGTCGCTGGTGTACGTCAATCCCTTTTGCTGCAGCTTCTCGATCAGCGCGACCATGTCCTCGATGTGATCGGTCGCGCGCACCAGCTCCTCGGGCGTCTGGATGTGCAGCGCGGCGAGATCCCCGAGAAAGGCCTGCAAGTATTTCTCCGCGTATTCGCGGATGCCCACGCCGGCGGCGCCCGCCGCCTGGATGATGCGATCGTCCACGTCGGTGACGTTCATCACTTGCAGCACGCGATAGCCCTGCGAATGCAGAAAACGCCGCAGCACATCCTGAAAGACGAAGGTCCGGAAATTCCCGATGTGCGCGAAGGCGTACACCGTCGGGCCGCATGTGTACATGCGGATCTCCCCGGGATGGACCGGATCGAGCGGCTCCACCCGGTTCGTCAGCGTGTTGTACAGGCTAATCGGAGTCATTTTCGTCGCACGTGCAAAAGAGCCATTCTATCCGACCCCTCGCATCGCAGCAATGCTTGTGGGAAAGTTGGTGCCTCTACGGATTGAATTCGACGCGCCGGCTCACGATGGTGACGTCGCCGCTTTGCGCCGCCGCCGCCGTCAGCGGCCGCGCGTGCAGCAGAAACGCGCCTTCCGCCGGCAAGCCCAACGATTGGTCGGCCACCGATACCCGCACCGCTGTTCCCACCGGCAAGGAAAAAGTCAGTTCCACGCCGCTGGCGGGCATCGTGGCACATGCATAGACCCTCCACCCGTGGAACAGTTGCCGCACATGCGGCGTCCCCGGCTCCACGGGCTGCCCCTCCATCCGCACCCCCGCGACCTCCGCATCCGGCGGAAACTCCACCGCGGCGTACGTGGCGGCGCGTTCCGACCGCAGCAGCACGCGGTAGGTCCGCGTCGCGCCGGCTTGCGTCGATTCCAAAATGGTGAACGTGGGCGGCGCGAGATTCACGGCCGGGGCGTCCGCGACGTATCCCACGATAGGGTCTCCGCCATGCGGTCGTTCGATCCACGGCAAATCTCCCTGCTCCGCGTGCCGAAACGCGGCCGCCAGAGCGATGGGCTCGGGCAAGTGGCCCGACTCCGGCTGCACGATCCATTGCGACTTGCCGGAATCGGACTCCTGCACGTATTCGAGGTTCACGCGCTCGGGTGCCTGCGCTGTATACGCGGGCATTGCCACGGCCGCAAAGGCCGCCAACACCGTCGCCACCGCGGGAATCCACAGGAAGGCGAAACGCAATCCCAGGGTTTCTCGCAGGTCGGTGCACAGAGGTGCCGCGGGTGTCAGCATCAATCCGACAAACGCCGCCAGGGGCACCAGGGCCCGGTTGCCCAGTCCATCGTACAACAGCAGCGCGGGCGCAAAGCCCACCAGCCCGGCGGCCGCCATCGGCAGGATCGCTGCCAAGCCGGAAATCGCCGTGCTGTCGCGGTGGCGCACGCTCGCTGGCCAGCCCGCCAGCGCCGCCGTTCCCGCCGGCACCAGCACGATATAACTGAGCCCGGGCATCCGCCAGGCGATCAGCAGCGACAAAAGCGCCCACCACGCCCACAGGCCGCTCCACAGCCCCCAAAAACCGGCCCGCCGCGTCAGCATCACCGCATGAAACACCCCGGTGGCCACCGCCAGGCACCAAAAAGCCATCTCCAGAGCAAACGGATGGGCGACCCAGTTGACCGGCGTGGCCCCCGCCACATCCAGCAGGCGCCGCAGAACCAGCGCCAGCAGGCCCGTGGCGAACAGGGTTACCGGAAACGCGAGCAGTCCCCAGAAAAATTGCGGCCCCGCCAGCCGGTGGCTTCGGATCATCCACCCGATCTGCGCCGCCAGCAGCAGCGCCACGAAAATCGCCAACCCCAGCGTCCTCCGGGCCTGCCAGTGAATGACAGCGCGCCCGAAAACATCGAAAAAGACCGCCTCGGGCCCCGGGGCGGCAGCCAGATCGGCGTTCGCCAGAGCCACGACCACGGGCAGGGCATTTTCGCCATGATGCTGCAGGCTTGCGAGGCTCACATGGGCGGAATTATCGAGCGGCGTGTGGTACTGCGGCTCGTGCCCGACGTAGGCGAAATTGAGGCCCTCGTACCCGGCCGCCTTGAACACGGTGAAATCCGTGTCGTTGGGCAGTTGCTTGTACAGCGTGTAAAAAATCGAACTGGCCGCGGGGCGGGTGGCGTGTCGCGCGTAGAGCCGCACCGTCCAATCGTTGGCGCTGCCCGTCTCGAACATCAGGCTGGGGCCCGCCGTGCCGCGCGCTTCCAGATTCACCGCCGCGCGCACCTCGCGCGCCCAGGGATGCCCGTCCACAAAGGCCCGCGCGCCCAGCAGCCCGGCCTCTTCGCCGTCATCGAGCAGGAAAATCACCGCGTGGCGCGGCGCCGGGAGCGATTTCATGGCGCGCGCCATCTCCAGCACCGCCGCTACGCCCGTGCCGTCGTCGGAATCCCCCGGCCCCGCGGGCACCGAGTCATAATGCGCGGCCAGCAGGATGGCCTGGCCGGGTTCGGTGCCCTCCAGACGAGCCACAACGTTATTGACCATCGCGCAGACGCCGAAATCGTCGCACGCGAACGCGCTTTGCACCGCGGGCTGGTATCCCAGGCCGGTCAGCTCCGCCAGGAGGCGCTCCCGCACCGCGGCATTCGCCAGGCTTCCCACCGGATGGGGCGCGTCATCGCCCAGGATGCGGCCCAGCGCCGCCGCCGCGCGCACGGCGGAAAATTTCGTGGCGGGAGCGTCCGGCGGCGCGGGCGCCGGAGGGCGCGATCCCGCCACCGACAGCGCGAAGATCGCGGCCAGAACGATCGCACTCCACAAATCCCGGCTCACTCCCGGCCCGCTCCGCTCGTCCAATCGTTCCTCCCGTGCGCGCCATGCTAGGCCGCGCCCTCCCGCAAGTCAATCTGGCTTTGCAGCCCGGTTGCGAGCTGTCGCCCCGCCCCGCGGAGGCGCGCCAACCATGCCCCGCCGCCTGCCGCGCCCGCCGCGCCCGCCGCGCGCCGTAAAATATTTTTCACCAGGGCCCAAAACCATCTTTACACCTCTCTCCCCGCGTGCTAAGTTCTATTCCCATCACCGCCGATCCGGTAGCGCCAGGCGGCAGGGCCACTGATCATCGACCCTACCAACGTTTCTGTCTCGAAGAACCTCCGAACAAAAATTCAAGCGATCCCTCTTCTTTGGACGAAGCGGAGAGGGGCGAAGCGTGCGAGGCGCGGGTGCTAAAACTCCGTAAAGTTGAGTTGCTGGGCTTCAAATCCTTCGTCGAGAAGACGCCGATCACCTTCAGCGGCGTCGGGATCACCTGCATTGTCGGCCCCAATGGCTGCGGCAAGTCGAATGTCGTCGACGCCATCTCCTGGGTGCTGGGCGAGCAGAGCCACAAGATGCTCCGCGCCGAGCGCATGTCGGATTGCATCTTCAATGGCACGGCCAAGCGCCCGCCCCTGGGCCTGGCCGAAGTGACCCTCACGCTGGTGGATCCCGAGCTCTCCGAAGCCGTCGCCAAGGTCATTGATGGCGCCGAGGAATCCGCCCCCGAAGCCGGCGCTCCGGCGGACGCGCCGGCGATCGTGGAGTCTGGCAGCGAACCCCTCGACATCTCCACCGGCGAACCCGCGGTGAGTGACGCCGCAGACCGCAAACACGCCAAGAAACGCGGCGCCGAGAAGCCGGCCATCACCCTCCGTCCCGGGGAAGTGGTCGTGGGCCGCCGCCTGTATCGTTCCGGCCAGAGCGAATACCTCATCAACGGGCGCGTAGCCCGTCTGCGCGACGTCCAGGAAATCTTCATGGGCATGGGGCTGGGCCCGGATAGCTACGCCATCATCGAGCAGGGCCGCATCGGTCAAATCCTGAATTCCAAGCCCATGGACCGCCGCGCCATCATCGAAGAGGCCGCCGGCATCACCATGTACAAGACCAAGCGGCGGCTGGCCGAGGCCAAACTCGAGGCCTCCAAGATCAATCTCTCGCGCGTCAACGACATCCTCGTCGAAGTCGAAAAGCAGCTCGCTTCCCTCAAGCGCCAGGCCTCCAAGGCCCGGCGCTACGCCGAGCTGCGGGAACAGATGCGCGGGCTGTTGCGCTCCGTCCTGGCCAGCAAGGCCGAGCACCTCGATATCGAAGCGGCGCGCCTGGAAAACCTGCTGCGCGATATGGACGCAGCCGAAGGCCGCGACGCGCATTCCGTGCACGAACTCGAGTCCGAGCAGGAGCGCCTGAGCGCACGCACCTACGAGCTGGATGGCGAACTCCGCCAGGCCCTCAATGCCCTCAATCAGGCGGCCCTCGATCTGGACCGCGCCGAAAATCGCATCACCTTCAACCGTGAACAGTCCGCGCAGCTGGAATCGCGCGCCGCCCAGTTGTCCCTGGAAATCGAACAGGCCCGCGGCCAGGCATCGGAGCTGGCCGGGCGCCTCGCCACCCTGCAGGCGTCGGTTGCCGCGCTGCGCGAACAAACCATGTCGCTGGAGTCCGGCTTGCGCGAATCCGCCGAACTGGCCTCCGCCAGTTCCGCCGAGCAAGGCCGTCTGGAAGCCCGCGTCGAGGAGTTGCGCCAGCTGGCCGGCCGCCTCGCCGAGGATTCCGCGCGCGGTCACGCCGAATCGCTGCAGGCCGAAGAAGCCGCGGCGCGCCATACCGCCGCCGAGGAACAGCGTGGGGCTGCCCTGCAAGTCCTCGAACAAGAGTGTGCGGCGCTGGAGGCGCGCGCCGCGAGCGCGGAAGACTCTTTCCAACAGGCCGAACACCACGTGCAGCAGATCGGCGCGGGGGTGCGCGAAGCCCAGGCCCGCCTGGCTCATTGCCGCCAGACGCACCAGGAAACCGGCCGCCAGCTCGAACAGACGCGCGAAGCTCTCTCCGGAGAACGCGCGCGCCACGCCTCCATCGAACGCATTTTGAGCGAGCGCGCCTATACCGCGGACGCCGTGCAGAAGCTCTTCAGCATGAACGGAGAAGGCGAGTCGCGCGGATTCCGCGCCGTCGGTTTGCTGGCCGATTACGCCGAAGTCCAGGAAGAATACGAAAGCGCCATCGAGCAGTTCCTGCGCGAAGAGCTCGAGTACGTCGTCGTCGAGACGTTCGATCACGCGCGCGCCGGCGTGTCCCTGTTGCGCGAGGATCTCGGCGGACGCGCCACCTTCTTCGTCGATTCGCTGCACGGCCTGGATGCCGGCGCCACCGAGTCCGCCGCCGAAGCCATGCCCGAAGGCGTCCTGGCCCGCCTCGACCGCCTGGTCGAATTCCGCCAGCCCCTGGGCGCGGCCACCAAACAGTTTCTGGCCCGCCTCCGCACCGCCTATCTGGTCGAGACGCCCGCGGCGGCCGAGCGCCTGGCGCGCGAAAACCCGCACAGCTATTTCCTGACTTCCGACGGCACCTGCTATCACGGCCGCATGGTTTCCGGCGGGCGCAAGAATGACGCCGGCCCGCTCGTCCTCAAGCGCGAACTCCGCCAGCATGAAGCCGAGGCGGCGCGGCTCGAGCACGTCGTGCGCGAGCAGCAGGAGCATCTGGCCCGCCTCGCGGAAGAGATCGCCGCGGCCGAAGCCCATTTGGCCCTCGCGTCCGCGCAGCAGATCGAAGCGGAAAAATCACTGGTGGCCGCCGTTCATCAGCGGGATCAGGCGCGCGCCGACTTGGGCCGCGCCGGGCAGCATCTGGCCGCCGAGCGAGGGGAGATCGACCGCCTCCGCGCCGAAGCCGAAGCCGCGCGGGCGCGCGCCGGCCGGGCGCGCGAGGCGCACGCCGAAGCGCTGCGGGCCCGCGCCTCGGCGGAAACCGAATCTGCGGAAGCGGCCGAGAAGCTGGCGGCTTTGCGCCGGGATTTTCAGCAGTTGCAGGAACGCGTGGTCGCCCGCCGCGAAGAGCTGGCCACCATGGCCGAGCGCTTGGCCAGTGCCGAGGCCGTCGAACGCCGCCTGGCGGAGGAAATCGCGCAATCCGACGACCGCCTGAATTCCCTGACCGAGCGGCACGCCGCGCTCGTGCAGGAGCGGGCGGCCATCGAATCCTCGTGCGGAGATCTGGCCCGCCAGGTCGAGGATCTGCGCGGCGAAAAAGTTCGCCTGGAAGAGCAACGGGCCGGCTTCGAGAAGGAGTGGGAAGAGGCGCGCGCCCGCGCCGGACAGATCGAAGAGACGCTACGCGGCCGCCGGCAGGCCCTGGATGAGTTGCGCGCCGAACGCAGCCAGCGCCAGATCGAAAAGGCCCGTAATGACGCCGACCGTGACTATCTCCGCCAGACCTGCGTCGCCGAACTCAACGCCCAGCCCGAGGAGCTGATGGTCCAGGAAGCGCAGCTGCTGGTGGGCGAAGACTTGGTCGCGGCCGAGACCAACTACAACGAAATGAAGGCGCGCGTCGAGGCCATGGGCCCCGTGAATATGATGGCTCTCGAGGAATTCCAGGAGTGCGAACAGCGCGAAGGGTTCCTGCGGCGCGAGCGCGACGACCTGGTGCAGTCCATCGAAAACACGCAGCTCACCATCACCGAGCTCGATCAGGTGTCGCGCCAGAAATTCGAGGATGCCTTCCAGTTCATCAACACCCATTTCGCCATCGCCTTCCAGTCGTTGTTTGGCGGCGGCCACGGCGAGATGCGCCTGAGCGAGCCCGACAGCTCGGGCGACGCCGGGATTGACATCGTGGCCCAGCCGCCGGGCAAGCGCCTGCAGAATATCCTTCTGCTTTCGGGAGGAGAAAAGGCGCTGACGGCGCTGGCGCTGCTTATCGCCGTCTTCCGCTACCGGCCCAGCCCTTTCTGCATCCTCGACGAAGTGGATGCCCCGCTGGACGAAGCCAACGTCGGCCGCTTCAATAAAATGCTGCGGGACATGTGCGGGCAGACGCAATTCATCGTCGTCACTCACAACCGCAAGACCATGGAGATGGGTTCGGTGCTCTACGGCGTGACCATGCAGGAGCCGGGCGTCTCCAAGCTCGTCTCCGTCAAGTGGGAAGAAAACGCCGCCGCCGCGCCCAAAGCCAGCGCCGCCAGCGCCGCCTAGGGTCCCGAATCGTAAGCTGATTGCATGGTTCTTCGGAGGCCGGGGCTTCAGCCCCTGAAGCTCCCTGCGCCGTTCTTTTCAGCACGCAGCTCGGGCCGCTTTTCCCGCGCTTTCTTAGCGGTTGACAACTTTTCCCGGTGCGCTAGAATACCGCCCTCCCAGACCTGAGGACATAGAACCGTTGGCATCTCCGCACATGAGCACTGTTGTTTCGCAGACAAATTTTGCCGGCCTCAAGCTGCGCGGGCGAGGCAAGGTCCGCGACATCTACGAGCTGGACGACCGCCTGCTGATCGTCGCCACCGACCGCCTGTCGGCCTTCGACGTCGTCCTCCCGACCCCGATCCCCGACAAGGGGCGCGTCCTCACGCAGATCTCTCTGTTCTGGTTCGACAAACTGTCCGACGTCGTTCCCAACCACATCCTCGCCGCCAGTAATTTCCCGAAGGAACTGGCTCCCTACGCCGCGGAGCTGGAAGGCCGCGCCATGCTGGTCCGCCGCACCGAGCCTATCCCCATCGAATGCGTCGTGCGCGGCTATATCTCCGGATCGGGCTGGAAGGATTACCAGCGCACCGGCGGCATCTGCGGCGTGGCGTTGCCGGCGGGCCTGCGGGAATCGGATCGCTTGCCCGAGCCGATTTTTACGCCCTCGACCAAGGCCACCTCGGGCCATGACGAGAACATTTCCTTTGCCGAGACCGTGGCGCGCATCGGAGCCCCGCTGGCCGAGCGCCTGCGCAGCATCAGCCTGGCGCTGTATCGCCGCGCCTCCGAGCACGCCACCGCGCACGGCATCATCATTGCCGACACGAAATTCGAGTTTGGGCTGGTGGGAGACGACGTCATCTGGATTGACGAGGCGCTTACGCCCGATTCCTCGCGCTTCTGGCCCGCGGGCCAGTATTCTCCCGGCCGCTCGCAGCCTTCCTTTGATAAACAGTACGTCCGCGATTATCTCGAACGCATTGGCTGGAATAAGCAGCCCCCGGCTCCGCCCCTTCCTCCGGATGTGGTGGCCGCCACTCGGGACAAGTACCGCGAGGCGTACCAGCGCATTACCGGCCACGCACTCGACTGAGCGCGGCCGCGGAGCGTATATACGTGAAAGACCAATTGGAATCATTAGTGGAGATGATGGTCGAGCGCGGGATTTTGCTCGAAGAGGCCGTGGCGGAATTCGAGAAGAAGTTCATCAGGCGGGTGCTGGAACACGCGCGCGGCAACCAGTCCCGCGCCGCCAAGGTTCTGGGCATTCACCGCAACACGCTCGGCCGCAAGGTCGGCGACTACAAGCTCGACCGCGTCGGCCGCCGCCGCTGACGCGTTTCCCCGTAGCCCCACTCCCGTACGCGTCGGGGTTCAATCCAGCCCGTCCGCATGCCCCTCATGTTTCATTGAGCTTCAAGAGGGCCTAAAGCTTCAGGGTGTGCGCGTCCACATTATATATATGTACGGTGCGGCGTCTGTCGCGGACGGCGATCTGTTACAACTAACTGTGAACTGATTTCCAGTAGCGCTCATGCTCCCCCATGTTTGACGCGGGGGACGGCCTTCTTCCCGTATTTCCCACCGAATATCACGGAGCGATGGTCCCTGAGGAATACCGAAGGCGCTTCCTATGCATCCAAGAAAGCCGCCTAATTTTACGGTCCCGTCACTTTCTATTTCAAGTTGTAGTCTTTGTCCGTGGCTGTACCAATTGCTCTGCTGCATTTCTGCGCCGGTACACCCTCTGCTGAGTGAAGCGCGTGATATTTTTCCCACCCAACATTCATCGGCATCCCAGTTTCCGCGGAAAGCCTCCAACAGCCGTTGCTTCTGCGCCGCTTGCTGTGCCTGCGCCTGCGCCGCAGACCGTTCTTTGTCCGCTTTCTCCTGCTTGTATTCCATCTCATACATCAGTGTTTTAGCGTCCGCGGCATCCTTCGCCTCCGGAGCAGCCAGAAGATAGAGCTTCAAACTCGCAGCGGCTCCCGCAAAATCTTCCGCCTTGGCGCGTGCCTGCCCCAGGTTGTAGTAGGCATCCGCATACCACGGCGCGGCGAGTGTCGCCTTCTCAAATTCAGTCACCGCGTCCTTGTAGTCGGCCACGGACTTCGCTTCCTTGAACGCCGCAAAACCGCGAGCCATGCGACGTCCCGCCTCCTCCGGCAGCACGGGCGGCGGGGCCATCATTCTTGCTAGGTTGATGATCTTTTCGCGCAGCGCCTCGTCGTTCGGTGAATTCTGCAACTGCGCGGTGAGCTGCTGAAACTGGTCACGCGCAGGGGCATTCGCCTGCCCGAACAGCGACGGCGCAAACAGTGAAAGACAGATCAAGGCAAGACATTTGTGTGTTTTCATTTGGCACCTGTATTCGAGAATGCTAGTTGATCGGGCTGAGCATAATCAGGATGGTTATTTCCTTGCATACCACCAATAATTATATACAGCGCTTCGATCGGGATTTGTGACCGGTCTATTCCCGCTGAACGTGAAATCTCCGGTGCTCTCATCAATCTGAACCCAGACCTGTTTCTTGTTCTGTGCCTTACCAGACTCATCGTAAGAAGGTACCTGTTCCCAAACAATATCAGCGATTCTTGGGCCATTAGGCGTTCCTATGAAATCGGCCTTTTCAGGGTTAAGGTCAGTAAATACATCTTTGCCGGTACTCGGACCAACTAAGCCATGATAAGCGTATTTACACATATATACTTTATCGTCTCGGAAAACATATTTACTGCGATAAAATCCCCAGCTCCACCAGTGCGTTCCGCCAGATTCGTACTCAGTCATGTTTAGACCCTGCCGACCGCCTCTCTGATAGTTACCAATACTAGCCACATACCACCAATATTCACTGTCTCCCACAATGCTTTTTAGCCGGTCAAGGACTTGGCGCGTCTGCCTTTTCTTTTCCTCGGCTGCTGCTGCTATTTGATTCTGTTCTGCTTGCTTTTTCGCGACAATGCCTGCCTTCGCTTCGAGCGCGTAGAGTTTGTCCTGCACCGTGCGCGCTTCGGCATCGGGCAGTGTGAACTGCTGGTAGATTTTCAAATCGGCCATGGCGCCGGAATAATCGCCCGCCGCTTCCTTGGCCAGCGCCAGGTTGTAGCGCGGGTCCGGCCATTGCGGAGCGAGGTCGGCGGCCTGTTTGAATTCACTCTCCACCTGCGAAAAATCGGCGGTGGTCTTGGCATCCTTGAAAAGTGTCGTTCCCATGACGAAATGCTTTCGCGCTTCCTCCGGAATCGGCGGCGTGGTTACGGCCTTGGTCGTGGCCGCGGACGTTTTGGTCTGAGCGAACAGCGACGGCGTGAGAAATGAAAAACAAATCAGCGCAAGCAGTGTGTGGGCTTTCATGAATTCACCTCGTTAGAGTCAAGATCGTTGTTTTACCCCTCGGCCGCGCGATGCTCAGTGGGCCTTATTACGCTCAAAAGAGCGTTCGGCCGCTTTCTCCGCCTCTTGCGTAAACAGCGAAGATCCAAAGTGGCCCGCTTCTTTCCCCGCGGGCTCGGCGACATGGTACGACGCGGCAATCATTTCATTGGCCTGCTTCACGGCGATGTTCAACGACTCGATCGCTTGGGGATCCTGCGCGTGCTCCAATGCCACCCGCGCATGCGTCAGGAAGTCAGAGGCTTCTTGAAACGCCGGCTGTTGCGCTGCGACAATCCGACCAACCGCCGCCTCGCTCGCTGCCCCAACTGCGTGCCCCGCCAGCTCGATACAAGCTTGCGTCAACG
The DNA here is from genome assembly GCA_020072765.1 of Terriglobia bacterium. Classification (GTDB taxonomy): domain Bacteria; phylum Acidobacteriota; class Terriglobia; order Acidiferrales; family UBA7541; genus Palsa-295. The sequence continues at coordinate 19,182 of JAIQGD010000039.1, forward strand.
CGGCATGCCGCGCCTCCGGGGACAGCATCGCATCCCAGGCAATGTGCATCCCGCTGTTGCCTAATTTCGGATCGAGAATCGCTTGTGCCGCCCGTATCATGTCAATACTCGCATCCTCTGGAAACGGCTTGTTCTCGCGCACGTCTCGTACGAGCGCGGCAAACTTCTGGCGTTCTTTTGCATTTTTCAGATACGCCAGCGCCTTCTCGTACGTCTCGTTCTGTTTCACAATGTAAACGTCCGCGCCGTTCTCGGCCGCGATGAACGTCTTGCCGGTAGAGAACAGCACTTTGTTGACTAGCGTTACATTTCCAAGGGTTCCGGCAATTTCAAAAATCGCTACTCCCTTCTCCGATCCCTCGAGAATCCGTTTACTCTTCTCGTCCGGAACCAACTGTCCAAACGCTAGAAGGGCGTCTTCCGGCGGCACTGGCGGAGGCACCTTGATCTTGTGAATTCCCGCAAGAATGCGTGCCGCTTCTTGATTGCGATCGGAACGAGAGTCAACTACAGCCACACGAGTAGCGGTGTTCGCAGCGGGCAAGGTTTTCAGTCCCAGCGAAACGCCGGAATTAGGGGCGCCTTTCAAGCCCGAGTCCATCGAGCCGACGCCTTTCAAGCCTGAGTCGGAATCGAAATTACCCCCGTTTGAAATCCCTTTGAGCTGGCCTAGCGCCTCTTGCTTGTCGTGATTGAATTTGGCTTGCTTCGCGAGCTCTTCCGCACGGCGCTTATTTTCAGCTTCGATGCGCTGCTGTTCGAGTTCAGCGTCCCGCTGCCGTTGCGCTGCAGCTGCGGCAGCAGCGGCTTCGGCGGCTCCATTGTCGCCCTGCGAATTTCCACTATTCCCCGGAGTGGCCGTTGGGGGTGGCATCGTGCAAACGCCGCCACACGCGTTGTAAACATCGCAGATCTTGCCGCCTCTTGCCCGGCACTGGGCTTTGTATTGTTCCCACCATGCTCCACCCTGCGCGCCAGCTGGACCTGGCATGAAAACGAAAGCACTGACCAACAGGCTGAGCAAAGCCCATTTCCAGTCGGTCCCGAGTGTTGATCTCATGGTCTTCACCTTAACGAAGAGCGAGCGCATCGAATTCGGCAAAATGCCCATCCCGATCAAAGGCGCGGCACGGATACGGAAGCGAATAGCTGCAAACCTGTCGTCGTTCGCTCTCGTGACAATCCCGCAACAGAACCATCATACTTGTGGGTTCCCCGATCCAAGGGATGTATGAAGTTCAGTGTGGCGCCAAGGTTACTAACGGGGGCAAGCCCTCGATAAGAGTTAAGCCTCTGTCACGGGCAAACATACGGAGGTTGGCAGGATAGTCGTCGTGGCGGTGCGCAGGGTACGCTGGCTCACCATCTCCCATCCCCCGCAAAAAAGGATGGCGAAAGGCCAATCAGAACGAGCCTCCGGGCAGGCCCATAGGAACCACCCTCAAAATAAGAATGGCCGGCCCGTTGCCGGACCGGCCATGCGCACTGCTCAAGCTATTTTCGAGACGCTACGCGCCGGGTTTCTTGGCAGGAGCCTTGCGCGGCGCGCGCTTGCCCGGCTCCGCCTTTTCGGGGATGACGCTCGGATCGACTTTGCACTTGTCCCAGTGCAAGAGAAACGGCTGGGCATCGTAGCCGACCACGGCTCCCGAGAAGCGGATGGGATCATCCTTGGCCAGGCGGGCGGCCTCGGGCTGTCCGGTGACGTGCACTTCCATGTTGGCGGTCGTGGCGTTCTGCATTTTGTCCTGATCGGCGTCGGTGAACACGTGGAACGTGACGGCGTCGGCCGTGGCGCTGACGTCAATGATCTTGCCCACGACTTCGGGGAATTCCGCCCCGCACAGCGCCAGCCAGGTCATCTTGGCCTTGTCTCCGCCCGCTTGCAGGTCGCCCAGCAGCGTGACGATGGTGCTGGCCTGCGCGATCTTTTGCAGGTCCGCGGCGGCCGGGACCGAATAGCTGGCCGGGCGGTCCTGCGAATTCGCGGCCAGTTGCAGCAGTTCGTTCAATTGCGCGTCCACCACGGTGTCACAGGTGGGTTGCTCGTAATTCAGCATCGTCTTGCGCAGATAATCCTTCACCTTGTCGGCGCCCGACACCTTCAGGTTAATGGCCCGCGCCAGCGCCCAGAATCCGTCCAGCGATTGCGCCGGCGTCGACTGCAGATAGGCGAGTCCCAGGCGGTAGCTGGTGAGCGCGTCGGTGGGATTCATCCCCAGAGCGGCTTTGAACGCTTCGGCGGCGGCGTTGTTGTCCTTCAGTTGCAGGTCCACCGTGCCCACCGAGATCTGCAGGGCGTTGGCCAGGGTTTTCACCTGGTCGTCGGTGACGGCGGGGTTCGCTTTCTTCAGGTCGGGAAGCAGCTTGAGTCCGGTCAGGGCGGCGTCCCGGGCCTTGATCAGCTGATCGTGAGCGTCCTCGGCCTTTTCGTTATACGCGAGCGGAAACAGTTGGATGCGTGCTTGAATGGCGCCGAGCCGCGTGGCCAGATCGGCCTTGTCGCCCAGGGCCACCAGTTTATCGGTGTACTCAATCGACTTGGCGTAATTCTTCAGCTGAAAATAGGTCTGGTAGTAGACCAGGTAGACGTACTGCCGCAGCGTGGAATTGGGATACTGCGCCATAAAACCATCCAGGCACTTGACCTTCACCTGCGGGTCCTTTTCCGCCTGGCATCCCTGGAAGGAGTTGTACTCCGGGAGCGTATAGCTGGTGGCCTGGCTCTGCTGCGCCGCTGGCGCGGGCGCCGCGGCGGCCGCGCGGACCGGCAGCGCTGCCAGCACCACAGCAGTCAGAAAAATTGTAGCGTTCCGATACTTTCGCATCATCGCTCCCTGCCTCCTAGGTTAGCTTCCGGTGACTGGCCGACGTCAGGATTGGTGCTCCTGCAGAATAACCGGACGCGACAAAGAAATCGTCGGGATTATAGGGAAACCCGCCCGGCTCACGCAAGCCCAAAACCATCCGGCCCGGCTCTTTTGGCCCATGCAGCTCTCCCTATGCTACACGATACTGATGAGAATTTGGTGCGCCGTGTCGCCCGGCGCCCGCGGGCCCGCCCGGGCCGGGGGAATCCTTTTCCGCCCGTGCGCATCCAACGGTGTCTCACGAAGACTGCCCGGCGCAGGGGAGGGAGTTGCAGGCATGATCGAGATCCGGAGGAGCGAGGAGCGCGGGCACAACCAGCTTTCCTGGCTCGACACGCGCTTCACGTTTTCCTTCGATCAATACCACGACCCGAAGCACATGCAGTTTCGATCGCTGCGGGTGCTGAACGAGGACGTGATTGCGCCCGCCGGCGGTTTCCCCCTGCATCCCCATCGCGACATGGAAATTCTTACGTGGATTCTCGAAGGGGCGCTGGAGCACCGCGACAGCACCGGCGGCCGCGGCGTCATTCGTCCGGGCGAACTCCAGCACATGACCGCGGGCCGCGGCGTGCGGCACAGCGAGTTCAACGCCTCGCCGACCCAGCCCGTTCATTTGCTGCAGGTCTGGATTCTGCCGGAACGCAAAGGGCTCGACCCGAGTTACGAGCAGATCGCCTTTCTGGAGGAGGAGTTGCGCGGCAAATTTCATCTCGTGGCCGGGCCGCAGGCGCCGATCACCATTCGCCAGGACGCCCGCCTCCATATCGCCCGCCTCGATCCGAATACCCAGGCGCGGCACGCTCTCGCCTCCGGCCGCCATGCCTGGGTGCAGATCGCCCGCGGCGCCGTGCTTCTCAACGACAGCCCGTTGCGAGCCGGCGACGGCGCGGCCGTTTCCAACGAAGCCGAGCTGCGCGTCGTGGCGCAAGAACCTTCCGAAATCCTGCTCTTCGATTTGGCTTGAGGCAGGAAGCGCTACCGGGTCGGACGCTGGCGCGCCGCACTCCCACCCGGAGGCGGTTCTGTGATACGGTGCTGCTACCTTGGGTGTCAATTTCGGCTCCACGACGAAAAGGAGAACGCGCATGGCCAATTCCTCTGGGGGCATTACGCCGTTGCTCGGCCGGGTCCTGATGAGTCTGATTTTCATTGTGGCGGGCGCGCAGAAAATTCCCGCGTTTTCGATGATGAAGGGCTATGTCGCCATGGCGCATCTGCCGTTCCCGTCGCTGGCGCTCGCCATCGCCATCGCCATTGAACTGGTCGGCGGTCTGGCGATTCTGGCCGGCCTCTGGACGCGCTTCACCGCCTGGGTCGTCTTCCTGTATCTGATTCCGACGACGTTGTGCTTCCACCTGCTTCCCGCGCTCCACGGAACGGACCAGATGAACAACATCATGAATGTCGAAAAGAACCTGGCCATCATGGGCGGCTTGCTGCTCCTGGCCGCGCATGGAGCGGGACGCTATTCCTGCGACGGGGCGGGCGAACCCAAGGCCTGATTGTCGGCGCGGCGCATGATGGTCGCGGCCCGTGTGCCGCGGCCCGGAAGCGCCGCGCGGGCGGAAACTGTGGGCGCGTCCCCGGCGTGTAATTCTCGCTCGTGTCTGGTTTACAATCGGATTTTCTTAAATTCCCAGGAGGAATCATGACTGCGCCGCACAAACCCGCTTCCACTTCCGCGCCCATCCACCACATCATCAGCCACCGCTGGAGCCCGCGGGCCTTCGATAGCCGCCCCGTCGAGCCGGAAAAGCTCCGCAGCCTGCTCGAAGCGGCCCGCTGGGCGGCCTCGGCGTACAACGCCCAGCCGTGGTCCTTCATCGTGGCCACCAAGGACGACCCGGAAAATTTCCAGCGCGTCCTCGAGTGCTTCGTCGAGTTCAATCAGAGCTGGGCCCGCCACGCGCCCGTGGTGGCCTTGACCGCGGCGTTCCTGAAATTCCCGCACAACGGCCAGCCCAACCGCTACGCCTTCCACGATGTGGGCCAGGCGGCCGCCAATCTGGCGCTGCAGGCCGCGGAGTTCGGCCTGCAGATTCATCAGATGGCCGGCATCGATCCGGAGAAGGCCCGCAAGACCTTCGGCGTCCCGCCGGACTACGAAGTAGTTTCCGGCATCGCCCTGGGTTATCCGGGCGATCCCGCCGCGCTCCCGGACCAGCTCCGCGAGCGCGAACTCGCCGCCCGCGAGCGCAAGCCCCTGGCAGCGTTCGTCTACGCCGGACAGTGGGGAAATCCTTCGCCCCTGGTAAAGCCGTGACCTTCGGGCGTGCGCCGCGGTAATCCCGCCGCAGCAATCGCGCGGGGGCCGCGTGTCTCTTGGGCGGCCTTGTCGTTGTGATGGCGATGCGGTCGCCCGAACGGCTCTGCAACCTATGTCATAAATGGTTTTTAGGGGGTCGGAGCTTCAGCTCCGACATCAAAACGCCCCTAAACGTGGGGCTTTAGCCCCTGAGGGACGTAAATTCCAGTTGCCACAGAGGCTCTGAGGCTCGCCGCGCCGCATCCCACGCCGCTCTTGCACCGGCCATCGCCGGTTGATACTCTCGCGTCTCGCATACCGATTCCGCGCACTACACAGGAGGCGTTCCCATGAAAATCCGGTCGCTGCATATTCTGCTGGCGCTTTTGCTGGCGTATCCGGTGGGCGCGGCCCGCGCCGCGGGAAATTCTCCGGGCAGCGACAAAAATCTCGCCGCCGAAGTCCAAAGCCTGAAGGCGCAGCTCGCCGCGCTCACCGAGCGCGTGCAGAACACCGAGGATTACGTCGCGCTGATCAATCTCGAGGACGCTTACGGCTATTACGTGGACAAGTGCCAGTGGGATCAGGCCGCCGATCTGTTCGCCAAGGACGGCACGCTGGAGATCGGCGTGCGCGGCGTCTACGTCGGGCAAGACCGCGTGCGCCAGTACCTGCATCGCTTGCCGAGCTTGCAATACGGCGTCGTCTTCAACCACATGCAGATCCAGCCCGTGATCACCCTCGGCGCCGACGGCCACAGCGCCAAGGCCCGCTGGCGCGCCGTGATTCAAGCCGGCGTGCTCCACAAGTCCGCGCAATGGGGGGAGGGAACCTACGAGAACGAATACGTCAAGGAAGACGGCGTCTGGAAATTCAAAAAGCTCCACGCCTACTTCACCTATTACGTCGATTATGACAAGGGCTGGGACAAGGGCGGCGCCCCCCCGCCCGCTCCGCTCAAGGATTTTCCCCCCGACCACCCGCCCACGGAAGTCTACGGCACCTATCCCGACGTCTACATCCCGCCCTACCACTACAAGAATCCCGTCACGGGCAAATGACGACCCGGCCAGGGTCTTCATCCCGAGGGAACAACGTGACCGAGGGATCTGCTTCCGGTTCCTGGCACTGAACTCGATGCGGGCGATGAGGGGCGCAGCAAGCAGCGCCTCTACGATCCCGAGGCGCGAAGAGAGATCC
>JAIQGD010000040.1 GCA_020072765.1 Terriglobia bacterium
GCCGCTACGCTCCCTCGGCGCAGATTCGCGAAACCGCCGAAGCGTTTTTGCGGATGATGCAGGCTCTCGACTTCCTTCCCAATTCCCCCACGCTGATCAATGCCGGCCTTCCCGAAGGGCAGCTCTCCGCCTGCTTCGTGCTTCCGCCCGAAGACTCGCTGACTTCGATTTTCGAGACCCTGCGCGACATGGCCTTGATCCAGAAGACCGGCGGCGGCACCGGGTTTTCCTTCTCGCGCCTCCGGCCGCGCGGCGACGTCGTCGCCACCAGCCGCGGGCGCTCGAGCGGCCCGTTATCCTTCATGAAGCTCTACGACTGTGCGTCCGAGGTGACGCGCCTGGGCGGCGCCCGGCGGGGCGCCAACATGGGCGTGATGCGCTGCGATCACCCCGACATCCTCGAGTTCATCGCCGCCAAAAGCGAAACGGACACGCTGCATACGTTCAATATCTCCGTGGGCGTGCCCGACGCGTTCATGGAGTGCGTCCGGCGGCGCGCCGAGTATCCGCTGATCAACCCGCGGACGGGCGCGGAAACGGGACGCCTGAACGCCCGGCAGGTGTTCGACGCCATCGTGGACGCCGCCTGGAAATGCGGTGATCCCGGCCTGGTGTTTCTCGATGCCATCAACCGGGGGAATCCCACGCCCGCCGCCGGTGCGATCGAAGCCACCAATCCCTGCGGCGAGCAGCCCCTGCTGCCGTACGAATCCTGCAATCTCGGATCGCTGAACGTGTCGCACTTCGTGCGCGACTCGAAAATCGATTTTCAATGCCTGGGCCCGGTGGTCCATCAGGCGGTCCGATTCCTGGACGACGTGATCGACGCCAACCGCTATCCGCTGCCGCAGATTGAAGAGAAAACGCTCGCCAACCGCAAGATCGGCCTCGGCGTGATGGGCTTTGCCGACATGCTGCTGCGCATGGGTCTGCCCTACAATTCTGAGGAAGGCCTCGCGGCCGCGGAAGAACTGATGCGCTTCATTCAAAGCGAGGCCAGCGCGGAATCGTGCCGGCTGGCCGAGGTCCGCGGCGTGTTTCCGAATCACGCGCGCAGCATCTACGCCGCGCAGGGAGCCCGAAGGCGCAACGCCACCGTCACCACCATCGCGCCCACCGGAACGATCAGCCTGATCGCGGGCTGTTCCAGCGGCATTGAGCCGCTGTTCGCCGTCAGCTTTGCCCGGCACGTGCTGGACGAGCGCCGGAAATTCGATATCCACCCGCTGCTGGAAACCATGGCCGCCGGTTATCTCACCGAGAGCGTGCGCCGGTCGATTCACAAAACCGGGAGCGTGCAGCACATTGCGGAGATTCCGGCGGCGATCCGGCGCCTGTTCGTGACCGCGCACGACATCGCGCCGGAGTGGCACGTCCGCATGCAGGCCGCCTTTCAGCGGCACGTCGAGAGCGCCGTAAGCAAGACGGTCAACCTGCGCCGCACGGCCACGCGCCAGGACATCGAGCGCGTGTTCCTGCTGGCGCACGAACTGGGTTGCAAGGGCATCACCGTGTTTCGGGACGGCTGCCGGGGAGAACAGGTCCTGACACCGGGCGAACGCGAACCCGAGGCTCCCCTGGGCGTGCAGCCCTGCCCGGAGTGCGGCGGGGCGATGGTCGAGACCTCGGCCTGCGTTTCCTGCCCTTCCTGCGGCTACGCCTTCTGCGCCATCTGACGACGTTTGGTGCGTCGGGCGATAGAACCAAGGAGTCCTTCAGGCAGACCGGGAGCTTAAGGGGCTATAAGGTGGTTTTGGGCGCCAGGAACGTGCGCTTTTGACGCAGCAACGGGAGCAAAGTCCATGCTCCCGTTGCTGCCATTCTGGCGCGATCCCCGCTGCCCTCCGGAACGCAACCCCGCGCGCCCCGGTCACACCCTGACCAGGCTTCGCAGCGACACGATGGTGGGTTTTCGCAGCCTGCTGGCGGCGGCTTTTCCCCGCAGCCGGTGAACGGGAGGGGGCTTACTCCACCAGTTGCAGCGTGAGATCGATCCGCACGCCGTTGACCAGCACCACGCCTTGATTGATCAGTTGCTGGTTGGTGATCTCCGCGTTGGCGAACTCGCGCAACGCCTTCAGGGGAAAGATGAACTCAATCGCTTCCGACGAGGGGCGGCCGGCGGAGGATTTGAATTGCGTCAGCACGGAAACGTCGAGGCTTTGGATCAACGCATCGTCGGGAGTCTGATCGAGCAGATCCCTCAATTGCGGGCCCAGAAACAGGTCAAAATCCTTGGCCGCGCGCTTGTAGATCGATGTGGTGGCGCTCTCAAACAGGGTGGGGTTGCGCAGCGTCAACTGGAGCGCGATGCGGTTCTGAAACACGACAAACGACGGCGGCGCGTACTCGACGAAATGAAACTTGGCCTGCCCGAGCTTCTGAAAAGCATCCAGCTTGGGCTGGTATTTCGATTGGAGCTGATCCACAACCTCGCGCGACGGCGGAGGAGTCGGTGCGGCGGGAGCAGCGGGCGCGGGCTCTGCCCGAGCGGGCGCCGGGGCTGGCGCTGGGTTCACAGCCGCCGGTGGAGCGCTCGCGGCGGTCGTGCCGGGCGCGGCAGCGCGCGCGGCGGCTGGCTGCGAGGGATCGCGGGGCAGCAGGCGCGGATCGGCGGCCGCCAACTGGGCCGCGGCATTGGAAGCGGTGGCCACGGAAACCGGCGGCTCTGCCGGACGAGACGGCGCCGAGCGTTCCAGCGCCTCGGGATTCAGCGGGTCTCGCTCGCCGAGCGACAATCCGAAATCCTGTCCGTCCACGAAGACCATGGAGCGGTTCAACACATCCTGCCGGGCAGCATCGTCCGGGGCCATGGCGATGCGGAAGGCCTCGGCACGATCGAACACCGCCACGAGAATTTCCTTCCCTTCGTATTCGTACCCCTTTTGCTTCGAGCGGACGTGGTAACCGACCTCGACGCCGATGCCCTCGCACGCCACATCTTGAGGAATTTCCTGGCCAATCAGCCGGAGGACCGGCACAAACACGTCGTGGAAGACGCGGGCGGCGCGCTGGTTTCTCGTGAAGTCTTCGGCGCTCAACGCGGCGTTGTAGTTGCCGGTGACCTTGAGCACGATGCGGCCACGGAACCGCACGAACTCAATGCCGCGGCTGTCCTGCCCGGATTGCCGGCCGGGATCGACACCGACATAGCGGCTCAGAACGAACGGATAGGGAAAGGATGTTGCGGAAAGCGATCCGTTCAAGGCTTTGAGCTTCTCCAAATACGCGGTTTCCAGTTGGCGGAGCTGCGGATTCACAACCTCGGCCGGGCTTACCTGGGCGCACGCCATCCTGGCGGATCCACACAAACACACGCAGAGAGCCAGAGCACCCCCGGCGAGAAAGCTCCGAGCGCGACTCCTGTGGCGCGGCGTTGAATTTCGATCCATTCCGATTCCTCGGGGTTTTCCCGGCCTATTGCTTGGCCGGATAACCGGACTGCGGCTTCGCCGAAGGCTGATAGGGCGGCTGTGCGATCGCGCGAATGTAGGCGATCAACTGGTTGGCTTCCTTTTCCCCGATGGTCTGGCCGTAGGGCGGCATCATGGCCGACTTGCCCATGGCGCTGCCGCCGAGCATGATGATGTTCCGCAGGTACTCGTCACTTTCTCCGTTGAGCGTGGCGCCATCGTTCATCAAGGGCGGCGCCGGAGTGACGTTGGAGCGATTCGAAGGGCCCGCGGGCGTCGAATCGGCGTGACACCAGACGCAGTCGGCGTAAAACAGCCGCTTGCCCTGGGCTTCCTGATAGTTGAGAGGAATCATCTTCTGCGGATCATTCCAGTCGGTCTCGACATCGTAGGCCCGCCGGAGGGGATCCGGCGGCGCGGCACTCTTTTTCCGGCAGGCGGACGTCGCCGTCAAAGCGAACAAACATGCCATCACCAGAGCAAGACGCGCGTTCATTGGGCTCCCCTTCCCGCTGCCGCTGCAGGACCGCTGTGCCGCAGCGTCATCAGGTACGCGGTGAGCGCCTGAATTTCCTGCGGGGTGAACGCCCGGCGCGGCTCAATCGTGCCCGGCACCAGCGCCTGCGGATTTTTCAGCCAGGCTTCCATCCACGCCGGTGTGAGCCAGTTTCCGGCATTGTTCAGGTTCGGCCCCACGTAGCCGCCACCGGATCCGATGGTGTGGCACGACTGGCACTGGTACTTGACCTCGTAAAGCTGTTTGCCGAGCGCCGCGAGTTGAGGCGTGGAAGCCCTGGCATTGGCTTCGTCCGGATTCACGGCCGGGTGCTGCAACACCATTTTGAGGTAATCGGCCACGGTGGCCGCTTCCTTGTCACTCATGTTGAACTCCGGCATGCGCAGCACCAGCGTGGGCCGGAGCGTCTGCGGCTTCTTGAGGAAGGAGATCAGCCAGGCGCGCTGAGCGCGGCTGCCTTCGTAGGAAAGATCGGGCGCCAGATCGCCACCGTAGCCATTGAACTTGTGGCAGACGTAGCATCGGTACCGCGTATAGACCTCTCCAAAAGCGCCCGCGGCGGTGAACGTGGGCGTGTCGCGCGGCACCACCTGATGCTGCAGAGCGCTGGTGGCCGGCGGCCCGGTCATGCTCAGCAGCGCCGTGGTGATGGCGTCCAGGTCTCCGGCTGCAAAGTTAAACTTCGGCATTCGGGCCGACGGGTTGACCGAAGACGGATCGGTCAGCTTGGCCTGGATGTAGGAGACCAGCGTCCGCGGAATTTTCGACTGGCCAAAATCCAGCTGCGAGACATTCTTGGCTCCGAGCGCGGAAAGATCGGGACCGAAATCCTTCTGCGGCGGGACCCCTTCGATGACGTGGCAGCTCGAGCAGCCTTTTTCGAGGAAGAGTTCCCGGCCCCGCTTGATTTCCGCCGGCGAGGCTTGCTCCAACGCGGGAACGCCCTTCAGGAGATCGGGGTCCACCATCTGTTCCCGGATGTAGCGCGTGACCTTGTACAGGTCTTCATCGGTCCAGCCATAGCGCGGCATGCGGGTGTGCGGCAAATAGCCCGCGGGATTCCGCAGCCAGCCGACCAGCCACTCCGGATTGACCTTGCTGCCCACCTTGGTCAACTCGGGGCCGATGTTGCCTCCGATCAGCTTGGTCTCGCCGGCGCGTGTGACCGCCAGCGAATGGCAGGTGGAGCAAAACATCTGGCGGAAGCGCGTCTCCCCTTGCGAGACGGTCTCGGGATTCTTCGCCCACTTCGCCAACACGGCCGCGTTGATGGAAGACGACTCCATGGGATGGCTGCGCAGGGTGCTCAAATAGCCGGAGAGCGCGCGGAGGTCGTCTTCACTGAGCTTGAAGAAAGGCATCCGAGGTTCTTCTTCGGTCAGGTAGCCGTTGGTGACGGTGTTGCCGTCGGCATCGACGATCGTGCGGGGCTCCTTCAGCCACTTGTAAATCCACGCGCGGCTCACCTTGGTCCCGACATTGCTGAGGTCGGGGCCCAGCATGGCGGGCCGGTCGATATTCTGCAGGCGATGGCACCCCGTGCAATGGAGGCGGTCAATGAGCGCGCGCCCGCGGTTCAGCTTCGGCGTTTCGGGGCGGTCCGCCAGATGGCAGGAGCCGCAGGGGCCTTGAATGAAACGCGCCGGAAGCATCGGCTGTTCCCAGGCCAGCGTAGTTGTGTGCGCTTCGGCCACTTCGGTGGCGGGGCCCTGGCCGCGATGGCAGATCACGCATCCCCAGTTCACGATGGAATGCGGGATCGGGGGATGCGCGCGAAACGGCTGGGGCACGGAAGCATCCGCCAGGCTGTTTTTGGAAATTCCCTGATGGCAGGTGGTGCACCGGTCGACGACGTTCATCTCCGGGATCCAGACCTGGTCGATGTCAGGGTTGTAATCGGCGAGCAAGCGCTTGGTGTCCGGCCGGGATTCGGCGTAGCGGACGTAAGCGCGCTTGTACTGCTTCCATTCGTGGCGCAGATCCTTCACCGGCGAAATGGCCAGCACCACGACAAAGAGGACGCTTGAAATCGCGAACCACAGCCGCAAGCGCTGCGTGACCTTTCCCATCTCCTCAGGCGCCATACGGCCTCCAAGGCCAGACCCACGACCAACCTGGTCCCCTAAAGAATGTACCCACCAGCGTGAGCACGATCGAGACAGCGATGAACCACGTCATGACCCACCACGAAACCGGGCGCCCGCGCAAATATCCCTTCCAGCCGCCCACCTCCGGTTCAAAGAAATAGGAATACACGGCCAGCCCGCCGATCAGGGCTGTGGGCACCAGCACGGTCCATGCGTCGTAGATGCCCAGGACCACCACCAGCGCCACGAGCACGGCCACGAAGCCCTGCAAGGCGCCGATCCGCTTGGCAGCCCAGAGCGGCGCGCCGTTGATATTGACGTTGAAGTACGGAATCACGATCAGCGCCAGGACCACCAGGGTGGGAATGATGACGCCGGCCACCAGGGGCGGAAAGTAGTGCAGCAGTTCCTGCAAGCCGAGAAAATACCAGGGCGCTTTGGCGGGGTTGGGGGTGAGCAGCGGATTGGCCAGTTGCTCGAGCGGCGCGTCCCAGAGAAGCGACACCACCACCAGCATCGCGACGATGACCTGAAACACGATGGCCTCGCGCATCAGCAGATGCGGATAGGCCATCACTTTGGGTTCGGCGACGTCCTGGACCTTGGCGGAGGTCTTCTTGGTGGTGAAGACGATCCGCTGCGGGTTCTTCAGCGCGTGGGAGCCAAATCCGGCTTCGTATTTATTCTTTTCGCTCATCAGTGTCCTTCACCGTAAGTCCGCCGTCTTTCTGGATCCGCCAGAAGTGCACGGCGATGAACCAGACTGCAACCAGCGGCAGAATCACGCAGTGCAACACGTAGAAACGCAACAGCGCGTTTTCCCCGACCAGGTTGCCGCCCAGGAGCAGGAAACGCACGCGGCCGCCGACCACCGGCATCGAGGAAATAATATTAGTGCCCACGGTAATGGCCCAAAACGCGAGCTGGTCCCAGGGCAGCAGGTAACCCGTATAGCTCAGGAAGAGCGTCACCAGCAGGAGGATGACGCCGACGACCCAGTTGAACTCGTGGGGCGGCTTGTAGCCTCCGCGGTAAAAGACGTGAAACATGTGGGCGAACACCAGCAAGACCATCAGGTGGGCCGCCAAGCGGTGGGCGTTGCGGAGAAAGACGCCGTTGGAAACCACGAACTGGAGGTCCTTGATGTCCCGGTAGGCCTGCGGCACGGCGGGATGGTAGTAGAACATCAAAAAGATGCCGGTGATCGAAAGCACCAGGAACAGGATGAGGGAGATCGAACCGAGGTAGTAGGTGGCGCGCACGCGCAGGGCTCGCTCGCGCACCTTCACCGGGAGATAGTGCAGGAACAGATTGCCGAAGACCGCCAGGCTGCGGGTCCGGTTGCTGCGCGCCGGTCCGCGCCGGAACACCGACTTCCAGGCCTGCGTCTGGCGGACGCGCTCGATCAAGGCAGGTAAGGTGGCCATAAGACTCCTCAAACTTTCAAAACTTGCGACGGCTGCACGGTCTCCAGCTTGTCCACGACGAGTTCGCCGTCCGGGGAGAGCGTGATGGAAAAGTGGGGCAGGGGGCGCGGAGCCGGACCCGCCACTTTCACGCCGTCCTGCTTGAACTTGCTACCGTGACACGGGCACTGAATCAAATTCGTTTCCGGATGCCACGCGGTGATGCAGCCCAGGTGGGTGCAGACGGCGGAGACGGCCCAGAAACCCGCCGCCGACCGCATGATGTACACCAACTGGTCCTGCAGGTAAGTCACCGAATCGACGGGGTAGAGATCCGGGCTGCCCGCGCGAAATTTGGTGGGCGGCTCAAACAGGACGTTCGGCGAAAAGTATTGATAGCTGACCACTGCGGAGCCAAGCCCAGCCACGGCCAGCGCGCCAAACGATATTTCGTTGAGAAAATCGCGGCGGCCGACTTCGCACTTCTCGCACGACTCGGGGGCGTCCGGATTTCCGGGTGCTTTAGGATTTTCACTCATGATTTCGACAAAACCTCCAACGGAATCAAATCCGGGTCGGAATCCAAAACCTGAAAGGCTTCCATCGTAATGGTGTGAGCCGGGCAGCGTTCGGCGCACAGGCCGCAACGGATGCAGATGGTTTCGTCCTTCACCATCACGGAGCCTTCGCCCGCGGCGAGATCATCGGCCGTCAGGTGATGCAGCATATTGGGCAGATGGGCGGCTTCCGCGCGCACCGTTTCCTTCACCTCATCCGAAAACGCGACCTGGCTCAAGGGCACCAGGCGCAGGCAATTCTGCGGGCAAACGTCCACGCAGCCGCCGCAGAGGATGCACTCGGTGCCCTCCGCTTCGTTTCCATCGAAGATGGTGTTGATCCAGCATTGCAGGCAGCGGGACGCTTCGGCGCGCGCCTGCTCCTCGGTGTAGCCGCTTTCCACCTCGGTGACGCCGGTGCGGCGCTCCAGCGCGATCACCGGGACCGGGAGGCGCGAATACTCGTCATAGTGATCGGCCATCTGGTGGTGATCGAGCACGGTGATTTGCACGAAGCGATCGCGGGGCTTCCAGGCCGTGCCGCGCAGATAGCGGTCGATATTCTCGGCGGCCTTCTTGCCGTCGGCGACAGCGCTGATGATCAGGCGCGGGCCGAAGGCGAGGTCGCCGGCCGCAAAAATGCCGGGCGCGGTGGACATCAGCGTCTCGGGATCAATCTTGACGGTCCCCTGACGAGTGGTTTCCACGCCGTCCTCGGGCTTGAGGAAGGTAAGGTCCGAAGACTGACCGATGGCCAGAATCGCGGTATCGCACGCGATGACGGATTCGGTGCCCTTTTCAAACGACGGATTGAAGCGGTGCTGGGCGTCAAACACGGAGGTGCAACGAATCGTCTCCAGACCGGCGAGCTTTCCCTTTTCGCCGACGAAGCGTTGCGGGCCGAGCGAGGGGTGAATCTTCAAGCCTTCCGCCGCACCCTCCTCGATTTCCTCCTCGAACGCGGGCATCTCCTCGCGCGACTCGAGGCAGACCAGATGAACTTCGCGCGCGCCCATGCGCAGGGCGGCGCGCGAGACGTCCATCAACTCCTTCATGGCCACGGTGAGTTCGCTTTCCGAGAGGCTTTCCGGCAGCAGCGAACTCGCCAGCGTCTCCATGGTCAGGCGCTGCTGGGCCCGCAGGGCCGAACGCGCCACGTCGATGGCCACGTTGCCGCCGCCGATGACGACCACTCGTTTGCCGATGGAAAAGCGATAGCCCAGGTTGACGTTCAGCAGGAAGTCGATGCCCTTGACGACGCCGTCCAGATCGTTGCCCGGAATCGCCAGATCGCGGCTGCGGTGCAGGCCAAACGCCAGGAGGACGGCTTTGTATCCCTGCTGGCGGAGGTCGGCCAGACTGAAATCCTTGCCCAAGCGGGAGTTGAGCCGGAGTTCGGGGCCGAGATCGAGGATTTCCCGGACCTGCGCCTGCAAAACGTCGCGCGGCAGGCGGTATTCCGGAATGCCGAGATGCATCATCCCGCCCGGCACCGGCGCGGCCTCGAACACCGTGACGGCATACCCCAGCAGAGCCAGATCATGCGCGGCTGAAAGTCCGGCCGGGCCGGAGCCGATCACCGCCACCTTCTCCGGGTGCAGAACCTTGGGCTTTGCCGGGAACATGTCGACCGGCGTGCGCGACTCCGGGCCGTATCGCTCGGTGAGGAAGCGCTTGAGCGCACGGATGGAAATGGGGGCATCCAGCTGTCCCCGGCGGCAATCGGTCTCACACGGATGACCGCAGACGCGGCCGCACACCGAGGCAAAGGGGTTGGGAGCGCGGGCGTGGCGATACGCCTCCTGATAGCGCCCCTGCGCGATCAGGCTGACGTACCGCCCTGCCTGTGTGTGCACAGGGCACGCCGTCATGCAGGGAAAGTTCGATTCGAGCCAGTCCAGGTCGACCAGCTTGGACCGCGTCGTTACACTCACGGCAGTGCCTCCCGGCGAAGTGTTACTTGCTGACGCTGAGCTTGACGGTGACCGTTCCGGCGGTGACATCGATGTCCTGCGACGCCGGCTTGCCGTCCTCGCTCCACGCCTTCAGCGTGTAGTGGCCCGGAGGTACGTCCTTGAGCGTGAAATTCCCTTCCTTGTCGGTCACGGCGAAATAGGGCGTGGGAACCACCACGACGTAACCGGACATCTCGGGGTGGACGTTGCACAGCAGCGGCGCAGCGCCCAGGTCATTGAACTGGAAGGGCTTCTTGTCGCCCTTCGGCCAGGTACCCAGGTTGTGGGTGAGCTTCTTGTTCCCGCCGACCGACGGCCAGTAAACATTGTGGCCCACGGGATCGCTGTTCAGAAATTCCACGGTCGTCCCTTTCAGCACGGCCGTGACATGGGGCTGAAACGTCATCCTGATCTGATTGATCACGGGATGCTGGGCCGGGGCTTCGAAGGTCTTGCCGGCGATGGCGTCGACGTAGACTACGATGTGCTCCGCCGAGCGGATGCCGTGAACCTCGACCGTTCCCTTGACTTCGCCGGCCAGAACCGCTGCCGGCAACAGCAATGCAACGAACGCTCCTAGAATTGCAAATTTCTTCCTCATCTTCATGATGCTCTCCTTCTTTCTTTGGAAGAGGCGTGCGCCCGGCCCGAACGGGCCGGGCATCACTCCGCAGAGCTAGAACACGTAGTCAATTCCAGTGGTGAAGCCGTTGGGCCGGTAGAAACCGTCCAGGCCGTTGGGTTGTTCGTTCCGGTATTGATATTCAAACGCCACCTTCAGATTGGCGCGCACCAGCCACTGGAAACCGGGGCTGAAGCGGTTGCGCGTATTATAACGCGAAAGGCCGTTCAGGCGGTCCGTCGGGGAATCGACCCAGTCGTAGCGCATCATCGCGATGAACCATGGGTAGACCCAATACTCGGCCTGCCCGAAACCGCCCGTGAAGGTGACGGCCGGAGCAGAGACAAAGGCAGGCGTGCTATCGGTCCAATAATGGTTCTGGTCATGGCCATACATGCCCAAACCGTACAACTCGAACTTCCGATACTTAAAGCGGAAGTCCGCGCCGGCGCGATAGAAAGGTTCGCGCAGTAGCGGCAAGGTAGGGTCGATGATCCCGTTCTGGTTTTGAACGTTGGTGCCGTAGTAATAAAAGGCGCCGACGCGAAGCGAGGTGTGATCGCGCGGCCCGGTCGGTCCGGCGGCCTGGATCTCCTTACGGACGCTCGAATCACGTTCCAGATTGAATTTCTGGGAGACGCGGACGTAAACGTCCTTGGTGTTGCGTGTCGCCGCATCGGCGTTCGAGCCGTTGACGAACGCCACAGACCAGGAGAAATTCCCGTCGTTCGGGTAGCCACCAATCTCAATACCCCGCTGTGGTTCCGCCATAATGAATGGATTGTTCGTTGTTCCCGACCCGCAGGTGAGCGGTGAGTCTGGAGGGCAAACGACGTTCGCCTGGCCGTACACGTCGTAGTCGCTCAAGTTGATGGACTTGGCTTGCGTGAAGGGCAAGTCCAGCTCGAACTGCCCGAAGCGCACGTTGAGGGAGTCCTTGGGCAAGCCGAGATAGTGACCCAAGTCGTTCACCTTCAGATAGCCTTCTCCCAACCCTCCGTCGGCGCCCGAACCTGCGACGGAGAGATCGTCATCCACCCAGAAGGAAAACATCGGGCCCATGCTGCCGGCGGCAATGATCGTGAAGGTGTTGGGCGCGAACAGATCGGTCCGCGGCTGGAAAGCTCCGGCTCCCTGGCTGATCGGGGCGGGCTGCTTGCTGTTGTAATTGAAGAAGCCCGAGTAACGGAAGGCGATTGGAATTGTGCCGGGAATTTCGCCCGGGTAGATGGCGTTCGGGAAGGCGTCCTTCTGGGCCTTCGCCCCCAGCATGACCGGAGGCTCCTTCACGAACATGTCGTCGTCTTTGGGAAACTTGAAGCCATTCTTCTTGAAGGCTTCTCCGAAGTCATTCAGTTCGGGGAAATCGCTGTGGCACGTCGCGCAAGAAGTCCCATATTTACGCGAAAAGGCCGGGATCGCATTCGCGCGCGGCACGGATACGTACGCAATCCAGACCACGAATCCGAGGACCAGCGCGAAGGCCCACAATCCTAAACCAATCCGACGAGTCGTCATATCAATTTACCTCCTCAGTAATCGATCACCGCACGTCCCACATGTCCCGGTTTTCTTATGCCACGCATGCAAATCTAAAAAAATATGATGGCGCCTACGATAATCCACACGCTTACCGTTAACAAGCCCAGTTTTAACTATGTTTCAAATGAAGAACATTCATGGATTTGCGCTGGGATTGGCGCGCGGCACGCTCCGGCCCCGGCCGGGACCAGCAGGAAGGGAGAACACGAGGCTAGGACTTGGAAGCAGCGGGCTTGGCGGCCAGCGGCCGCAGGACCGCTGCGGTGGTTTCCTGGAGGACCTTGCGGAGCCACTCGTGGGCGGGGTCAAACCGATTGCGCCCATGCCACACCATGAACATGGGAAGCACGGCATGGTGCATGCGTTCGCTAATGGAGGCGGGCACGGGCACCGAGGCAAACTCGCGCATGATCTCGATACGCAGCAGGCTGGGCACCGTGGCGAGCAGGGAGGTGCCGCGCAAAAACGGCGGGACACCGGAAAAATTCGCCACCGAGACAACGACATTCCTCTCGATATCCAACGCGGCCAACTCCTTGTCGAATTCCAGGCGGTCGAGGTTTTCGAACACGACGGTGATGTGGCTGGCGCTGAGGTAATCCTTCTCCGTCTGCGGGGCGGAGCGCGACTTCGCATCGTAGAAACAGACGAAGCGATCCTCGAACAGCCGCTTTTGAATGATATCGGCGCTGGAAGGGGGCACGGGCGTGAGCAGCAAATCGCACTGCTCTTCCCGCAACAGCTGCGCCGAAGGCAGCCCCGAGGGAATAACGCGCAGTTGGATGCCGGGGGCCTGGGTTTTCACGCGCTCCAGGAAGCGCGGCAGGAGCAGGTCGCGCTGGAAATCGTTGGCGGCTACCGTAAAGGTCAGCGCGGCCTTTTTCGGATCGAACTGCGATCCCGCAGCGAGGGCTTTCATGTCATCGAGCAGCGTCCGCGCCTTCTCGGCCAGCGCCTGCGCGTGGGCGGTGGCCACAATGCCGCGCCCCGATTTGACGAACAGCGGGTCGTGCATGAGGGCGCGCAGCTTATCGAGCGTGTGGCTGACGGCCGACTGCGTCAGTCCCAGGCGCTTGGCCGCCACGGTGACCGATCCTTCCTCCAGGACCGCGAGAAAGAGCTTCAAGGTGCGCCCGTCGAGATCCAAATAGTCAATCTTGTTCATGAGGGTTCTGGCCGCCGATATGCTGCCCTCTGGAGAGAGCAGGTCCCTTCCGGGCGCGATTATAGCCGGGTTTCACCGCGCTGACGATGGCGGAAAGCGTGCCGGAGCAAAAAGAGGCTGTTTTAAGCCTGTGAGCAGGGTGCTGAAAAAGACGCGTGAGGGAATATCAGCGGCTAAAGAGCCTGGGTGGCAACTGGAAGTTACGTCCCTCAGCGGCTTCCCGACCCAAAGCGTCGGGACGCAAAAGGCGCGAAAGCCGCATTCATTTTCGGCAGTTGCGGCACGGCTAAAGCCGTGCCCTGACGCACAACCGAGGCTTTCTCTGCTTTTCTCCGCGAACTCCGCGCCTCTGCGGTGAGCCTTTCTCCTGCCCGGCCACGAGGAACGCTCAATGAAAATCGTGCGAAGCAATTTCGGCGCTGGTGACGCTGAGGGGCGAGACGCGCTCCGCCTTCACGGAGATGACGCGATCCTGATTCTGCAGCCGGCCCTCGATCAGCAGAAACGGATGGTGGACGACCACGGTGTGATCCTTCTCGAACAGCTGCGGCGGGATGATGGCGTTGGCGATCCCCGTCTCGTCTTCCAGGCTGAGAAAGACAAAGCCCCGGGCCGTGCCGGGACGCTGCCGGGCGATCACAGCTCCGGCCACGCGCACCCGCGTTCCGTGAGGAAGCCCGGCCAACTCGGCGGCCGCCCGGATGCCGCGCTGGTTCAGTTCCGCGCGGCGATAGGCCATGGGGTGAGGCCCGACCGTCATTCCCGTGCCGCGAAAATCGGCCACCAGCCGTTCTTCCGCGGTCATGCGCCGCAACGGCGAATCCGAAACAACGCCTGGCTCACCCGCCGGCGCCCCGGCCTCCGCTGGTGCGGAAGCATCCGGCTCTTCGGAAAATTCCTGCGCTTCCAGCAGGGGCCCGGGCCTGCGGGCGGCGCGCTCGACCTGCCAGAGGGCGTCGCGGCGATGAAAACCGCGCCCGGAGGAAAGCGAATTCAAGGCGCCGATTTCAGCGAGCGCCGCCAACTCGGCCTTTTGTATTTCCGGGACGCGCCGCTTCAACTCATCAATGGACGCAAAGCCACCCGCCGTGGCGAGTTCGCCCACGATGGCCAGCGCAATCCCCTGGCGCAACCCCTTCACGTAGCGCATTCCCAGCCGCACGGCGAATCCCCCGGGAATCTCCTCGAGCGTGCAATCCCAGCCGGAGCGCTGGATATCAATGGGCCTGAATCGCAATCCGTGGCGCTGGGCGTCCTTCACGAGCGTGGCCGGCTGGTAGAAGCCCATGGGCTGGTTATTGAGCATGGCGGCGGTAAAGGCCGCCAGATAATGGCATTTCAGCCAGGCGCTGGCGTAGGCGATCAGCGCGAAACTCGCGGCGTGCGATTCGGGAAAGCCATACAGAGCGAACGAGGAGATCGACTGCACGATCCGGTCCTGCGCCTCCCGCGAAATTCCCTTGGCCTCCATGCCGCGCCGCAGCTTGATCTCCACCTCTTTCATGCGCTCGACGGAACGCTTGAATCCCAGCGCCCGCCGCAATTCCTCGGCTTCGCCGCCCGTGAATCCCGCGGCGATCATGGCGATGCGCAGCAACTGCTCTTGGAACAAGGGCACTCCCAGCGTGCGCGCCAGGACCGGTTCAAGCGAGGGATGGAGATATTCGGGCGCCTCCTTTCCCTGCCGCCGCCGCAGGTACGGATGCACCATTTTCCCCACGATCGGCCCCGGACGAATGATGGCCACCTGCACGACAATGTCGTAAAAACATTTTGGCCGGAGGCGCGGCAGGCAGGACATCTGGGCGCGGCTTTCGATTTGAAACATGCCCACCGTGTCCGCTTTTTGCAGCGTCCCGTAGACGGCCGGATCATCCGCCGGCAGCCGGCCGAGATCGATTTCCGTTCCGTGGTGCCGGCGAATGAGCTCGAGCGAATCTTCCAGCACGGCCATCATCCCCAGCCCGAGCAGGTCCACCTTGACGATGCCCATATCCGCGCAATCTTCCTTGTCCCATTGCACGACCACGCGGCCGGGCATGGCCGCGGGCTCCAGCGGCACGACGGAATCCAGTTGGCCCTGGCACACCACCATGCCGCCGGAATGCTGCCCCAGATGCCGGGGGAGATCCTGCACGGCATGGCACAGCTCGAAAAACTTGCGCACGCGCGGATGCCGCAGGTCGAGGCCGGCGTCGCGGAACTGGCGGCCGAGGGAGTCGCCGGGGTCCTTGTATTCCCACCTTCCGACGAGGCTGGCCAGGCGGCCGAGCGTTTCCGGATCGAACGACAGGGCTTTGCCGATTTCCCGTGCGGCCGAGCGCCCGCGGTAGGTGATCACATTCGCCGTCATCGCCGCGCCCAGTTTTCCGTGGCGTTCGTAGACATACTGGATCGCGCGTTCCCGCTGGCTGCCGCTCGGCAGGTCCAGATCGATGTCCGGCCATTCGCCGCGCTGCTCGGACAGAAATCGCTCGAAGAGAAGGTCCATCCCCACCGGATCAACCGCGGTGATACCGAGCGCGTAGCAGACGGCGCTATTGGCCGCCGAGCCGCGCCCCTGCACCAGAATCCCCTGCTCGCGGCAGAAGCGGACAATGTCCCACACGATCAGAAAATAGCCCGCCAGATCGAGCCGCTCGATCACCCCGAGTTCGTGATCGATTTGCCGCCGCGCGCGCTCGTTCGCCGATCCGTAGCGGCCGGTCATCCCTTCGTAGGTGCGCTGGCGGAGAAATTGCGACTGCGATCCGCCGTCGGGAACCGGATAGACGGGAAATTTGTATCCGAGATCGTTCAGCGTGAATTGCAGGCGCGCGGAAAGCGCCTCCGTGCCGGTTATGGCCTCGGGGAGATCGGCGAACAGAAGCGCCATTTCCGCCGGCGTTTTCAAATAACGCTCCGCATTGCGGCTCAGCCGGCGGCCGGCGGTGGCCAGCGTGCGGTGATGGCGGATCGAGGTGAACAGATCGAGCACTTCCCGCTGCCCCGGCCGGGCGTAGCACACGCCGTTGGTGGCCAGCAACGGCAACCGCAGCTTCCGCGCGATTTCGATAACCGCCTGGTTGCGCGCCTCTTCCTCACGGCACAAATGGCGCTGAAGTTCGGCGTACACATTGCGCGGCCCGAAGATCCGGCAGAGTTGCCGCACGCATTCGGTTCCGGCGGCGACTCCGCCCTGCGCCAGGGCATGCGCCAGCGGGCCTTCGGCGCCTCCCGTCAGGCAGATGAGCCCGCCGCTCATCTCCGCGACTTCCTCCGGGAGAATGCGGCCCTCGCCCTTCCGCGCGCGGAGATTCATCCGCGTGATCAGGCGGCACAGATTCTGATACCCCTCGCGCGATTCGGCCAGCAAGGCGTAGCGCCATCCCGCCACGGAGGTGACTTCCGCTCCGATGTGCGCCCGCACGGAAAGTTTTTTCGCTGCCTGATGGAAGCGCGGCGCGCCGTACACGCCGTCGCGATCGAGCAGCGCCATGGCCGGCATGCCGTGTTCCGCGCACACGGCGGCCAAATCTTCCGGCACGCAGGCGCCTTCCAGAAAGCTGAACGCCGACCGCGCGTGGAGTTCGATGTACATCAATCGTAGATCCCCCGCACAAACCAGCCCCGGCGCCGCGCGTCGTAATAGACGCGGTAAAGGCCGCGCTCCGGCGAGGAAGGAAACTCGATTTCCAAATCCCATTCGTCCTGCTGCCAGGGATCTTCCCGCCACCAATCGCCGGACGTCCGCCAGGGACCCGAAGCCGCCCGCACTTCCCCGCGCCGGCCCTGAAATAGCACGCGCGTGGGACGCCCCGCGTGCAATTCGAGTTTTGCGGGCAGAGGCGGGCGAAAGGCTCGAAAGCTCGCCGGAATTTGCGAACCGGCGCGCGGCTTTTCCGGATGCTGGCTGCCGCTTTGGCCGCGGTTTTTCTCCGCCGCTTCGAGCAGGGCGAGAAACCGCTGCATCCCGAATTCTTCCGGGCGGTGGGTATCGGCCAGCGAGGGCGAGCCGACGTTGCCTTCGCCCACGACGCCGGCGATGCGCGCGATGGTGATCTCCAGTTTTTCCGGCTCCGGAAAGCCCGGCAGAAAAAGACTCCCTTGCGTCGGGCGCGGCCGCGCGGGCTCCGCCGCCAGCGTGATTTTCCGCACCGGCGCTCCGGGCGGATTCGCTTGCAGGCGCAGCCGCAGCAACTTCAAAAGCATTTTCGCGTCGCGCACCGGCAGGGGAAGCGCGATCTCCCGCTCGTACAGCCCGGGCGGATGTTTCCGGCGAAACATCTCCCGGCGAATGTCGAAGGCGTTCTCGCCGGAGGGTTCGAGCTGGAAACGCACGCGCAGGGCGGCCGCCGCCAGCGAACGCGCCGCCAAACGCGCGCAGAGCTGGTCGAGCAACCGGCCCAGCACAAACGACAGCGGATCGAGTTCTTCGACCGCGTCGTCGAGTTCCATCGTTTCCTCGAACGAGTGCCCCGGCTCCGCCATCGCCAGCGAGCGCGAGCCGGCGCCGCGCGCCAGCGCGTGCAGACGGACTCCCTCCTGCCCCAGGCGTTCGGAGAGATCCAAAACGGGCAGGGCCGCCAGCGCGGCGCAGGTGTGGATGCCCCAGCGGCGCAGTGTTTCGGCCATTTCCGTCGTGGGCACGAGAACGCCCACGGGCAAAGGGCCGAGGCGCTGCGATTCCTGTCCGGCCGGAATTACCGTGACTCCCGAAAAACCGCGCGCGGCGATCCGGGCCGTTTCGACATTCGAGGCGATGGCGACGTTCGACAGCAGGCCGCATGCGGACGCGCGTTGCGCCAGGCACGCCCCAGCCTCTTCTTCCGAGCGGAACAGCTGCGTCAGGCCAGCGAGGTCCAGCACGACGGCGTTCTCGGCCGTGTCTTCGATTTGCGGGGAGACCGACCAGCCGACGTCGAGCAAAGCGGCGTGGGCGGCTTTTTCCTGCGGCCGGGAACGCAGCCGAATTTCCAGGCCGGCCAGTTGCGCCGCGTCCGTCTTCGTCATCCCCGGGACGATGCCCGCCCGGGCGGCCTTCTCGTTGACCTCCACCACGCGGCACAGCGGCGGGTTTCCCTCAACCAGCGCCAGGGCGCGCCCGCGCAGGGCGGGTTCGGCGCGCACCACCGCCTGCAGCATAAATTGCGGGACGAAAATGGAAGCGAATGCCATAACAGCTCGGCAGAATGACAACGGGATGTGAAAAGTTCTTCACCTTTGCCGTTCTCTGCGCCCCCTGCATCTCTGCGGTGAGTTCTTTTGGCTCCGCATCTTCATGCCTTCCAAACAATCCGCGCCTCGAAATCGGCGCCGCAACCATGCGCGTCCGCAAAAGCCGCGTCCTGCTGAACCGGCTGGTGATCTTCCAGCTTCCTGTGGGCGCGGATCATTTCCGCGTGACTCGTCCAGCCGCCGAGCAGGCATCCCGGCGAGTGCGGCACAATTATTTTTCCAGCGCTTTCCCCGGCGCTTTCCGGCGTTTGCGACCAGCGCGTCGCGCGCGCCTGCATCCGCAGAACCAGGGAAGCGCAGGTCTTCGCGTTCGATTCCTGCCCCAGAAGGACGAAAATCGTCGGCGTCGATTCCACGGCCCGGCGAAAGCGAAACCACACCTGGAGCGGAACGCCACGGACCACCTGCGGCGGAACATCGCTCAGATCGAGAGCGATCAAGCCGAAGCCGCCGCCCTGGATGAGCAGGTCGGCCGAGCGCAGGGCCTGGTCCGCGTTCCGGCAGCGCACCCAGAGCAGTTGTTGCAGCCGCACGCCCGCGGCCCCGGCGGAATAGGGATCAAAGGCATCGCCCGCGTCCACCAGCGCGCAGACTTCGGAGGCGGCGGTGCGCGAGGCCAGCGTGGAGATCAGGAAACTGGTCCTGCCGGAACACGGCGGGCCGTAGATTTCCGTCAGGCTACCCCGTGGCAACCCTCCCGTCATGGCGTCCAGGGAAGGCACACCCGCCGGAACGGTTTCCGCGATGCGGCGGTCGCGATATTCAAAGGGAGTGGCGACGCGGCCGGCGAGCGCCGATTCGACACGGATACGCAAGGCAGCGGCTTTTGAGCTCATGGCGGCGGAGGCGAAGGGGGAAGCGAGGGGTCTCTTGCTTTCGCTTTTTCTTCGCCTACGAAGGATTCTAGGTTTCCCGGCGGGCGGTTGTCAAGCACGGCTTCGGGAAGGTTGCGGGGCCGTTTCCGATAATCGGCTAATCGAGAGCCGGCACAATTCGTGTGCGTGACTTTGCAAACAAGACGTCCCGTGAGAATGGTTCGAACCACAGCAACTTCACAGAACCGACTTTCTTTGGCTCTGTTGACTTCCTTCTATCTGGCGCACGGCAAGAGGGATTCTTCGACTGCGCGTCCCGGCCGGAAATCGCCGAAACCGCGATTTCCGGAAGAAAAAAGGCTTCCGGGACGCTCCGCTCAGAATGACGCGTCGGCGGGCGCGTAGCGAAGCAATCAAGGCGACGCCTTTGCAACAGGGGATGTCAACAGAGCCACTTTCTTTCTAGACAGGAATGACTTGGGGGTACGCGGCCGCCCTGCTACAATTCCGCGCGTCTTCTTGAAGGAGACACCGCGTGAAACGTCCTTCGCTGGGTGCGATTCTCCTGGGCCTGATTCCGTTTGCGGCGACCTGCTTTTCGGTTTCTCTCTGGGACCGCGTCGATCCCATGGTTCTCGGCCTTCCCTTTAACTTTTTCTGGCTGATCGCGTGGCTGGTACTCACACCTCTGTGCATGTGGGGAGCATACCGGCTGGAAGTGCCGCGCGCCTCGGACGGCCGCCGCGAAGAAGGCGGCCCACAGTGAGCCCCAGTATCGTCGCGCTCGCCATCATTTCCACGATTGTGGCGATCGGATCGCTGGTAGGTTTCGTGGCGCGATTCCATCACAAGATGGATCTGGAACAATGGACCGTCGGGGGCCGGGGGTTTGGCTTGGTACTGGTGTGGCTGCTGATGGCCGGCGAGATCTACACCACCTTCACCTTTCTGGGGGCCAGCGGCTGGGCGTACTCGCGAGGCGGGCCGGTGTTGTACATTCTCGGCTACCTGCCCTTGATGTATGTCGTGTCCTTTTACATCCTTCCACCCATTTGGGAGGCGGGACGAAGGCACCGGCTCCAGACGCAGGCTGATTTCTTCCACATGCGATACGGCAGCCCATTTCTGGCCGGGTGCGTGGCTTTCGTGGGCGTGGCGTGTCTGATTCCCTACTTGCAGATGCAAATCACGGGCTTGGGGCTCATCGTGGAGGTGGCGAGCTACGGAGGCATTCCTCGCACGCCTGCCATGATCATCGCGTTTGCGCTGGTGGGGGCGTTCGTATTCGTGAGCGGGGTGCGCGGGGTGGCGTGGGCCAGCATCGTGAAGGATCTGCTGCTTCTTTTCGCCGCGGTGTTTATCGGAATCGCCGTGCCGCGTATTTATTACGGCGGTATCGGCCCGATGTTCGCAGCCCTGGCGCATGCGCGACCCGGACACCTCACCATGCCGGGAGCCACGAAGGACCTCGGACACGCGTGGTACATCTCGAGCGTGATGCTGACTTCGCTGGGGTGTTACATGTGGCCGCAATTTTTCGCCGCCAGTTTTACCGCGCGGAGCGGCAAGATTTTGCGGCGCAATGCCGTGCTCATGCCGCTTTACGGCATCACCATGCCCCTGATGTTCATCGTGGGCTTTAGCGCGGTTCTGGTCCTGCCCGGCCTGAGCAACGGCGATCTCTCGTTGATGACCATCGTGCGAAAGTCCTTCCCGGCCTGGTTCCTGGGGATTGTCGGCGGCGCAGGAGCTCTGACGGCCATGGTGGCGGCGGCCATTCAACTTCTGACCGGGGCCACGCTGTGCGTCAAGAACCTGTGCCGCCCCATGTTGGCGCCGGACATGGGCGACGCGCAGGTTGCCAAGTTCTCCAAGATGATGGTGCTGGTCCTGACTTCGGGGGCCCTGCTCTTTGCCATCTACAGCTCGTCCAGTTTCGTATCTCTTCTGCTGGTCGGATATGCCGGGATCGCCCAGATCTTCCCCGGAGTTGTGCTCGGCCTGTTCTCCAAGCGGGTGACCACGGCGGGCGTTTTGGCGGGCCTGGTCACCGGCATTTTCGTGGCCGTGTTCCTCATGCTGACGGGGCGGGACCCTTACCGGGGCTTGAATGCCGGGTTCGTTGCGCTGTGTCTCAATTTTGCCGTGACTGGAGTAGTCAGCCTGCTCACGCCGGTACGCATAGCCGGATTCGGCGAAACACCCCCCTCCCTCGCCGCGCCGCAATCCGGCAACGGCGGGGATCTCACGTAGGCCCATCGGCCGCGTGTTGACCTGCTCGGCATTCGTGCCCGCACGCGTATGGCGGCCGCAAACGGCGCGCGCCTCGGTCGCTGCCTCGCGTGCTCATGCTATAGTTATTGCTGGAGCGTGTCCCGGGGCTTGCCGCGCCGGAGGCACGGCGAGGTTCGCGACCTCAAATCGCCCCCCGAACGCGTGTACGCCAAGGAGAGACTATGTACCCTGAAGGATTCGTTCGACCCATGCGCGAGGAACTGACGTCCATCGGCTTTCGCGAAATGCGGACGCCGGAGGAAGTGGACGCCGCCCTGCAACAAGAGAAGCGGACGGTGCTCGTCGTGGTGAACTCCATTTGCGGGTGCGCCGCGGGCAAAGCGCGTCCGGCGATTGCCAAGGCGCTCGCTCACGGCGTGCGTCCCGAGGTGCTGTGCACGGTGTTCGCCGGGCAGGATGGGGAAGCCACGGACCGGGCGCGCAGTTACTTCACCGGCTACGCTCCCTCCTCCCCTTCGATCGCGTTGCTGCGCGACGGAAAACTCGCGTTCATGATCGAGAGGCGCGACATCGAAACGCGCGACGCCGCCGCCATCGCCCAGACACTCACCCAGGCCTTCGATCGCTTCTGCGCTCCAGCCAAGATCTGAGCCGGCTCGCGGGTGGATCGCGTGCGCCGCAAATCTCACCGTCGGGCGGGGCGCAGCAAGCAGCGCCCCTACGGCAAGTCCCTCAAGTACGCTTCAAAAGTCATGTGGCTTCAGGGGCTAAAGCCCCCCCTGATTCCAGGCGAATTATGCCGGGGCTGAAGCCCCGGCCTCCTAAAAAAAATGCTACCCACTTGCGGGACACAACACTAGTCTGACGTGGGCTTGGACGGTTTGACCTCCGAGCCGGCGAGCGGATAGCTCAATTGCTCCCAGCGGGTCAAGCCGCCCTTCAGGGCTTTGACCTTGTCGTGGTCGTAGCCCAACTGCCACATCTCTTTCACCAGTGGGGCGCTATCCTCCTCGCGCGGGCAGTTGCAGTAGAAGACGATCAAGCGATCCGAAGGCAGAGCACCCAACAACTCCTGCCGCTCCTGGGGATCCACGGTTGGGTCGTAGGCCATGTTGACAGCGCCTTTGATGTGCTCCGCCTCGTAGGTGACACTGTCATCGGTGTCCACCAGGATCACGTTGGCTTTCAAGTTCAACAGTTGCTGCACTTCCTCGGCCATAATTCGCGGAACCTCGGGAAAAGGCTCCGGTTCCTTTTTGGCGGACGCTTGGCTTGGCTCGTCCTTCTTGGGAGCGGCTTCGACCGACGCTTGGCTCTGTCCGCTTTTCTCGGGAGGATCTTCAACGATGATTTGGCCGTAGACCCAGGGATGCTCCTTGCAGATGTAGGTGAATTTCCCTGGTTTGTCGAAGATGACGGTGCCGATGTCGAGAGGTTTCAGGGGACCGGTGGACCACGATCCGTCCACCGCCACGATGGTGTGGGTCATCCGGCCATTATTTCTCCAGGTGACGCGCGTGCCGGCTTTGACGCGCGCACGGTAGGGCTCGAACGCGTATTCGTCGGTGACGTAGTGCGCTCCGGTGAGGCCCATGTCGCGCGCGAGCGCGGCGGTTTCAATGGTCGCCGTATCGGTGATCGCTCCGGCAAAATCTTCTTGAGGCGAAACGGCCGGCGCCGCACCCGGCGGGAGAGTCCCGCCCAGCTTGAACGCCCACACCGCGCCACCGACAACGGTGGCGATGTACTGCTCGCCGGCGCTTTCAAAGGTGATCGGCGGGCTCCCGCCGAGCGTGCCGGTTTGAAATTGCCACACGAGAGAGCCGTTCGCGGCGTCGTAGGCCTGCAGATTGCCATCGCCGGCCATCTGGAACACGAGGCCTCCCGCCGTGACGAGCGCGCCGCTCGGGCGTCCCACGCGGAATTCCTTCTGCCAGACAATCTTGTTCGTGCGGCTGTCCAGCGCAGCCAGCACGCCGAAACTCAGCTGACTCAACCCCGGGACGCGCCCGTTGAAGGTCATGCTGAAGAAATCGGGATCCTCGGCGCGGCGGAACCACTGCAGCCCGGCGCTTCCGGTGACATAGAAAAACCGCGTGCGCGGATCAAACGCCATCGGCGTGACACGCATGCCGTAGACCGGCGCCAGAAGATTTCGCTTCTCGACCGACGCCGGCGTGAAGAAACACCCGAGTTCAAAGCCGCGCGGCAGGGACCGTTTCTTCCAGTCGCCGCAGTCCGGAAGAACGTGGTCGGCGCCCACGGGATAGGGTTGTGTCGCCGCAGTCTTCTGGAATGCGTCCTGCGGCACACGCCGGTCTTCGATGCGCCCCAGCGGCTTGCCGGTGGCGCGATCGAGCATGAAGAGATACCCATCGGTGCGCATGGCCGCAATCGCCTTGCGGGATTGGCCGTTGCTTTGCGCATCAAACAGCACGGGCGCTTCCGCGATGTCGGCTTCCCAGATGTCGTGCCGAATCACCTGATAGTGCCAACGCAGCTTGCCGGTCTTGCTGTCCAGGGCGATCACCGAACAGGTATACAGGTTGTCGCCCGGCCGGTCTTCGCCGGCGTATTGCGGAACCGCATTGCCGGTCACATAGAACACCAGGCCGAGTTCCGCATCGGACGCTCCGACCAACCAGACGGCGCCGCCACCGTGCTTCCACGCGTCGTTTTTCGGCCAGGTCTCCGACCCGGGTTCTCCCGGCGCGGGCACGACAAAAAAGCGCCACGCCTCGCGTCCAGTCTTCGCGTTGACGGCGACAATCTGGCCCCGATATCCAAAGTCCGCATTCGTGCCGAGGGACACCAATCCATCCGCATACAGGGGCGCCCCGGAAAAGCCTGCGGCCGGCGAGTGCAACGGATCGCCGAGGTAGGTTTTCCAGACGAGTTCGCCGGTCTCCTCGCGGAGCGCGAGCAGATTCCCGTCGTAAAGTCCGACGTAGACCTGGCCCTCGCCCACGGCCACGCCCTCTCGCGCCGGGGCGCCTCCGGGGCTCGTGTTATACCGCCAGGCGATCTTTCCCGTGCTGATGTTCACGGCGTAAACGTAGGGCGGCGCGGTGACGAACATCAGACCGTTGTCGACCACGGGCATGGTGCGAGCCGTAGGCACGCCAATCTTTTCCGATACCCACGCGGCTCCGAGCCGCGTCACGGTTTGCGAATTGATTTGCGCGAGCGAGGAAAAGCGCGTATTGCCCGAGTCGCCGCCGACCGTGGACCACTGGCCCGCGGCAACAACGGGAGTCGCGACCAGCAGGAACACGAACGCGAGTGCGTCAATCCTCTTCATACAGCTTCCTCTCTTCCTGGGCCGCCGCGGCGCTGCGTGTGCCGTCGACGAGAAAGCAGGGGCTATCACCGGGTTCCCTTTTACGCCCAGTCGTCCACCTTCACGCCGCGCACCAGCCGGAAGTCGGTGACGAACCACGTGGTTTGGATCTTCCCGCCGGTCACGACCACGCGGAGTGCGTTGGTGTTGATGAAGGGCTTGATGTCTTCCAGCTGGCGTACGGCTCGAGACCTTGCAGAGCCAGGGGAACCGCGGTGCTTTGAATGACGCCATTCCCCCAGAAGTTCCCCGCGGTCTTTTCGACGTTCTGCGAAAACCACTCGCTCAACTGCGTCTTGGTCTTGAAACCGTGCGTGTCTTTGAGCAGCGCCGCGACCGTGGGATCCACCAGAATCGTGGCCGCGGAACCGGATGCCGAAAGCGACCGCATGTAATCGCGCATGAGATGATGGGTTGGGTAGAGGCTTTGGCTGCCACCCACGCTCGAGATACTGGTCCAGCCGATCCCCACCGTGATGACGCTATCGGTGGGTTTGAAACCCATTTGGACGTGCAGAGGCTCCCAGCCCTCGGGCAGACCCTCTTCGTTCTCGGCAAAACACAGATTGTTATACTGGAAGTTGCTGCCCAGGCTCTCCCACGCATTGACGTTGTTGCGCAGATCGCCCACCGTCTTGGAGATCAACGAGAACGAGCGTCCGACGACGGCATTCGACCGATTGTAGGGACCCAAGGCATTGGTCCCGCAATTGAAGTTGAGCCGTTTGCGGATCGGGCCGTTGATCACGACCATATTCGCCATCGAGCTGGTGGAGTTGCCGAAGGGAGCTTGCGTCGCCAGCGCCAGAATCACTGGAAAATGCTCGGGCGAGGCCCCGGCCATGACGGCGCTGATGGCCACTTTTTCCACGGTGAGTTGCCGCAAACCGCCGGTGATGTCGACGGTCTTGATCACTTCGTCGGGCTTGTGGCTGGTGCCCTTGAGCATCTCGGCCACGCGCTTTTCGGTGGGAAGATTGATCCAGTTGTAATCGGTCCAACCCTTGTCTTCAAACAGACGCCGCAGGTTCTCCTCGGAGTCGGGTCCAACAATGCGCCGCTCCTGCGCCTCATCGGACGGACGGCCCGACACCTGTTCCTCGGCGGTCAGCGGACCCGTGAGGGCGTTGATGACGGCGGTCATCAAGGGCTGGCCGGTGAGCATGTCCTTGCCGGTGATGTATCCGACGTCGACGGCGCGCGGCTGCCCGGTGAAAGGAAACGGCACGGCCACGTAGCGGATGGGCATGCCGTTGTTGTATTTGAAATCGTACTCGGTGGCGTAGTGCACGATGTTGTTGGAGGCGATGCCAATGGCGGGTATCTTGAACTGCATCTGGATTTGCTTCGCCCAGCGGCTCACGGCCGCGCAGCAGCCGTTTCAACCCGCGACGCCGACGATGGCGGCGTCGGCCTTACTCGTAACGATGTCCTTCAGGATGGCGGCATCGGTGCCAAACATTCCATCCGCGGTCACCTTCACGATCGTCTTGATGCCCGGATACTGCTGGGCCAGCCACTCCCGCATCGCTCCGTAGAAGTAGTTGCCGGCGTCCGGCCCTTCCCAGGAGAGATTGATCATGTAGATCGTTTTGTTCTTCAGGTCCGCGAGCGGCGGGGCCAGAGGGTACCGTGTTGCCAGCTTGCCGGGGATCGCCGGGCTCAGGACGGTTATCCGGCCGTCTCCGGCTGCGGGAGAATCTACCGGGTCGGCTTTCGCTGGTGTGCTTGCGTAGGCTGGAGCACCGGCGACCAGCGCCGGGCTGGCTCCCAATAACGCCAACATCTTTCGTCGATCCATGATCCCCTCCTCCTTCTGTTTGATGGCGCGGCCGACTCCTCGGACAAACGGAGTCTCCCTAGCGTGACCTTGGACGCCGCCCTGTGTATACTTGCATTGTCATACTGTTGTCAAGACACCGTTGCTTCCGCGGCGCGCGTTCCGGCTCGGACCGGCATCGGCGCTCAGCGCCATCGAACGACTCCCCATCTCCGGAGGCGCGGACCAACGCTGACGGGGCAAGGCAATAAGCGTGAACGTTGCGGATGTTTCACGGCCCACGCGGCATCCGGACGTACCGAAGGCATGTTTTCGAACTTGGGCCAGCGGCTTGACTCTTCTATACTCGACGGCACAGCAATCCGGGAGCCAGACAACCATGAGCGTTGACGGCGCGCATTCACTTCGGAGCCGTACCGGCGATAAATCTTTCAGAGGCCAGCGAGCCGGCTCGGCAAAGGCGGGCCGCCGCCGCGAGCACCCTCCGCATATCGACGCACTCATCCGGCTGGTGTCGGTGCGCATCGTCCGTCTGGCGGAATTGATTCTTCGCATCGGCACGCTGACGTTCCAGGACCGCTTCGGCGTGCGACCCACGGATTTGCGCATCCTGGTCATGCTGGGTGCCTACCAGCCGATCTCCGTCAATGAAGTGAGCCGCCGAACGCACATTGACAAGGCCTGGATCAGCCGCTCGTTGCGAGGCTTGCTGCACCGCCAACTGATCACCAAGCCCGCGCATC
>JAIQGD010000133.1 GCA_020072765.1 Terriglobia bacterium
GACGTTCACCTGCCCGGCGATGCTGCTGGCCGGGGTGATGACGTGCAGCGGGGGATAGCCCATGTGCGCCGGGGAGGAGCGGCCCCGGTCGGGACTGGTGGCCTTGGCGAACAGCTGCGCGAAGCAGAGCTTCAGGGAAACGCCCTTGATGATGTTGGAGGTCCAGTCGCGGTGCGACGGAGCGATCCAGTCGTCCTCGCGGAGAGCGTAAGCGGTGCCGACGTTGGTGGCTTCCTGGCCCACGGCGGAGTAGAAATTGCCGCCGTATTTCCCCTGGCGGAACAGGACGCGGGCTTTCTCGTCCGACATCCGGCACTTCAGGAGCATGCGGTACAGACCTAACAGGAGTTCCGGAGGGTGTGCGGACTTCTCGGTATGAGGCTCAATGATGGCCTGGGTATTCCTTGGTGCCATGGCACCTCCTCAGTGCGCGGCCGCGCATGACTCCCAAGCATCCTTAATATACCATGAGCCCGCGAGGCCGGCGGCCGCGCGTCAAGCCGGTGTTCCTGCGCAGCGATGGGGGACGGAACTGAAACGCTATCCCGGCTGGTGGCGCGCGTCGGAATCGCCGGGGAGACGCGCCTGGACGCTAATCCGCGGGCCAGTGAGGCAGCCGGAGGTTGCCGGCGGCGAGCTGGTCGATGAGGTCGCGGTCGGCAGGGAGGAAATTCAACTCGGCCAGAGTGGCGGGCTCGCGCCAAGCAATCTGCTCGAAGACGCGGTTGGTGATCTTCGCGGCCGGGACCGTGGCCGCGAAGAAGATCAGCTCCAATGGTTCGGCCATTTCCGCATAGGCGTGCTGCGTGCGGTGGAGTTCGGGTCCGATTTGTGCGGTCACGCCCAACTCCTCGTGCAGCTCGCGGGCCAGCGCGGCCTCCAGCGTCTCGCCGGGATGGACTTTGCCGCCGGGGAATTCCCACATCAGCTCGAAGCGGTCGCCGCGGCGGCGCTGGCACACCAGCAGTTTGCCTTGCGATGCGATCAGAGCGGCAACCACGGTCAGCATGCAGCGAACTCCTGAAGGAAGGTTACGGCAAGACGGGCGCAAAACAAAAACGCGCCGGGAAGCGGGTGCTCCCCGGCGCGCTGGATTGCGGAAACGAGCTATTGCGCTTTTTGGACCTTAGTGGCCGGTGCTTTCGGCATCTGCCAGATGATTCCGGAGTCATCCGCGGTGTGCGGGAAGAACTGCGCGGACTTCTTGCCGGAAGGCAGCAGCACGATATCGGCGCGGCGGTTGTAGGCCAACCAGTCGGCCATGGCGTTGCGGAGACGCGCCTTGGTCGGCGTGTTCGGGTTGGAAGCCTCGAGATCCTTGACGGTGGCGCGGTCCATGGGGCGGTCCTTGCCGTAGGCGGCCGTCTGCACCTTGTCGGCGGGGATGCCCTGTTCGACCAGGTACTGCTTGATGCGCTGGACGCGGCGCTCGCTGAGGTCCTGGTTGTGACGAGCCGAGCCGCGCGTGTCGGCGTGTGCTTCGACCGACAGCTTGGCGTCCGGATCGTACTCGAGATACTTCTTGAAGCCGCCGGCGAGCGTTGCCAGAGCCAGTTGCTGGCTGCGGACGAGGCCAACCTGCGGGTGAGCCTGATCGGGATAATCGGTCGGATAGAACACGCTCTGCAACGTGACGGTGGGAATCGGTTCCACGGTGCCGGTGATGTGCACCGACGCCGACTGCGTGGCCGAGCCGCCGCAAACGTTGCTGGCGTTCAGGGTAAAGCTCTTGGTCTCGTCGATCTTGCGCGCCGGCTGGCCCTCGGGGACCTGCGAAGCGTCCGCGGGCTCGCCCTTGATCGTCTGGCTTCCGCTGGCATCGGCCTTGCCCGTGGGCGCGATGGAAACGGCATCCGCGTTGGAGGTCTGCCAGGTCAGCGTGGAGGATCCCTCCGTGATCACTTTTTCGCCGATCTTGCGATATTGCAGTTCGGCGGGGCTGGCGCTGAGACTCGCGTCCACTTTCGTGTTGACGTTGACCGTGCCGGTTCCCTTGACAATGCCACCGGGGCCGGCGGAGGTGAAGTCATACGTGGTCGTTGCGTGGGGCGAGACGGCTTGGCTTCCGCTGAGCGGCACCGCACCGATGCCGCTGATGCTGGCCTCGACGGTTTCGGAAGTCTGCCAGGTCAGCGTGGAGGTCTGGCCGCAATTGATGGCCGTGGGGGCGACGCTGAAGTTGCCCGTGACGCCCGCTACCGCGACGGTGGTGCCCTTGGAGCGCGGCTGGCTGGTCAGTTTCGCCAGGTTCTTCTTGTCGGAGGTCTTTTGCGCGCCGGCTTTCTTGGTGTCCACGGCGAGCTTCTTGTTGGCCGCCACCGTGACGTCGCCGGACCAGAGGTCATTGCCTGCACGCGTGGCCGTGACATGATAGCTGCCCGGAGCCAGCAGCAGCGTGGATTTCGCGTGGCCGACAAAGTAGCCGGGCGTCTTGCCATTCAGCAGCACCGCCGCGTGGCCGTCGCCCTTCACCTGGAGCTGGCCGAAGGGGCCGTTGACGGGTCCGCCGTAGGCTTCCAGCGCCACCGTGAGCGGCGTGGTTTTGCCGGCGTCCACGTTGACGTCCTGCGTGGAGATTTTGTAGCCGTAGTTCACCACCACTACGGTGTGCTTGCCGGGGCTCAGCGCGATCGTCTGGTTGCCGTCGCGAATCGCCTTGCCGTCCACAAATACGTAGGCATGGTTCGGCGTCACCTTGACCTTGAGCTTGCCGGTCTGGGCGAAGCCGGCCGTCGCGCCCAGCGCGACTGCCACCACCAGAGCTAGAAAGTATCCGAGTCGTCGCATCTGCATTTCTCCTGAATTTCTGTAGGCGGATTAATGGCACGTCCTCTCGCGCCCCGACGAGAGAACACTGGCTAGGAAGATAAAAGTAGCGTTCTATTCCTGCACGTGTCAATAAGATTCGCAGAACGGCCGGAAGGTTGTGTTCCGGCTCCGCGCCGCCCCTCAAGCCGCTGATTTGGCATATACTTTTGGGCGATGCTGTTCAACGACACCATTCTCGATCACTTTCGCAATCCGCGCAACGCCGGGGACCTTTCCGACGCTAGCGCCACGGTCGAAGTGACCAATCCGGTCTGCGGGGATGTGTTGCGCCTGGCGGTACGCGTCGAGGCCGGGCGGATCAGCGTCGCGCGGTTCAAGACCCAGGGCTGCGTGGCCGCTATCGCTTCCAGTTCCGTCCTGACCGAAATGCTGGCGGGGCTGACGCCGGCCGATGCTCGCGGCATTACGGCCCAGAAAATCTCCGAAGCGCTGGGCGGACTGCCCCCGGCAACCCTCCATGCCGCGCAGCTCGGCGCCGACGCCGTCGCTGCGATTCTTCGCAAGTTGTCCTCGGGTGGCTAGGCTGGTTGTTCCCCTGGAAGGAAGATGTATCGCAGAGGCGCAGTGAACGCGGGTCAAATTCCGTTGGTGGCGCGCTTGAGCGTTTCGGGGTCGTTGAGATTCAACACTACGCCTTCTTCCTCCGTGGGGACTTCGGCGACATCCGCGGCGTGCGCCCAGACGACTTGGCGCGCGCCGACCTCGGGCGCGGCGGCCAGCAGTTCCGGGTAAAGCGCGGCGCGAAAAATCACGGGATGGCCCCGGCGTCCGCGGTACGTCGGGAGGATGATCAGCTTGCCGCTGGCATCGTATGCCTCGATGAGGCGCGCCACCAGCGCAGCGGATACCAGGGGGTGGTCCACCGGGCAGAGGATCAAGCCTTCGGTGCCGCCCGCGGGAAGGCTGCGAATCGCGCTCTGAATCGAAGAGAGTTGCCCCTTCGGCCAATCGGGGTTCACGACGATCATTTCAGGAGCCAGGTGCAATTGTTCGCGGATGGCTTGCGCCCCGGCGCCCAGCACCACGCGCGCCATGCCCACGCGCGGATGGCGCGTCACTTCCAGAAGATGCTCGACAAAGGTTTTTCCGCCGTAGGGAAGCAGGGCCTTGGGAGTGCCCATCCGGCGGGATTCGCCGGCTGCTAGGATGGCAACGGCGAGCATGATTGTTGAGGCGGCGGCTCAGCCGTTGCGCAGGCTGGCGGCCTGCGACAGCTTGATGGATTTGTGCGCCAGGTTCTGGGCGTTGCGGCGGATGGCGATCAGTTCCGCGGCGATGCTGATGGCGATTTCCTCGGGCGCCAGCGCGCCGATATCCAGGCCCACGGGCGCGTGCACGCGCTCGAATTCGGACGGCGCAAAGCCCTCGCGCTCCAGCGCCTGGTAGACGGAGAGGACTTTGCGCTTGCTGCCGATCATTCCGATGTAGCGCGCCTCGGTGCGCGCCGCCCAGGCCAGCACGCGCATGTCGTCCT
>JAIQGD010000134.1 GCA_020072765.1 Terriglobia bacterium
ACGTCAGGATTCCCTTCACGCCGTGGCGGAGAAGGGCGAAGTTCTCCTCCTCGTCGAGCCGTTCTCCGATGACCAGCAGACGTGCCGTGGAGTGGCGGTCGAGAATATTGCCCAGCAGGGCTCCGGTGGCCTGGCGCGCGGCGTGCGCGTCCACGACGTAGACCGCGGCCTGGGGCACTTCGAGATGGCGAAGATCGGGCGCCAGCATGGAATCGAGCTGCTTGCAAGCGATCTGAAAGCCGGAATGTTCCAACAGCCGGCGAAACTCATCCAGGACCATGGGATGAGGGGAAAGAAGGCAAACCTTCAAGGAAGTTTTGGTGTGCGTTTTCGGCATCTCGACCTCAGGCTAGCCCAATTGGCCACGCCGGGCAAGCCGGTCGGCGCGCGTGATTTCGTACCAGACACGGGCTGGATGGAAACCGCCCGCACGACAGCGTTGCGGTTTGTGATTGATTTACGCCGGCAACTGATTGGGAAATTCCCCCGGGCGCTCGGGTTTTTGCCGCGGGCGCTTGGCCGGGATGCCCGCTTGTCGCACCTTGTAGAGCAGGGCGCGGTAACTGATCTTCAGGACTTCGGCGGCCCGCCGCCGGTTCCACTGGTTGGCTTGGAGCACCTTGACGATCAGATCGCGCTCCATCTGCCGGGTGGCTTGCTGGGCAATGCGTTTGAGGGGGATGTTGCCGTCTGCGGTGGTTTCGCAGGCAGGACGGCGCGCCGGTTTCTCGGAACGCTCACCGTAAAAGGCTTCTTCCGAACCCAGGACGACGTACCGCGCGATGCAGTTTTCCAGTTCCCGGACATTGCCGGGCCATTCCCGCTGTTGCAGCAGATGCACGGCTTCGGCCGACAACGGGGCGGCTTCGCGCTGGAAGCGCTGATTGAACTGCTGGCGCAGGTATTCGGCCAGATAGGGAATATCTTCGCGGCGCTCGCGCAGCGGCGGGAGCAGCACGCTGATGACGTTGATGCGATACAACAGATCGGAACGGAATGCGCCGGTTTCAATTTCGCGGTGCAGTCGGCGATTGGTGGCGCAAATCACGCGCGCGTCCAGGCTTTTCTCGTCCTGGCCTCCGATGTGGGTGAACGTTCCGTCCTGCAGAACGTGCAGCAGCTTCGCTTGAAGGCTCGTGTCCATCTCCGCAATCTCATCCAGAAACAGCGTGCCGCTCTGGGCCATCTCCATGCGGCCGGGCTTGGCGGTGTGGGCTCCGGTGAACGCGCCCTTCTCAAAACCGAAGAGTTCGCTTTCAATCAGCGTGCCGGGGATCGCGGGGCAATTGAC
The DNA here is from genome assembly GCA_020072765.1 of Terriglobia bacterium. GTDB lineage: Bacteria > Acidobacteriota > Terriglobia > Acidiferrales > UBA7541 > Palsa-295. The sequence goes on from JAIQGD010000134.1 coordinate 1,292, forward strand.
TTTTACAAACGGCCCGTCCGCCCAAGGCGAGTGCGCGTGAATGTAGCGGGCCAGCACCTCTTTTCCGGTCCCGCTCTCGCCCAGGATCAGGATGGGGACGTTCAAGCCGGCCGCGCGGTCGATCTTTCGGCGCACCGCTTCCATCGTCTCCGACGGACCGAAATAGACGTGATCGGGCGGCAGTGTGGTCCCTGGTGGGAGGCCGTCGATTTTTGGCTGGACTCGAGAAGACATTGGCATCCGGAGGTGCAAAGGCGCTGGTAGGTTCTCTCCCAAGCAGTGCAATGCACCTCAGACGCCAAACGGAAAACCCATTTCCCGGCTTCCCGTGGCCCTGTTCTGCCAGGCCGGGCCCGCAAGTCCTTTGTTTTCTTGGGGTGTGTCTTGGGTCGCGGGGCTGCTGGCCCGGAGAAGCGCCGGCCAGAGATAGGGGTGGCATGTCGAAACCCTGAAAAATCTTGACACTTTCGGGAAGGGATGTTCCCACGGGCCTCCGTGGGCTGGGGACTCATTCGGGGGGGGGCCTCAATCAACTCCCGGGCCGAGAGGGGTGCGGATTGGGCGGTGGCTGGCCGCGCGCCGCGGGAAGGGAGAGCCGCGCATCACGGGATACCGTGCACCGGCCGCTGCCCGGCCTAGTCGGGAGAGGTTTCGCCGCGGATGATATCGTAGCGCTCGATCACCGCTGCGACGCCGACGGCATCCTGATCTTCCTCGACGCGCTTGTCGACGCGAATCACCCGGCCGTGGGCGCGGACAAGCACCTCGGTCCCGCGCGTGATCTCGGCCGGCAGGGTAAGAGTGAAATCAATCTCCGTGCCCGGAGTCAGATCTCTTTGCGTCATGAAATAGACGCCGCGCGTGGAAATATCGCGCGTGTGACCGCTGTGCGAACGCGGTTCTCGATTGATAGGCAACCGGATATTGACCGGCAAAGATAAGTCGTAGCGACGCGCCGTGCGGCGTTCCGTCATCACTGCTCCTCCAGGACTGGACTAGCGTTCACCGTTACCCCTGCAGATGGAAGTAGCAATCCCCATTCCAAAGACTGCGCAAGATGCAGCATACAAACTATTTCCTTTGTCGCGGGCTTGCCAGAACGAGACCGGCCCCGCAAGTCCTTTGAGAACAACAATGTTCTCTTCCTCCAAACCCGGCACAGAGGGCGATCGCTCCTCCGCCACCGTTGAAGGGGAAGGCGTGAGGCCCTGTTCGGGGAGGAATAGTAGAACAAGCTGGGGCCGAAAAGGTAGTTCTATTTCGCTGTGTGTGCTCTAGATAGGCAATTCCTTGCAGAGGGCCTAGCGGTACTAGTGGGACGCAAATTGGCGGTCGCCCGGCGCGGTGTGCGGGCCGCAAATTACCGGGCGCGCACCGCCGGCACGCTGGGAGTCTCTTCCTGGGCAGAGGCTTTCTCCGCAGCCTGCTTGGCCGCCTTGGCGGCGGCGGAACGCGAACTCCGCCCGGAATCCAGATTAAACTGGCGCATCTTGTAGAGCAGGGCTTTGTAGCTGATCCCCAGCATGCGCGCGGCATCCTTGCGGCACCAATTGGTTTTGTCCAGGGCCTCGGCGATGGCTTCCATCTCGGCTTCGTCCTTCAGGCCGCGCACCAGCGCTTTGAGGCTTTGTTCCTTGGCCACGGGGGCTTCTTCGCGGGGAGCCACGCGCTGCTGGCTGGTCATCTCGATCAGTTCGCGCAGGCTGCCTTCATCGTCTTCCAGGATGACATAGCGCTTGACGAAATTCTCCAGTTCCCGCAGGTTGCCGGGCCAGGAATAGCGCGCGGCGGCGTCGAGCAGGTGCCGGGAAGGCTCGGGCGCGAACTTCTGATATTTCTCGCTGTACTTGAGCAGGAAATGGCGGAACAGAATGGGGATTTCCGAGGCGCGCTCGCGCAGGGGCGGAATGTGGATGGAGAGCACATTCAGGCGGTAATAAAGATCCTCGCGGAAGCGGCCGGTGCGCATGGCGTCCTTGACGTTCACGTTGGTGGCGGCCAGGACGCGCACATCGACGTTCACCACCGAGCGGGCGCCCAAGCGGGAATACTGGCCGTCCTGCAGGACGTGCAGAAGCTTGGCCTGCAGCTGGGTGCTCATTTCCGCGATTTCATCCAGGAAAATCGTGCCTTTGTTGGCCAGCTCGAACTTTCCGGGCTTGGCGCGCACCGCGCCGGTGAAAGCGCCCTGCTCGTAGCCGAACAATTCCGACTCCAGCAATTCGCCGGGCAGCGCGGCGCAGTTCACTTTCACGAAGGCCTGCTGGCGGCGCAGGGAGCGCAGATGGATCATCCGCGCGATCACTTCCTTGCCCACGCCGCTTTCGCCGCTGATGAACACGGGCACGTCGACGGGGGCAATCTGCAAGACCTGTTGGCGGATCTTCAGCATCTGCGGGCTGGAGGCCAGGAAGGAGATGTCCTCGGTCACGGTCTCGCAATGTTCGCGGAGCGTTTCATTTTCCGTGCGCAGCTGCTGCTTCTGGCGGCACTTGAGCAGCGCGGCATCCAGTTCCGGTTTTTCAAATGGCTTGGTCAGATAATCGAGGGCGCCCAGGCGGATGGCCTCCACGACCGTGGTGACCTCATTGGAGCAGGACAGCATGATGACGTTGAGCGTGCGATCCATGTGCATCAATTGCCGGAGCGTCTCCAGCCCATCCATCTCGGGCATGAGCACGTCCAGAATGATCAGGAAGGGCCGCTCTCCCTCGCCGATGCGCGCCAGAGCTTCCTTGCCGCTGGCCTGGGTTTCGACCTGGAAGCCATCCACCTCGAGCAGCGTCTGGAGATACTTGCGGATGCTGGGCTCGTCATCCACGACCATGATCTTCTCTTGTTTGGCCATCATTTTTCCTGGATGCTAGATTTTCCCAGCTCGTACTTTAGTCCACCAGAAGGGGCAGAACCAAAGAGAAGGAGCTCCCCCGGCCCACTTCGCTATCCACCCAGACCTT
>JAIQGD010000041.1 GCA_020072765.1 Terriglobia bacterium
CGGCAAACAATTGCCGCGTCAGCAAAAGATAGAGCAGTCCCGCCCCGGCCGGAAACACGACGGCGATCAGGCTCTTCAGCAGCAGCCCGGTTCCCATGCTGGCCGCGAAAATAAACGCCCAGAGGCGCGGATGGCGCTCCTCCTCATCCAGAGCGCGCAGAAACGCCCACATCGCCAGCGCAATCGTGAAGGTCTGCATCGCGTCCGGAATGATGATGCGCGTAAACAGAAACAGTCCGACGCAGGTGGATATGCATAAGCCCGCGTAGAAGCCGGCGCGCTTCCCAAACGCCCACATCCCGAACGCCGCCGTCAGCCAGCTCAGGCCGATTACCGAAAGCGCGTTGGGCAGGCGCGCGGACCAGTCGTGCACGCCGAACATCTTGTAGGAAACAGCCATCGCCCAGTAGACCAGGGGCGGCTTCTCCGTGTAGGGAATGCCATCGATGTGCGCGGTCACCCAGTCGCCCGACGTCAGCATGTTGCGCGCGATCTGCGCCTGCACCGCGTCCACGTCGTCCATCAGCGACGGCGGAGACACCATGCAGCCCAGATAGATGGCCGCGGCAACAAGCAGCAGGATTAGGTAGAGGTGAGCACGCTTCCCGTCACGGTCCGGCCCGTTGAGGGAAGCGCTCCCGTCTGAATTCGCCATTTCTTCATCCACAAAAACAAGATCATCAAACCCCAAAGATGGTAGCCGAGATTGGCCCGCCGCTCGAGATGATCGCGCACGAACTGTTCCATCGCGTCCGCCCGGAACAGCCCGGCGTGCTCGGAGGCCCCGCTTTCTGCCGCAGCGCTTCTCCCCCCAAGCGCTGCCTTTGCTCCCTGCTCGGATTCGTCCTTCCAGCGACGGACAGCGTCTGAGCGATGCCGTACCGCCGGCACGTCTCCGAGACGTTCCCGCTCTTCATCCCTTCCTGCACAATCTGCCACTTCTCTTCCGGGGATCGATCGACTCGCGGTTTCCTGCCCATGTTGCCTCCTGTTTTGGAGACCCTGATTCTACCTAAAGGAGGTGTCCAGTTTTAGAGGGGAGCATTACAAACCTGTTACTTGCCGGAGTACCCCTCGACCGCGTTGCTACACTGCTCGGCCACACTAATTCGAAAATCACCGAGAAGCATTACGCACCTTGGATTCGTGCCCGGCAGGAGCAGCTTGAGGTGGACGTGCGACGGGTATGGGATCAAATTCCTGGCTTGTCCGGTGAGGTCCCAGCATCTGGGTTTGTCGGGCCTCAAACCAGCAGAATCAACTAACGCGATTCGTCGGCGGCTCTTTGACCAAGGCGGACAATGATCGAGCCCCCTGGGCAAGTCGTCAATCCATGTCTTGGATCTTGCTTACGTTGTGCCGGACTCCGAACAAAGGGTACACGGAAGGTACACGAGAAAATTCACAGCTACAACTTATTCAAAATACGGTCATTAAAATGGTGGAGGCGGGGGGAGTCGAACCCCCGTCCGAAAAGCCTTGCCACCCGAAGACTACATGCGTAGCCCGTTCCCGGTGCGAACGGCCCTTGCGGACCGCTCACGTTTTCGCCTACGACGCTTAGAGCGGGCAAGACACGCCGCCGGCTAGTCCGATAATCTCGCCGGCGCCTTACGGACCGAAAGGCACCAGCCAGCCTACTGTGTGACGCCTCATCTCCCGCGCGCAGGCGACGCGGAAGGAGACGCGCTACCTAGGTTTAATTAGGCAGCGAGAGCCAACTGTGAGTTGCCAGTTGTGTTGTTCCACCCGATAGCGGGCAGGTGGCGCCCGGCATGCCTTCGGGCCGCGACAGCTTCCGTCGAAACCGTGTCGCCCCCGTTGGTACTCTTCTATAATACCACCCCGCGCCCGCCCCAGGCCAACGCCGCAGCCCCGCGTTTCGAGCGCCGGGCCGCCTCCGGCAGGCCGCGCGCCCGCGGGGCGTTGCACCCCGGGTGGAAAGCGGCGATTTTTAGGGGGTAGTTTCGCAGTCCCGGAATCGCGGAAGAAGTCGCGGGACTTCAGCTCCGCCATCAACCGCGCCTCATCAAAGGTTTAGATGTAGCGCCGCGGTCTTTAGCGCGGCAGGTAGGACGCGGCTCGGTGATGCCGCCATGCCGGGCTGAAGGCCCCGGCGCTACATGAACACCTGGAAAACAATGTGCGGGCAGCTTCGGGAGTTTAACAGAATGCTGCCCCCCGCTGATGGAAGGGCGGCGTTTTAACGCCGCCGTAATTCTCGTGTATTCTCCAGGGGTTTTAACCCCTGGAGCCACGATTTTGACTTTTTCAGCACCCTGCTAACCCGCGGCGCCGGCTGTGCGCGCTCCTTCAACCTCGATCAGCTTTCCCGAGGCCACGTCGTAGATGAAGCCGTGGACGGGAATCCCCTGTGGCACCAGCGGATGGGCCCGTATGCGGGCGACATCGTCGATCACCGACTGTCTCTGGTCCTGGATGGTCAGCCACTCGATGTATTCCCCCGCCCGGGAGCCCGGCCCCTTGCCCACGTCGCGAAATCCCTGTGGGGTCAGTTCGGCCGTCTCCAGGCTGGAAGCGAGCAATCCCCGCATGGCTTCGTTGGAGAAGAATTCCATCCCGCAGTTGGTGTGGTGAATTACGAAGAATTCCCGCGTTCCGAGCAGCTTGTAGCTGATCACCAGCGACCGAATGGCATCATCGCTGGCGCGGCCGCCCGCATTGCGGATGACGTGCGCATCACCCTCGGCCAGCCCCGCGAATTTTGCCGGATCCAGCCGCGCATCCATACAAGTGAGAATGGCGAAGCGCCGCGCCGGCGGCATCGCCAGCTGGCCCTTGTCGCCGAAGCCGGTGCTGTACTTGGCGTTGGCCTGGAGAACTTCCGAAAGAATCTGGCTCATGCGATCCCCCTCCTTGTTGTGGAACCTGAATTCGTATGCGGGAGTCTACCTGCGAGCGGTTTGCAGTTCAAGAACTGTCGTTCTAGCGCGCGTCGGAGTTCATTCGGGGCGCCTCAGGAAGTGTTGGCTGGCTATCGCGTCAGCAGCGCAATCCGCGGCGCATAGTGCGGATACTGCGCGCTCAACTCCTCCCGCCGGCCCGATTCGTAGTCCCGGGCATCGAAGCCGGGCGCCATGGTTGTGCCCAGCAGCGCGTATTGCCCGCCCGGCACCAGCCGCGAGCCCTGCCACATCCCGCCCGGCACGGTGTGCTGCAAACGCATCCCCCCAGCCAGATCCGGGCCCAGCAAGATCGTCAGCCCCGTGCCATCCGGCGCCAGTTGCAGCATCTCCACGGGATCTCCCAGGTAGAAGTGGAAGATCTCATCTCCCCGCAGGCGGTGCAGGGCTGAAAACGTATCCGGCGTGAGCAGATAATAGATCGCCGTGCTCACCGCCCGCTCTCCCTGTTGGGACGCGGCCAGCAACCCTTCGGGGAACTTCTGTGCGGAGCGGTAGGTCTCCACAAAATAGCCGCCTTCGATCGGATGCGGCTTCATCTGCAAAAGCTCCCGGATTTGTTCAGCTGTTAGCGCCATGTCCCAACCTCTTCGCATTCTGACCGGCAAACTGGGGTTTAGCGCGGCGGAACGAACCCTGCCAGCCGGATTTCCGAACATACGGACCGGCGTCCGGTAAGGCAAGAAAAACCTCAGCCAATCGGGGCGCCCGGGCAGGGAACTGGCCTGGCCCTGCACGTTGAGGAACGCCCCGGCCGAATGCCAGTTGACACAGCCTCGGTACGGTTTCCATAATCCTGAAGGAGTAATAAACCCCTTGAGCGAACGTGCGCGGTCTCCCGAGCAGCCTTTGGAAGAGGCGGTTTCTCGCGCCTTGCGCGAGAATCTGGCCCCGCTTCAGGGCACCATCGACGATTTGGACACGGCCTTCGCCGATCTGGTGGCGGCCTGCTCTTCCAGCCGTCCGAGCAACGCCCTTCCGGCGATGGTCCGCGCGCAGACCGCCGCTGCGGCCTTGGCCGCGGGGCTTTCCTCCTTGTCAAACTTTGTGGCCTTCGCGCTGAAACCGCGAGCCCACGGCGTGCCCCAGGCCGTCGCGGCCGCCGCCGCGCCCGCCGTGGAGGAAGTCGAAGAGCCCGCGGCGGAGGAAGAACCCGCTTGGGCCGAAGAGCCTGTGGCCCCGGCACCGGTAGCGGCACGCCCGACCCGGCCCGTCGCTGCGCCGCCGCCGGCGGCGCCAGCCAAACCCGCGCGCCCCGCGCCGTTCAACGTCGCCACCCTCTCGGCGGAACTCCAGGATCTGCACCGCCGGGCCAATCGTGTCGCCAAAGTCGCCATGCAAGACATCAAACTATTGCGGCCCGACGATGTACAATTGGGCCAGGAGCACAAAGACATTTGTCATCGGTTGCGCAGTGATATCGATAAAGCTCGCAAAGAATATGACCGCCGCTTTCAAGCGATTCAGGAACATCCAGTGGACTATTTCCGCAGCTGGATGGTGGAAATCCTTGCCGGGGGAGACGTCGACGCCCTCGGAGAATATCCTTATCCCTCGCCTGTCCCGCGGTAACCAAATGCTCGCGACGAAAATCGTGCGCCGCTTGGTGTGTGCGGCCGGCGCCGCGTTGCTGGTGTGCGCATTCTCCTTCGCCGGTGAAAAGACCAAGCCGGCGCCCGCGCCTTCCGCCAAGTCCGTGCCCGCCAGCAAGCCCGTGCCGGCGGATAAGCGCCTGGAAAAACTGGCGCGCGTGCTCAAGGAGCAGAATTCGGCCTGGGCCTACACGCAGCTCAGCGCGCTGGCTTCGCAGAAAGGTTCCGGCGTTTCCGCGATGCGCGCCGCACTCGCGCTCGGTTTTTACGACTACAACCGCACCCATTACGCGCAGGCGGCCTCCTGGTTCGCGCGCGCCAAGGGCGATCCGCTGCTCGCCGACTTCGCGCTCTACTGGAGCGCGGAAAACGATTTGGCCCTGGGCCACAATGCCGACGCCATCCGCGAGTTCGCGCAGTTTCGCCGTCAGTTCTCCGATTCCGTGATTGCCGAACAGGCCCTGGAATCGCTCGCCAAGGCGGCCCTGGCCGCCAATCGCCCCGCCGACGCCGTCGCGGCCCTCCAGTCCTACTCCGCCACCTCCGACCGGCCTCCGCTGCTCTATCTGCGCGGCGCCGCTCGCGAAATGGCCGGAGATCTACCGGGAGCCGCGGCCGATTTCCAGTCGCTCTACCTGCGCTTCGCCGCCACCGAACAGGGCCGGCAAGCTCGCACCAGGCTCGCTTTCCTGCGCGGCAATCCCGCCGCGAAAATTCCGCCCCTTTCGCCCGAGCTGCGCCTGGCTCATGCCGATCTGCTGTTCGGCGCGAAAATGTGGGACGACGCGCGCAGCGAGTACGCCGAAATTCTGCCCGAGCTTGCCGGCGCCGCCCGCGAGCGCGCCCAGCTCCGCATCCTGGAATGCGGCATGTCGCTCGGAGCAGGACCTTCGGAGATGGCCGCGCTGCAGATCAGCGATCCCGAGCTGGATGCCGAGCGCTTCGTCACCCTGGCCGATTTTTATCGCAGCCAGCAGCAGGAGCCGCAGTTGGCCGCCGCGGTTGAGTCCGCCGTATCGCGCGCCCCGGCCAGCCGCTGGGCCGAGCGCGCCCTGTTTCTGGCGGGTAACTATTACTGGACGCATCTGGATCGCGACCGCGCCGTCAGCTATTACCACCGCCTGGAAGAACCCTTCCCGGCGGCCCCCGAAGCCGGCGTGGCGCAGTGGCGCGTGGCGTGGACCGCTGTCCTGAAGCGCCAGGCCGACGCCGCCGCGCTCGTGCAAGATCACCTGCGGCGTTATCCCGGCTCACCCTTCACCGCCGACGCCCTCTACTGGCTCGGCCGCCTGGCCGAGGAAGCAGGGAACTCGCCCCTGGCGCGCAGCTACTACGAAAAACTGGCCGAGCGCTATCCGCAGAATTATTTCACCAGCCGGGCCGCAGTGCGCCTCGGCGAGCTGGGTTCCGGGCCGAAGGAAGTCGCCGCGGTTCTCGCGGTGATTCCTCCGGCGCCCGATCCGCCTCCGCTGAACGACGCGATTCCTCCGGGAGCCGCGCGCCGTTATGCCCGCGCCGCCGCCTTGCGCTCCATCGCCTTCGACGCCTCCGCGTCGCTGGAACTCCGCGCCGCCTATACCGCCACCGGCGAGCCCCGGCTTTTGCTCGAGGCCGCGCAGACCTCCATTGCCGCCGGCAATTGCAGCGCGGCCTTCGCCATGGTCCGCCAGATTTTTCCGCAGCTGGAATCGCAGCCGTTTACCGACGTGCCGCGCGAGGCTTGGCTGACGGCCTACGCCATGCCCTTTGAGTCCTCCATCCGCCGCTGGTCGGCCAAAGCCGGACTCGACCCCATGCTCGTCGCCGGCCTGATCCGCCAGGAGTCCGCCTTCGAAGCCGACGCCCGCTCCGGTGCCAACGCCATCGGCGTGATGCAGCTTCTCCCGTCGACCGCGCGCCTGCTGGCCAAGAGTGCCAAAATCCGCTATTCGCGCGCGCAACTCACCAATCCGGATTACAATATCCGCCTCGGAACGGCGTATCTCGCGAGCCTGCAGAAGCAGTTTGGCACCGTGGAAGCGGCCCTCGCCGCCTACAACGCCGGGGAAGACCGCGTCATGTCCTGGACCGCTGGCCAGAATTATCGGGAAGAAGCCGAATTCGTGGATTCCATCCCCTTTACCGAGACGCGTCAGTACGTCCAGATCGTGACGCGCAACGCGGACATCTATCGCCGCCTCTACGGAGTTCCGAATGAACCCCGCACCGCCTCTGCGCGCCATGGCCACTAGACCGAAACTTTCCACCAAGGCCGAGCGCTTCACCGAATCCGTCATTCGTGAAATGACGCGCCTGGCCCTTCGCCACGACGCCGTCAATCTCTCCCAGGGCTTCCCGGATTTTCCCGCGCCCGCTGAAATCAAGCGCGCCGCGCAGGACGCCATCGCCGCCGACATCAATCAGTACGCCATCACCTGGGGCGCGAAATCGTTTCGCAACGCCATCGCCGAAAAATTCCAGCGCACGCAGGGCCTCGCCCCCGACCCCGAAACCGAAATCACCGTTTGCTGCGGCTCCACCGAAGCGATGATCTCCTCCATGATGGCCATCATCAACCCCGGCGATGAAGTCGTGGTCTTTGAGCCCTTCTACGAAAATTACGGCCCCGACGCCATTCTCTCCGGCGCGACGCCCCGCTTTGTCAAGCTGCGACCGCCCGACTGGACCTTCGACCCCGCGGAACTCGCCGCGGCCTTCGGCCCGGCGACCAAGGCCATCATCTTGAATACGCCGAACAACCCCACCGGGCACGTCTTCGAGCGCGCCGAACTCGAGTGCATCCGCGACCTCTGCCAGCGCTGGAACGTCTTCGCCATCACCGATGAAATCTACGAGCACATGGTCTATGACGGCGCCCGGCACATCTCGCTGGCCACCCTCGACGGCATGCGCGACCGCACCATCACCATCAACGCGCTTTCGAAAACCTACAGCGTCACCGGCTGGCGCGTAGGCTGGGCCATTGCCCCGCCCGACGTCACCGCGGCCATCCGCAAGGTTCACGACTTCCTCACCGTCGGCGCGGCCGCCCCGCTGCAGGAAGCCGGCACGGTGGCGCTGCACTTTCCGCCGAGCTACTACGAGACGCTGGGGCACGAATACGCCGCCCGCCGCGACCGCATGATCGGGATCCTCACCGGCGCGGGCTTCCGCTGCTTCAAGCCCCGCGGCGCGTATTACATCATGACGGACATCTCCCCTTTCGGCTTCCCCGACGACGTCGCTTTCGCCCACTATCTCGTCAAGGAAATCGGCGTGGCCTGCGTGCCCGGCTCCAGCTTCTATCGCCACCCCGCCGACGGCCGCGCGCACGTCCGCTTCACCTTCTGCAAAACCGAAAAGACCTTCCAGGCCGCCGCCGAGCGCCTGGCCAAGCTCCCGCCCCCTAAGTCCACCTGACCACGAAAGTTGAATTCCTTGCGCTGCGGCACCGTGGCAGGGGAAGGGGCAGTTCTTTGGAGTGCGGCGGCTCGCCGCCGCTTTTGCGGCTGCTATTTCTTGCAGTGTTCCGTAGGGGCACGGCACGCCGTGCCCGGTTTGAGCGCTGCGTCACAAGTCTGGCGCGCCCGTACGCGTCATTCCGTCTTTCACCCGGCGCGCTTGTGGAAAGGTGATGCCCGACTACGGATTCAAATCAAACGTCTGCTGATAAGCGGGAATCGTCACCGGCCAGTGGAATTGGCTGGTGACAGCATCGCGCAGGGCATTGAGCGCCACGGGTTCTCCGTGGATCAGGAACGTCTGCCGCGGCGGCGCCTGGAATCCCGAAAGCCAGCGCAGCAGTTCGCTCTTTCCCGCGTGGGCCGATAGTTGCGCGATCTCGACGACCTGCGCGCGCACCGGCACTTCCTGCCCGTGGATGCGCAGAAATTTCGCGCCTTCCTGCAGCGCGCGCCCGCCCGAGCCTTGGGCTTGATACCCCACCAGCATGACGGTGCTCCGCGAATCGGGCAGCCGCCGCGCCAGATGGTGCAGCACGCGCCCGCCGCTGATCATGCCGCTCGCCGAAATGATGATGCACGGCGAAACCACGTCGTTGATCTGCTTCGATTCCTCCACCGTGCGCGTCATGTGTACTTCATGGACGTTCAGCGGATCGCCCTTGCCGCCCTGTTCATCCCGCGTGAATTCCAGGTCGTGATCCTCGGTGTGCCGCTCGTACAGATCGGTCACGTTGATCGCCATGGGGCTGTCCACGTACACGGGCAGGCGGGGAATGCGCTGCTGCTGCTCCAGCTTCCGCAGGTAATACATCAGCGTCTGCGTCCGCCCGACGGCGAACGACGGAATCACCACCGCGCCGCCCCGCTTCGCGGTTTGGTTGATGACGCCCGCCAGTTCATCCGGCACCGACCCCGCCGGATGATCGCGGTCGCCGTACGTGGATTCGCACAGCAGATAATCGGCGCGGCTGGGCGCCTCGGGATCTTTCAGAATGGGCTGGTCGTAGCGCCCCAGATCGCCGGAGAAAACCACGCGGATCTGTTTGCCGTTCTCCGTGATGGTCAGCTCGAGCCAGGACGATCCCAGAATGTGCCCGGCGTCGTGCGGCCGCACCGAAAATTGCGGGCTGATCGTGAACGCATCGGCGCGGGGAATCTCGCGAAACCGCGTGAGCGTCGTCTCTGCTTCGGCCACGGTATACAGAGGCAGCGGAGGCGTGTGCGTGCTGTAGCCTTTCTTCGACGCGTACAGCGCGTCTTCTTCCTGCAGGTGCGCCGAATCGCGCAGAAGCAGCATGCACAATTCATGCGTCGCGGGCGTCGCGTAAATCGGCCCGGCGAAGCCGGCGGCCACCAGCCGCGGCAGGTAGCCCGTGTGATCGATGTGCGCGTGCGTCAGCAGCACCCAGTCGATCGACGACGGCGGAATCGGCAGCGCTTCCCAGTTCCGCTGCCTCAGCGCCTTCGAGCCTTCAAACAGCCCGCAGTCCACCAGCAACCGCTTGCCCCCGGCCTCGACCAGATACTTCGAGCCCGTGACCGTCCCCGCCGCTCCCAAAAATGTGATCTTGGCCATAAGGCCGCTATTGTACGGCGAATCCCGTTTCAGGCTAGCCACCATTTTCGCGTCGTGCTTGGCTCGTAACTGGGATGGAGTGCGGAGATTTTGTGGAGTGCAAGAACTTGCTCCCGATTCCGGCCGACGAAGCTTGCTTCGCCGTGGATCGGTCTTGAAGGATGTGACCGCGTCGGAAAGCGGCGGCAAGCCACTACGTTCCACAAGGCGTTTCGACGCGCGGAGAATTTCTGACCCCGGACGCAACGCAAACGGCGGATTTCTTAGAGCAGATTCTTAGGTGTTGTAATTGGTGGAGCCGATGGGGTTCGAACCCACGACCTCCTCGATGCCATCGAGGCGCGCTCCCAACTGCGCCACGGCCCCACCGCAAAACGAATGGATCAGACCGTCCACGACCTTCCCGGTGAAACCGGGACGCGCTCCCAACTGCGCCACGGCCCCACACGTGAAAACGGCTGCAGCTTTTATAGCACCCCATCGTCCCGCCGGTCAAATGCCCGATGTTCTCGATGGTTATTCCTTCGCACCGCAGGGCAGCGCACAGCGCCCCAGGCCAGCGCGCCCCCTGGTTTTTCGTAACCAGATGTAAACAGGCTGCTTATGCAAATCACCCCCGCCACTCCCCTAATACTGTAGTGCCACGCCGTCCCTCCGTTTTTCTGCTATGCTGGAAACATTCTAGGCAGGGCGGTGTCTAATCCTTGCAGGACGACACCCCCGGGAGCACGGCCCGAGACATGTCTGAACTGGCACACAGTCTTTCGTGGGGACGCGACGAAGCCGAGCTGGTCACGGGGCTGCAAGCGGGCTCCGAGTCGGCCTTCGATTACCTGGTCACCTACTATCACGCCAGTGTTTACAACCTGGTCTACGGCATCCTGTCGGATTCCGCCGACGCCGCCGACGTCACCCAGGAAATTTTCCTCCGCGTCTTTCGCGGCATCCGCGGATTCCGCCGCGGCAGTTCGCTGAAGACGTGGCTCTATCGCGTCTCGGTGCGCCAGGCGCTGAATCACCGCCGCTGGTGCTGGCGCCACCACCGCCACCAGATCTCCCTTGACGCGGAAAACGACGAGGGGCGCACTCTGGTGTTCGACCTGAAGGATGCCGAAGCCACTCCCTTCGAGCAACTGGCGGCGCAGGAACTGCAGGCCACCGTCCGCCGGGCCCTGGCGCAAGTTCCGGCCCTGTTTCGCAGCGCCATTATCCTGCGCGATCTCGAAGGCCTTTCCTACGAGGAAGTCGCCGAAGTCCTGGAAGTTTCCGCCGGAACGGTGAAGTCCCGCATCCTGCGCGGCCGGCGCCTGCTGAAGGAAATTCTCGACCCGCTCCTGAGCGCGCCGTCGCACGAAATTCCTGCCGCGCCGGGCCACTCCGCAGCGGTCGCGTCACAGGGCCGCGCGCAAATCCGTGTAGCGGATATTCCGGAAACGAATGGATTGCCCGGAGGCGCCCCGCCCGCGCTCCAGGGTACACAGGGAGTAGCGCCATGAACTGCAGCCAGGCACGACAACAGCTTCCCGGCTATCTCGACGGAGCCATCCGCGCCACCGACCACGTCCGTCTGCGCCAGCATCTGGCCTCCTGCGACCCCTGCCGCCGCCAGCTCGATGGCTATCGCCGCATGGCCGCCCATTTGGCCCAGATCGAACCCGTGCCCGCGCCTGCCGACTTGGCTGTGCGGATTCGCCTGCGCGCTTCCCGCGAAGAGTCCTTCTGGGCTGGTGCGATTCGGTGGTGGTCCGGAGCCATGATCGTTTCCCGCAATTTGATCCAGCCCCTGGCCGTTCCGGCCACCGGCGGCGTCCTCACCGCCCTCGCCGTCTTCGCCCTGCTGGTGCACGGCATGCTCACCGGCGTGCCCATGGGCGGGACGGTGCCCAACGATCTGCCCCTCAATCTTGTGCAACCGGCGCAACTCGAAAGCCTCGCTCCGTTTCCGCTTCCCAGCCTGGTCGAAGCCGACGGAAAATCCAGCTCCGGCCCCTTGCTGGTGGAAGCCACCCTCAACGCCGAGGGCGAGGTGGTCGACTGCCGGATTCTTTCCGGGCCCAACAATCGCGCCGTCCAGCACCAGATTGACGAACTCCTGTTGTTCTCCCGTTTCCGTCCCAAGTTGAACTTCGGACGCCCCATGGACGGTGGGCGCGTCCTGCTCAGCTTCAGCGGCGTCAACGTCCGCGGCTAGTGTCCTGAGTCGTAAGCCTAGGGCATGATTTTTGGAACGCCGGGGCTTCCGCTCCGGCGTGAACGCATTTGTCTTGCTGGGGCTTTCGCGCCTTTCGCGTCCCGACGCCTTGAGTCGGGAAGCCACTGAAGCCGCGCCGGGAAGCGGTCTAGGCCATTGGCGAGATAGCCTGTAATCGTCCCGCGGGCTTCGCGGCCATTCTTGACTCCGCTCGGTTGGCCCGTTAGAGTTTAATGCATCGGTGGGTTTCACAGGCACCGTCTAACCGCCGGGGGGAAGCTCCCAGCACAGCTCGGGAAGGCCCGGGGGGGTCGCAGAATTGAAGGGTCCATCCATCCGAAAGTTTCTCCAGTTCTATCCCGTTCTCGCGCTGCTCGCCCTGCTCATTTCCGCGGGGGCCGTCGTGCGCGCCACGCATGCGCAGCAGGCCGGGCCCGTCAACTACTCCGGCATCAGCGTCGAAGCCAGCCCGCAGATTTTCGCCACCATGTGTGCCCTCGACGCCGCAGGCTTCGAAGCCGACGAGTCCACGCTGGCCGATATGCCCGGACGTCTGGCCCTGCGCGCCGATTTGCTCAAGGCCCAAGGTCCCACCGCCGAGGCCCTGCGCCAGTTCTACCGCGACCATGCCTTGTCCAGCCCCGCCGAAACCCTGTCCCATTACATCACTCTGGCGTTGGTGGTCGGCCCGCCTCCCCACTTCCAGTTTCAGAGCGACCGCCAGGCTCTCCCTCCCGACGTCGCCACCCTGGATGGATTCCAGGAACTCCTGGCCGGTTTTTACCGCGAAGCCCATCTGGACCTTCGCTGGGCCAAGATCGAGCCGGAATATGAGCCGGCCGTGCAGCGCTATCAAGCCGCGGTGGGCCGCATCATCACCTCCTCCAACGGCTATTTGCGCGAGATCATCAAACCATCCGAGGGGCGCACCTTCACCGTCTATGTCGAGCCCCTGGTCGGCGCGCGCACCAATTTCCGCAATTACGGCGACCATTACTCCATTGTCGTCGGAACTTCCGGCGAGCCCCTGGACACCATCCAGCACGCCTATTTGCACTTCATGCTCGATCCCTTGGTCCTGCGCCAGCGCCGGGCCATCGCCACCAAGAGCGCCCTGCTGGACATCGCCGCCCGCGCGCCCCAGTTGCCCGTGGAATACCGCCAGGATTTCGTCGCCCTGGTGGACGAATGCCTGATCAAAGCCGTCGAGTTGCGTCTGCGGCGTCTGGCCCCGGGCCAGCTCGAAGCGGCTCTGCGCGATGCCGATGAATCCGGATTTGTTCTGGTGCGGCCGCTTGCCGCCGAGTTGCGGCAGTTCGAGAAATCCGAACCCGCCATGTCCTACTACTTTCCCGATCTGATCGTCGGCCTGGACGTCGCCGCCGAGCGCAAGCGCTTGCAGCGCGTCACCTTTGCCGCTGCCGCCCCCGCGCCCTCCGAGCAGACCGTCACCGAAAGCGTCCAGCCCTCGGAGCTCGATCGCTTGCTCGCCCAGGGGGATCGCCAACTCGCCCTCCAGGACATTCCCGCCGCCACCGCCACTTTCGAGCAAGTCCTGGCCAAGTATCCCGACGATGCCCGCGCCCTGTACGGCCTCGCCATCGCCTCCGTGCTTTCCGGAAAAGCCGAGCGCGCTCGGGAACTGTTCGAGAAATTCGTCGCGGCTCCCGGCTCGGCCGATTCCGCCCCGCATACGGCGTGGGCCCACGTCTATCTCGGCCGCATCCACGATCTCAAACGCGAGCGCGAGCTCGCCGTCAATGAATACCGCGCGGCTCTGGCTGTCGAGGGAGTTCCCGAGGCGGCCCGCGCCGCCGCGCAGCGCGGCGCCGACGCGGCCTACCAGCCGCCCGATAGCGCGCGAGGAAATAAGTGACTCCAGCCCCGCGCGGGCCACTTAACCCCAGGCTCGCGGGGGCAACCCTAACGGAAGGAACAAAGAAACGATGAAGATTTCGTCAACAGGTATCCTAGTAGCAGTCGTGGCTGTGGTGTGCGCCGCGAGTCTGGGCCTATCCACGCCCGCCCCCGCGCGCCAGGGCACCAACGCCAATAAGATCCCGGACGTGGAGCAACAACGGGAGATGGATCAGCAGATGAAGCAGCGCCAGTTGAATAAGGACATCACCGAGCAGCCCGCGCAGAAACTCGACCCCAAGGAAGAAGCTGGCTACAAAGCCTTCTTCGAGACCCCCGAGCAGGACGCCGCCAAAAGGATTCAGGTCGGCCAGGACTTCCTGCAAAAATATCCCGCCAGCCGCTACGCCGAAGCCGTCTACAGCGGCTTGGTGCGCGCCTATTACGCCAAGCAGGATTGGCCGAATTTCTTCGCCAGCGGAGACAAAGCCCTGGCCCTGAAAGCCGACGACGTCGACATCCTGGCCATGGTCGGCTGGGTGATTCCGCACCTCCTCGACCCTCATGACCCCGAGGCGAGCCAAAAACTCGATAAGGCCGAAAGCTTCGAGAAGCGCGCCCTGGTGGCTCTGGTCACCATGCCCAAGTCGGTGGGCATGACCGACCAGCAGTTCGCCCAATACAAAACCGAAAAATCCGCGGAAGCGCACTCGGGCCTCGGCCTGGTCTATTTCCGCCGCTCCGACTTTGAGGCCTCCGCCAAGGAGCTCGCGCAGGCCACCCAAGCCGTGCCCAATCCCGATCCCACCGATCTCTACGCCTTGGGTGCGAGCTTGTACAATTTGAAGCGCTTCAGCGATGCGGCTGCCGCCTTCACCAAGTGCGCCGAATCTCCCACTGGGTTGCAGGCCGTGTGTAAGCAGCAGGCCGAAGACGCCAAGAAGCACGCCGCTCAATCGAAGTAAGCAAATCCAGAGCGGCACGCCGTAGGTGCCGCCACGGCATCGGGTTTAGGATGGAGAAGGAGGAGGAACGATGAAGCTCTCAATGTTGTCCCCGTGTACCCGGGTCCTCGTGCTTTTGCTTCTGGCCGTGTGTGTGATCGCTCTTTCGGAACCTGCCCTCGCGCAGACAGGCGGGCTCAGTGCGGTGGGTGGCAATGGTAGCTCACAGGCGAATCTGAACTCCCAGCAGTGGCTCGTGCGGATGACCGATGCGTCCGTGGATAGCGCGCGGCTCGATCCCAAGGAACTGTCGGCTTACAAGGCCTTTTACGCTGCGCAGGACCTGGAGAAGCGGATCGATCTAGGACAAAAGTTTGTCCAGAATTATCCTTCCAGCCTCCTGGCTGGCGCGGTGTATGCGGAACTCGTTCAGACCTACTACACCAAACAGGATTGGACGAACTTCTACGCCAGCGCCGACAAGGCGTTGGCCATCAGCCCCGACAATGTGGATGTTCTCACCACCGTCGGCTGGGTTATCCCGCACGTGGCCGATCCCAACGGCCCCGGTGCGGACAAGGACCTCGACCGCGCGGAAACCTACGAGAAGCACGCCATCGAGCTCATCGGCAAGATGGCCAAGCCCAAGGGCATCACCGACGCCCAGTTCGGCGCCCTCAAAGACGCGGAGTTGTCCCAGGCCCACAGTGGCTTGGGCCTGGTTTATTTCCGCCGCCGGGACTTCGAGCGCTCCGTGAAGGAGCTTCAGCAATCCACCCTGGGCGCCGCCACCCCCGACCCCACCGATCTCTTTGCTTTGGGGCTAGGCCTGCGGAACCTTCACCGCGATCGCGAGGCGGCGGACATCTTCGACCGCTGCGTGCAAATTCCCAGTAGCCTGCAGGACAAGTGCAAGCAGAGTGCGGACGCCCTCAACAAGTCGGCGGGACCGTCGAAGTAGCCGGCGAGGCAATGCGGCCATGACCGATGAAGAGCGCGAAGAACTCGAGGCCATTCTCGGTCATCGATTCCAGCATCCCGAGCGGTTGGATCGCGCGCTCACCCACCGCTCCCATCGCCAGAACGCGGACGCCCTCGATAACGAACGCCTCGAATTCCTGGGCGACCGCGTTCTCGGCCTCGTCGCCAGCGAACACCTTTTCTCCCTGTTTCCCCACTGGGAAGCGGGAAAGCTTTCCAAGGGGCTGGCCCGGCTGGTGAGCGCCCCTTCGATTCACGCCGCCGCCCAGCGGCTCCATCTCGGTCGCTACCTCCGTCTGGGCCCCGGCGAGGAGAAGACCGGCGGACGCGAGAAAAAGAGGCTCCTCGCCGACGCCTACGAAGCCGTGCTTGGCGCCATTTATCTCGACGCCGGTCTTCCGGTTGCCGAGGCGTTCTTGCGCCGCTCCTTGCTCGATCCCGCTCTGGCCGGCGGCGTCGAAGGCATCGAACACCCCGATCACAAGTCCGCCTTGCAGGAATGGCTGCAGCAGCGCGGGCGTGGTACAGTTGACTATCGCGTGCGCAAGGAATCCGGGCCCGAGCATCAAAAGACCTTTGAGGTGGAAGTCTGGCACCAGGGCCGCCAGCTTGCCTGTTCCGAGGGCCGCACCAAAAAAGAAGCCGAGCAGTCGGCCGCGCGCCTGGCCCTCGAAACCCTCAGCCAGAGCCCCGAGATGGCTTGAATGACATCCATCGAATCATCCTCCGCCATGCCCGGCTCCGCCGGCGCCGTGTCCGTCCCCGACGCCGCCACGCACACCTCTGGCCCGCCCAAGGGCATGTTCGCCGACGTCCTCCAATCGCTGCTGGTCACTCTTCTCCTGGCGCTGTTCGGCACCACCTTCATCGTCCAGGCCTTCAAGATTCCTTCGCAGTCCATGGAGCCTGCGCTGCTGGTCGGCGATCATCTCTTGGTGAATAAATTCCTGTTCCAGGGCTCTGGCGCCTGGTATGAAAAGTTCCTGCCGTACCGCCCCGTTCGTCACGGCGATATCGTCGTCTTCAAGTTCCCCTTTGACGATCATCCGCACTACGTCAAACGCGTCATCGGGTTGCCGGGCGACCGCATTCGCATCACCGCCGGGCAGGTCTACGTCAACGAAAACCTCCTCGCCGAACCCTACGCCGTCCACGATGCCGCGGCCCGCGATCCGTTCGGCGACAACTTTCCCCCCGCCGATCCCGAATTCCTGGGCGCCGCCTTGCAACCCGAATGGACCACGCACATCATGAACTATGTGCGCGGAGGCGAACTCCTGGTTCCCCCCGATCGCTATTTCGTCATGGGCGACAACCGTGACCGCAGTTGGGACAGCCGCTACTGGGGCTTCGTCGATCGCCAGGCCATTATCGGCCGGCCCGTTCTGATCTACTGGTCCGTCGCCGCCACCTCCGCCGACTACGCCGACCGCAGCCTTTTCGGCACGGTGCGCGGCATCGAGGCGGCCCTGCTCCATCTCCCCGCCAGCACGCGTTGGAATCGCATGCTCCGCGAGGTGCACTAACAGCTTGCGGAAAAAAGGTGCATTTTAGGGGGTCGGAGCTTCAGCTCCGACATGACGCTCGCCTTTTCATCAGGGGTTTTTGCGGTTCTTGCGTCCCGACGTCTTGTGTCGGGAAACCCCTGAGGCTCGATTTCGACTTTTTCCGCAACCTGCTAATGTTGCGTCCCGTAAACGCCTGCCGATAGTTCGCCGCTGGTAATCCGCCGTAGGGCGCTGCTTGCTGCGCCCTGCCCGGCAGAAAGATTTGCAAGTTATTTCCCGGACACCACACGAGCAAGCCCCACCGGGAGCACCCACCCTTTGGAGTGCGGCGGCTGGCCGCCGCTTTGCTGCACCGTAGCGTCCTTCCTGTGCGTTCCACGGCGAAGCTTGCTTCCGCCGGCCAAACGCGGAAACCAGGTCCCCATCCCTCTGTATGGCGACCCCGGTTTCGCGTCCGAGCACCGCTTCAGCGCGCCGTGTGCGTCCCGGACAGCAGTCGGGACCGGGCCGATGCCGCGTTGGCCCTACTCGGCAACTCCCTGCGCCGTTTCTTGCTTGCAGCACCCCGCTAGATCCCGCGCCAGCGCCGCGATTTGTGCGATATTCTAGGAGCGCATTCAGCTCACGCAATCAGAGGCGCCAGGATTTCTTTCGAGCCCAACGTGTCCGCCACCCCTTCGCATAAGATCGCTCGCCCCGAGGCCGCTTCGCCGCTCCGCTCCTGGAGCCGCTGGCCCCTGCGCCTGCTCCTGTTTCTGCTCCTGCTGTGGATGGCCGCCGAGGGCATCTCCCTCTTCATTCAGCACAGCCGCCTGCCCAGAAAATTTACCGCGCGCCTGGAAGCCGCTTTCGGACGCCCCGTTGAAGTCGCCAGCTACGACTTCAGTTTCTGGGGCGGTCCCGTGCTCAAGGCCCAGTCCGTCACCGTCGGAGAAGATCCCCGTTTCGGCCACGAATATTTCCTCCACGCCGACGCCATGGACATCCGCCTCCGCTGGCAAGCGCTGCTCCGCGGCCGCATCGAGCTCGGCACTCTCTCGCTTACGCGCCCCAGCCTCAACCTCGTCCGCAACTCCACCGGTGACTGGAATCTCGCCCAGTGGCTTCCGCAGCCCTCTCGGATTCCGCCTGCACGCGGGCTCGCCGGCCCGCCTGCTCCGCCCTCCGTGGCGTTTCGCAGGATCGAAGTCGATGGCGGACGCATCAATTTCAAACGCGGCGATGAAAAGCTCCCCTTCGCTCTGGTCGGTGTCACCGGAGCCGTGGAAACCGAAAGCCCCGGGCGCTGGCGCATCAACCTCGCCGTCACTCCTTGGCGCGCCGCCGTCGCCGTCCAGGATGCGGGCACGGTCCAGATCTCCGGCCACGTCGGCGGAACCTCCTCGCGGCTGCGCCCCGCGGCCCTCGACGTTTCCTGGAGCGACGCCTCGCTGTCCGACGTTCTCCGCCTGGCCCGCGGAGATGATTACGGCGTTCGCGGCCAGCTGGCCCTGACCCTCACCGCGCGCACTCTGGACCAGACCAACGGCTGGTCCGTTCAGACCCGCGCCCAGCTGCGCCAAATTCATCGCTGGGATCTCACCCTGCGTCCCGACAATCCCGCCCTGAATTTGATCGCCAGCCTCGAATGGCGCCCGGCTTCACCCTACGTGGACTTGACCGAAGCCCTTCTCGAAGCGCCCCACTCCCACGCGCGCCTTTCCGGGCGCCTGGCTTGGAATCCCGCGGAATCCTTTCCCGCTCCCGAGCCCGCTGCCGTTCAGCTCGCCCTTTCTTCCTCGCAGCTCGACATGAGCGATCTGCTTTCCTGGGTCCGCGCCTTCCGGCCGGGAGTCGCCGACGATCTGGTCGCGCGTGGCTGGGCCGATGCGCGTGCCACGCTCGCCGGCTGGCCGCTGCGCTGGGTGGACGCGCAACTCTCCAGCGAGTCGGTCGATTTTTCCGCCGCCCGCTTCCGCGCCCAGGCTCATCTGGGACCCGTGCGCTTTCGTTACACCCGCGGCATCGTTTCCATTCTTCCCCTCGCGCTTTCCTGGCGCCTGCCGGACGCCCCGCCCGACAGCCCGCCGCTGGGTTCCTTCCGCATCGACATGGCCGCCAAGCCCCCGCGCGATGCAACGCTCGCGTGGCACGCCGCGGGCAGCACCACCCAAATTCGCGATGGCATCGCCCTGGCCGCCGCGCTCGGCTGGAATCTTCCCAGTGACGTGGACTTGGCGGGGCCGTTCTCCTGCGATCTGCGGTGGCAGGGCCTGCTGCTCCCCTGGCAAGCGCGCCCCGTGGGCTGGTTGCAACTCGGTTCTCCCGCCGCCGGAGCCGATGCGGCCTCCCTGCGCATGCCCTTCCTGAATCAGCCCATCGACCAGCTGCGGCTTCGCGCGGACCTGAAAGAAGCCGCCCGCCATGTCACCCTATCGTCCGCGCAAGCTTTTGGCGCGCATTGGACCGGCACTTTGGACCGCCGCGCACCCGGCGACCC
The DNA here is from genome assembly GCA_020072765.1 of Terriglobia bacterium. Classification (GTDB taxonomy): domain Bacteria; phylum Acidobacteriota; class Terriglobia; order Acidiferrales; family UBA7541; genus Palsa-295. The sequence goes on from JAIQGD010000041.1 coordinate 19,496, forward strand.
ATGGCAGTTTGCTCTCTCCGCCGACCGCCTCGCCGCCGCGGACCTCGACCGCTGGCTCAATCCCCGCTGGCGCGAAACCTTCCTCGGCCGCATGCTGCCGTTTCTCAACGCTCGGCCGCCGGCCAACACGGTTCCGGAAAATCTCCGTGCCACCGGACGCCTCACCTTCGCCCAGTTTGTCCTGGCGCCTCTCGAGATTCGCCGCTTGCAGGGAAACGTGAGCATCGACGGCCGTCATGTCGCATTGACCGACGCCACCGCCCAGTTCTATGGCGGAGCGCTCGCCGGCTCACTGGATGCCCATCTGAATGCCGCGCCGTCCTATGACCTGCGTCTCGATTTTTCCGCCGTGGACCTGTCCGCGTTGTCCGCCAACTGGCCCGGCCTCGCCGATCTGTTTGCCGGCAACGCTTCCGGCGCAGCTTCGTTCCAGACCCACGGCTCCACTCGCGAAAACCTGGCCAACTCGCTGGTGTGCCGTGGTACGGCCCGCGTCAACGTCCCCCAACTCCGCAACCTCGATCTCGCGAAATCCCTGCGTGAAACCGCCCGCCGCCCGGGCAGCAGCATGTTCCGCGAAGCCTCCGCCGCCTTCAGCTGCGCCGCAGGCAAGCTGCAGCTTCAAGATCTCCTGCTGTCGGGTCCCGCGGAATCCATCGCCGCCTCCGGCTCCGTCGACTTCCGCCGCAATCTCGATCTCCAGCTCCAGTTGCTTCCCCGCGACGCCGCCCCCTCCCGCGCCCCCGGCCCCGCCACCCCGCTCTATCAGCTCACCGGTTCGCTCGCCGCCCCTCAGATCAACCGCCTGCCACCCCCCGCGCCCCCCCGCCGCTCTCGCTAGACCGCACTTCTCACAAACGTTTTCGCGAGGCGTGTCTTTCGCGCATCCCTGCATGATTTCTCGCCGGGATTTCGCGCCGAGGCTGCTGCGACACGTTGCAGCGTTCCGACCGGCCCGTAGGGGCGCTGCTTGCTGCGCCCCTTCCGCTGTCGCGCCGCCTCCGCTGCGATTCTTGGGCCGCCGCCTTCACCATGCTTCAGGCTGTTCAGGATCGGGGTGAGAAATGCGGGCTAGACCGTAGTTGGCTCTGTTGACAACCGGCTACGCAGCTCGGTGTTGGTAGCGCCGGTGTCCCGCCGGCTCCTTTCCCGCACCCCATCGCAACACAGAATCGCCGGCCAGAGGCCCGCTCTACCATCCGCCTCACCCCGCGTCCCTCACCCCTCGCCCCTAGCCCCCTCGCCCGTTTGCCTCACTCCGGGCCCTATGTTAGCGTCTGTTCAATGCGCTGGAATCCATCCTCCGCCACGCCCGCAAACGCATGGCGCCTCGGACGATCGGCTCTCTTGCTGATGATGTCCCTCGCGCTGGTGGCCGCCGCTGGCTCGCGTGTCCATCTCGCGCCAAAGTTTTCCCCCGGTGAATCGCTGCGCTACCGCATCGAAGCCCGCACCACGACCACCGCCACGACCACGACCCCTATCGTCAATCCCGAAGGCGGCTCGCAATCCAAGCAGGCCATCGACCTGCTAATGCGTCTCGACATCCTCGCTGTCCCGCCCGTCGCAGCCGCCCCGGGACCGCTGCGCCTTCGCGCCACCTTCGAAAAATCCAGCGCCAAAGTGGATAGTGACGCCTTGGACCTCGAGCAACCCTCTCTGGAAGACGCCTACCAGCGCCTCCAAGGCCATTCCGTCGAATTCACAATCGCCCCGGACGGCCAACTATCCGAATTTGCAGGCCTCGAAGATGTTCTCCCCGGCCGTTCCGCCGCCGAGCCCGCGCTTTCCTGGCTCGCCGGCCTTCTTGCCAGCCGCGGACTTCCTCGCGGCGGCGTGGCCATCGGCCAAAAATGGAATAGCGAGCGGCCTCTTTCCGGCGTGCCTCTCACCGGACTCACTTGGCGCACGCAATCCACCTATGTGCGCGATGAGCCCTGCCAGCGCTCCGCCGCCGCAGGCGTTCCCGCACCTCCCGCCGCAAGCCCCGTTGGCGCCTGCGCCATCATTCTCACCCGCCTGGAAATTTTTCGTCGCGGCCCGGCCCATGGCGACGCCACCCCCGAGGACTTTCGGCGCAACGGCCTGCGCACCTCCGGCGCATGGACCGGCTCGGGCGAGAGCCTCGACGCGATTTCCCTCGACACCGGCCTGCTCGTCTCCTCCACACAGACCAGCTCCCAGGACATGGACTACGTCATCACCAGCCCCGCCACCGGCTCGGCCATCCACCACCACGGCCGCGTCCAATCCCAATCCCAAATCACCCTCGTCCCGCAATCGCGCTAAACTATCTCATCAACGGTTTTTAGGGGGTCGGGGCTTCAGCTCCGACAAAACCTCGCCTTCTCATCAGGGGTTTTAACCCCTGAGGCACGCCTTGCGTGGCACAGCCACTCCTGGCTGTGCCTGCTGCCGTTCCACGCGTCGGGGCTACTGGCAGCGCCCGCCTCCCGCCGCAAATTTGTAGCGGCCGCCTTCCGCGCCATCTGCGTCCCGATGGGTTGTATCGGGAAGGCGGGCGCATTTGCTTGCACTGTCCTCCCGACCAATCCGAACCCGCCTTTGCCGTCCGCGACTGCGTTATAATCAGGGTTTTACGCACCGCCCCTTGCGGCGCACCGTGGCTCCCAGACTATGAACTTCAAGCTTGCCAGCGATTATCAGCCCCGCGGCGACCAGCCCGAAGCCATCACCCAGCTCGTCCGCGGCGTCAACGCCGGCGACCGCCACCAGGTCCTGCTGGGCGTCACCGGCTCGGGCAAAACCTTCACCATGGCCAAGGTGATCGAGCAGATCAATCGCCCCACCGTCGTGCTCGCGCACAACAAGACCCTGGCCGCCCAGCTCTTCCAGGAATTCAAATCTTTCTTCCCCCAAAACGCCGTCGAGTATTTCGTCAGCTACTACGATTACTACCAGCCCGAGGCCTATCTCCCCTCGAGCGACACCTTCATCGAGAAGGAATCCACCATCAACGACGAGCTCGACAAGCTCCGCATGAGCGCCACCCGGTCGCTGTTCGAGCGCCGCGACGTCGTCATCGTGGCCTCCGTCTCCTGCATCTACGGCCTCGGCTCGCCCGAGGCCTACTACGGCATGCTGCTCATGCTCGACAAGGGCCAGTCCATCGCGCGCGAAACCATCCTGCGCAAGCTCGTCGAAATCCAGTACGACCGCGCCGAAGACCTCCGCCGCGGCACCTTCCGTGTCCGCGGCGATATGATCGAAATCTATCCCCCCTACGACGATCTCGCCGTGCGCGTCGAACTCTGGGGCAGCCAGATCGAGGCCATCCGCAAAATCGATCCGCTCACCGGCCAAATCCGCTCGCGCGAGGGTGAGATCCCCCGCCTGGCGATTTACCCCAAATCGCACTACATCCTCCCCGCCGCGCAGAAAGAGCGCGCCATCCAGAGCATCTACAAGGAGCTCGACTGGTGGAAGGGCGAGATCGCGCGGCAGGGCAAAATCGTCGAGACGCAGCGCATCGTGCAGCGCACGCACTTCGACATCGAAATGATGCGCACCATCGGCTTTTGCCACGGCATCGAAAACTATTCCCGGCATCTCTCCGGCCGGCTTCCCGGCGAGGCTCCGCCCACGCTGCTCGATTACGTCCCCGCCGATTTTCTGCTCTTCGTCGACGAGTCGCACCAGACCATCCCGCAGATTCGCGGCATGTACCACGGCGACCGCTCGCGCAAGCAGACCCTGGTGGACTACGGCTTCCGCATGCCCTCGGCCCTCGATAATCGCCCGCTCACCTTCGAGGAATTCGAGCACCGCGTTAATCAGGCCATCTACGTTTCGGCCACGCCCGGCCCCTACGAGCTGGGCAAAACCGGCGGCGTCATCGTCGAGCAGGTGATTCGCCCCACCGGCCTGGTCGATCCCCAGGTCGAAGTGCGGCCCGTCAAAGGCCAGGTGGACGATTTACTGGAGGAAATCCGCGTGCGCGCCGCGCGCAACCAGCGCGTCCTCGTCACCACGCTCACCAAGCGTATGTCCGAGGACCTCGCCGAATATTTCGCCGAAGTCGGCGTGCGCTGCCGCTACCTTCACTCCGAGATCGAAACGCTCGAGCGCGTGCGCATCCTGCGCGCCCTGCGCCGCGGCGAATTCGACGTGCTCATCGGCATTAATCTTCTGCGCGAGGGGCTTGATCTCCCGGAAGTATCGCTCGTCGCCATTCTCGACGCGGATAAGGAAGGCTACCTGCGCAGCGCCACTTCGCTGATTCAGACCATCGGCCGCTGCGCCCGCCACCTGGAAGCCCGCGCCATTCTCTACGCCGACCGCATGACCGATTCGATGCGCCAGGCCATCGGCGAAACCGACCGCCGCCGCGCCAAGCAGGAGGCCTACAACCTCGAGCACCACATCACGCCGCAGTCCATCGTCAAGGCCGTCGATATGCAGATGGCCGCTATCGTCGACGCCGATTACGTCACCGTCCCGGCCGAAGACGCCGTCATCGGCGAAATCGCCACCGAGCAGCAACTCCTGCAGGCCATCGCCCAGCTCGAAGCCCAGATGCGCGAAGCCGGCAACAATCATGTTCTGTGGGTTGCCGGTAATCGTCGCGGTGCTCCCGATGTTTGACGCCGTTGCCGCGGCCAGAAGATACGGAACCGGCTTAACCCCCATGCGCCGCGTGGCTTTGAGTACGAAGGGGACCATCACCAGGCAGATGATATCGTTGACGAAAAACGCGGAGAGTAACCCGCTGAGGAAGATCACCGTGGGCAGCAGGTGATGCGGTTTCAGCCGGGTCACGACCAGCTCGGTGATCCAATCGAAGAAGCCTGCCAAGTGTAGGTAGGCGACCAGCAACATCATCGAGAAGAGTAGCACGACCGTGCCGAAGTGAATGAAGTGCAGCGCGTCGTTCACGCGCACTGCGCCCATCGTGAACATTAGAACCGCGCCGATGATGGCCGCGCCGGGGCGATCAATCTTCATTCCCGGAAATTTTCCCAGT
>JAIQGD010000042.1 GCA_020072765.1 Terriglobia bacterium
TCAGGGGTTGAAACCCCTGAAGAAAGTGCTCGGCTTGCGGCGGGGTTAAAACCCCGCCCTTCCGTCCAGCGGTGTTTTCTAGCGCCCTATGAAGGGCATCGCACTTAGGAATCTGCGGAGAGATTCTTCGCCGATCCTCGTCGGATCGTCTCAGAATGACGGTACAACGCGGGTGGAAATCTAGATGCTACGGTCATCTCGTGAGAGATGCGCATTGGCGCGGGCGTTAGCGGGCGGCTTGGCCGCCGGAGCGGATGGGGATGGTGACGGGCTTGGCGGCTTCGGTGGCGGCCAGCATGTGGCACTGGCCGTCGAAGACCGCGCCGGGTTCGATCAGCAGGCTGGGCGTGTGAACCTCGCCGGTGACCACGGCGGTGGAGTGAATCTCGACGCTGGTCTTGGCCTGGACGACGCCGTCAAAGCGGCCGCTGATGACCACGCGGTTGCCGGTGATCTGCCCCTGAATCGAGGCGTGCTCGCCGAGCACCAGGGTGTCGTCGGAGACGATGGAGCCCTTCATCGTCGAGTCAATGCGAAACGTGCCGGTGGTCTCGAGCTTCCCTTCCAGGCGAACGCCTTGTTCGAGGAAACCAGTCCATTCGGCGGCATCCTGCCGCTTGCGGTCAAACCATCCCAGAGCCATACGCGCCTCTCCTGCACATCAATCTGCAGCCAGCCCTCAGGGGCTAAAGCCCCACGTTCAGGGGCTCTTTAATGTCGGAGCTAAAGCTCCGACCCCCTAAAAACCATTCGTGAGATCGGTTCTATTCTCGCATGAGGAGGGCGTAGAGGCGTGCCAGATCCTTGGCGTCGTAGTATTCAAAAGCTAACTGGCCCGGGCGGCCCGGCCGTTGGGGGTGGATCAGGACGCGCGTGCCGAAGCGCTGCTGCAGCTCGTCGAGCGCGGCTTTGGTGTTGGGGTCGGTCGGGGAGACCGCCGGGGCGGCCTTGGTGCGCAGGCCGCGCGAGGCGAGCCGCTCGACCTGGCGCACGGTCATGCCCCCGCGCGCGATGCGGCGGGCCAGCTCGAGCCGGGTCTTGGCTTCGTCAATGGCCAGCAGGGCGCGGCCGTGGCCAGCCGAGAGCCGGCCGTCTTCGAGCAGCTCCTGGATGGGCGCTTCGAGCTTGAGCAGGCGCATGGAATTGGCGATGGTGGCGCGGTCTTTCCCGGTGCGCTCGGCCATTTGCTCCTGGGTGAGGCGGAATTCGTCCATGAGGCGCTCAAAGGCGCGGCCCTGCTCGATGGGATTCAGATCCTCGCGCTGGAGGTTTTCCACCAGGGTCATCTCCAGCGCCATCTCGTCGGGCACTTCGCGGATGACCACCGGCACGCGGGCCAGCGCAGCCCTTTGCGCGGCGCGCCAGCGGCGCTCCCCGGCAATCAGCTGATAGCGGCGAGCGGTGCGGCGCACGACGAGGGGTTGAACGATGCCGCTGGAACGGATGGACCGCGCGAGCTCCTCCAGGGCTTCCTCGCGGAAGCGCGTGCGGGGCTGGAAGGGGCTCGGGTCGATCAGGTCGATATCGACGTGCAGCAGGCCGTCATTCGGAGCCAGGGCCGGGGCCACGGCTGCCGCTGCCCCCGTCGATTGTGGAGCTACTGTCACCGCTGGCGGCGGTGGCGGCTCGGGTTCGCGTATCAGGGCGCTCAATCCCCTGCCCAACGCGTTTCTGGGCATTGGTAATAACCTCCTTGGCAAGTTGGACGTAGGCTTCCGCGCCTTTACTATGAATGTCGTAGAACATGACTGGTAAGCCGTGGCTGGGCGCTTCGGCCAGGCGGACATTCCTGGGAATGACACTTTCGAAGACTTGAGGGCCAAAGTAGCTGCGCAGATCGGCGGCCACTTGTTTGGAGAGAGTGGTGCGATCGTCGTACATCGTGAGGAGAATGCCCTCGATCTCCAGAGACGGGTTGACGGTGCGGCGCAGGCGCATGAGCGTGTCCAGCAGCTCGGATACGCCTTCCAGGGCCAGATACTCGCACTGAATGGGCACGAGGACGGAATCGGCGGAAGCCAGCGCGTTGACGGCCAGAAGATCGAGCGATGGAGGACAGTCGATCAGAATATAGGTGTATTTATCGCGGGCGACGCGAATCGCTTCCTTGAGGCGGTATTCGCGGTTTTCCAGGGAAACGAGCTCGATGGAGGCGCCGACGAGATTTTTGTCCGAGGGGACCAGGTCGAGACCTTCTACCTTGGCGTCGAGCGTAATGCGTTCGATGGACTCGCCGAGGATGAGCGCCTGATACAGGGTACGGCGGGCGGGATCTTTTGGGAAGCCCAGGGCGCTGGTGGTGTTGGCCTGCGGGTCGCAGTCAATGATGAGGGTGCGCTGCTCGGACGCGGCTAAAGAGGCGCCGAGGTTAACCGCCGTAGTCGTTTTTCCGACACCGCCTTTTTGATTGGCGATGGCAATGACTCGCGCCAAACGAAACCCCCAAGGTGCACTTTGAATTTAGCAGATAGATTTTCCGGGATGCAAGATGTTTCACGTGGAACATTTTTGCGGGGATTGAAAATTGTTCCACGTGGAACAATTCTTCAAGCGAAGCTACAGAGGCGCGCCTACCAGGAGACATCTCCGCTGCGAGCCGGGGATGTGGATGGGGAGTTGCCAGGACCACAGGGGTTTTTGCGAAAGCAGCGCCGCGTCGTCCTCCCCGAGCCACAGAACGATCTTTCCGCGAGCGGCGAGATGGGCCTGCGCCCAGCTCAGCAGCTCGTCGTGCTGGCCTAAGGCGCGGGCCGTGATGAAATCGAATGGGGCGATGTCCGCACCCAGATCCTCCATGCGGCCGCGGAATACGGTTACATGGTCGAGATGGGTGGTCCGGATCACTTCCGCAAGGAAGATCGCCCGCTTAGTGTTGGATTCTATGAGCGTCAGATCGAGTTCAGTGGCCGCCATGCGGATGGGCAAGCCTGGGAACCCCGGACCAGAACCCACGTCGGCCATCCGGCCGGAGAGAATGGGAACCGCGGAAACGGCAAACATGCACTCGCCGAAGTGGAACTTCACGATTTCGATAGGATCGATAATGGTCGTCAGAGATATTTTCCGGTTCCACTGGAGAAGAAGAGAGACATAGGCGCGGACCTGCTCGCACAGGGCCGGCGTGCATTTTACGCCATATGGTTTGAGGTGCCTGGCGATCTGGTCGTCGGATAGATGGGCCATGATTTATAAACTACAACTATAGTAGTTATTTCGATTCACTTTGCTTACTCCGGCACCGGGTGATCCGCAGACTGCGTCGCACGGGCGAGCGCCGCGCGGACTTTGGCGGGGGCGAGATACCCTGCCGTCAGGTCGGCCACGAAATGGGCGAGCTGGGGAGCGAGCAGGCTGCCGGTGGTGGCGCGGACGATGGAGAAAAGCAGGCCCACGGCAAAGGTGGCAATCAACCCGCGACGGCCCTGGTAGAGATGCGCGAAACCGAACATGGTGGCGGAGGCGAGAATGCCGGCGAGCACCAGCCCACCGGAGACGTCCTCGAAAAGGCGCTGCACGAAGCCGCGGTAGATGAACTCCTCGCAGAGAGCGACGGTCGCGGCCAGGGCCAGAAAGATCAGGCGCTCGACGGTGTCCTGGGGGAAGACCTTCAGGGCCAGCTGCGGCATCAAGCCTTGCGATTCCAGGGGCTGGGTGGCCAGGCGCTTCAGGCTGACGATTTGGTTGACGAGGATGAAGGCCACCAAGGCGACGGAGACGCCCGCTGTAAGGGCGGGATGCGGAATGGCGAGGCCGAGTCCCGCGAGGGAGATGCCATGCGCGCCGGAGCGCGAGAGGATCAGGGCTGCCGCCAGCCATTGAAAGGCGATGGTGGAGGCGTAGAGCGCGAGGCGCTCGGCCTTGGTGGTCTCGGGGGCGCGCAGGATCTCGCGGATGCGGCGCCTGCCAAGCAGCGGCACCGCCACGGCCAGAAACAGGAGAATGAGTGCGAAGTCCCAATGCATGCGCTCCGATCAAATCATTTTTAGCGCGCCGGGGCAAGGCGAAGCCGCATGCGGCGCGCGGGGTACGCCTCGCCCGGAATCCGGGGTTGACACTGGCGGAGGCGACGCCGTATCGTTCTTGATTCCCTGCGGGAAACAACCATGAAGATACTGGTGATCGGCGGCGGCGGGCGGGAGCATGCGATGGTGTGGAAGCTCGTGCAAAGCGCCGCGGTGGAGAAGGTGTGGTGCGCGCCCGGCAATGACGGGATCGCCCAAGAGATCGAGTGCGTGCCGCTGGATTTGAAGGACGTGAAGGCGGCGGCGGACCTGGCGGAGAAGTTGGGAGCGGACTTGACCGTGGCCGGGCCCGAGCTGCCGCTGACGCTGGGCATCGCGGACGAATTCGCGCGGCGCGGCCTGACGCTGCTGGGGCCGGCACGGAAGGCGGCGCAGCTCGAAGGAAGCAAGATCTTCTCGAAGCAGTTCATGGAGCGGCACGGGATTCCCACGGCGGCCGTGTATGGAATTTGCGAATCGGCGGCAGAGGCCTATCGCGCGCTCGAGGCGGTGAAGTGGCCGCTGGTGATCAAGGCGGACGGCCTTGCCGCGGGCAAAGGGGTGCTGGTGACCGAATCGCCGGAAGAGGCGCGCCAATTCGTGGGCCGGGTGATGGAGAAGCGGGAGTTTGGCGAGGCGGGCGGGCGCGTCCTGCTGGAAGAGGGGCTGGCAGGTGAAGAGCTTTCCTACATCATCCTGACTGACGGCAAGGATTTTTTGCGCATGGCGCCGGCGCGGGATCACAAGCGGGCGTTCGACAACGACGAGGGGCCGAACACCGGCGGGATGGGCGTGTACTCGATCGACGAGATTTTGCCGGCGGCGCTCGAGCAGAAAATCATCGAGACGATCGTGCGGCCGACCCTCGCGGGGCTCGCGGCGGAGGGGTTGCCGTACCGCGGCTTTCTCTATTTTGGGCTGATGCTGACGGCGGCGGGGCCGAAAGTGCTGGAGTACAATTGCCGGCTGGGCGATCCGGAAACGGAAGCGGTGCTGCTGCGCGCGGACTTCGATCTGGCGCAGGCGTGCATGCTGGCGGCGCGGAGCAGCCTGGCGGGGTTTGAGGCGAAATGGCTGCCGGGCGCGAGCGTGTGCGTGGTGATCGCTTCGAAGGGCTATCCGGAAAATCCGCAGACGGGCGTGGCGATTCAAGGGCTCGAGGATGCGGCGAAAACGCCCGGCGCGGTGGTGTTCCACGCCGGGACGCGCAAGAGCAGCGGCGGATTTTGTACGAATGCCGGGCGCGTGCTGGTGGTCAGCGCGGCGGGCGAGAATCTGGCGAGCGCGCGGCGGCAGGCGTACGACGCCGTGAGGCGGATTCACATCGAGGGCGCGCACTATCGCAGTGATATTGGAAAACCGCGGTCGGCAAAAGGGCGAGCCGTGGCGGAAAATCGCAACGCCTGATCCGTGAGGATGTGTGGGAGGATGTATTGGGCGGCGCGGCTTGCGGAGTGGAGCAGGGCGCCGACAGAGACGCCGCAGGGAACTTCAGGGGCTGAAGCCCCTTTTACTGTCCGGCGTTTCTGTCGCAGCTGAAGCCGCGACCCACAAAGACTGTTGAGTTATCACACGGAGTCTAAAGCTCCGTTGGTTTTACGGTGCTGATGTCGCGGCTAAACAGCATGCGGAGGAAGTCAGAATCGCGCCTCAGGGGTTAAAACCCCTGATGAGGGGACTTGCTTTATGTCGGAGCTGAAGCTCCGACCCCCTAAAAGGCGTCTTTTTTCCGCAAGCTGTAAATCCGCGACCCACAACGCGCTCGAATGTTTTCGGGATTCTGTTAGGAAGGAGACCCGCAACGTGACAACCGGAGAGAAGAACCGAGCGGCGCTGGTGGGGATCGTGATGGGGTCGGATACGGACCTGCCGGTGATGACGGAGGCCGGAAAGACGCTGGAGAAATTCGGCATCGCCTACGAGATGGAAGTGCTCTCCGCGCATCGCACGCCCGCGCGGGCGCATGAATATGCGACGTCGGCGGCGAGCACCACGCTGCCGGTGATCGGCGTTCCCATGGCGACGTGCGTGCTCAATGGCCTCGACGCGCTGCTCTCCACGGTGCAGATGCCCGGCGGCATTCCTGTGGCTACGATGGCGATCGACAAGCCCGGAGCGGTGAACGCGGCCATTTTCGCGGCGGAAATTCTGGCGCTCGGGGATGAAGGGATCGCGCGGAAGCTCGTCGCGCACAAGGAAGAATTGGCGCGCGGCGTGGCCGAGAAGAATGCCCGCCTGCAGAAGCAGCTCTCCGAAAAGAAGTAGCCGGGATTTCCCACCACAAGACTGAAGGCGCCAAAACAACGCGCAGGTGCGACTGCCACGGCGATGCGAGGGACGCGTCAGGGAACTTCGGCGGCTGTTTCTCTGTCGAGTTTGTGGCGAGAAGTTCGGGCTAGGGCCGAGACGTAAAGTTTCGTCAGCCATCCCCGGGTCTGAGGCCCTGAAACAGGTGTCCCCGGCGATGCTGTCGCACCGCCGGGGACTGGCCCACTTTAGTTTGGAGTGATGTTGTGAACGCCTGGCGTTCACAATTCGTCGCTATTTGGGGCCGAAGTCAAACAGGTCGAACAGGTCGCTGATGGCCGGCCGGTTCATGGGAACATAGGGATTGTCGTCACCCACCTTGGGATTGGGCAGGTTGTCGCGGCTGCGATCGCTAATGGTTGGCAGATTCCAGTTGCGTTCGATGAACTTCAGGATGGAGACGTGGTCCGCGTAGTGATGCGAGATATGCCCCGGCTTGGTGTGCGGGGATACCACGATCATCGGGATGCGGGTGCCGTCTCCGAAGAAGTCGAGCGCCTGGACATAACCGGAGTCGTAATAGCCGCCGCCTTCATCGGCCGTGACGAAGATCGCCGTGCTCTCCCACAATTTCGGGTTAGCCTTCACGGCGTCGACGATTTTCTTCACGAAACCTTCGTACAGGTTCCATTTCGACGAAGCGGGGTGCCCATCGACCCAGCCGCTGGGCTTCACAAACGAGACCGCGGGCAACGTGCCGTTGGCGATATCGTTGTAAAGATCGGTGGTGTCGGTGATGTGCTGCGTGCGCAGCGCGTTATTGGTCATGATCTGCTTTTGGTATTGGAACCCGTTGCAGATGTTGCAGTACTGATCGCTGTTCGGGCCGACGACGCCCCAGTTGAGTTGATACTTGTCGGTCAGATACTGGTTCCACTGATCGTTGTAGCTCTTCCAGAAAACGCCGTTGGCCAGCAGGACGTCGGCAATGCTGTGCTGGGTGGTTCCGGGGATGGTAAACGGGGTGTTGTAGACGTAGTGGTCCGTGTAGGCATCGGACCCGTCTCCGAAATAACCCGGGTTGTAGTTGTTGAGCAAGTAATAGTGCCCGGGCTCGCAGTTGGGGTTGATCGGCTGCTGTAGCGAGCGCAGGTAGCTCAGGATGGGCGCGACGCCGGGCTGGGAAGCATCCGCGCAGTTGGTGTAGCTCCCACCGCCGTAGACCGCCGAGCCGTATCCCCCGCCGCCGTATCCGTCCTGCGTCCACCAGTTGTTCGTGCCGGGCATGGGGTTGGGGTTTTCGATTTCATCCACCGTGCCGGCATTGGGTGTCCCGGCCCAGACCATCTGATGGTGCGGTGGCACCGCGGCATGGCCATTCTCATCGCTAAACCAGATGGCGTCGCCGAATGCCAGCATGATTTCGTCGAGGCCGGTTCCGCCCATCGCGGGCTGGTGGTAGTTGTCGCTCATGGCGTAGCTGTCAGCGAGTTCCTTGGAATACGGCGCATCGCCTTGCAGCACGTTGTAGAAACCCATCGAGGTGGCGCCTTCACCCGTGGTCTTTTTCCCCGGCGCATAGTCGGTGCTGAAGTTGGACGGCTGAGGAAGGCCATTGACGTTGGACCCTACGGTCACTTCGGTCCAGGTGAAATAGTCCTTCTTGCATCCGTTGGGATCCCGCTCGGTCGCATACTTGACGTTGCAATCCATCTGCTGCCACATCTGATAGAAGCGATGCACCGGGCTGGCGGCATAGGAATCGTACGGGAAGGTATCGGTGGTCTTGGAGTTGGTGAGCTGGAACGGTCCCGGCGGCAACGTGGAGTACGGCGCCGAGCCGTGGACTCCGGAAATGCGCGCATCGGGAACCTTGCCCGTCAGCCCCGTTCCCCCGGTGCCCATCGACACGTAAAAGTCGATCGGCGCCAAAGGCAGTCCATTTTCCGACGACAGCGCGTCGGCCAGCGTGCAGATTCCGTTGTCCTTGCAGACATCCGTGGGGCCGCCATTGAGCGGGGCCGGCAAAAAGGAATACAGCGTCTTCTTTGTCGTGGGGCTGAGCTGAAAGGTCGAGCTGCCCGTGACGTCCGCGGAATACTGATGCGCCTTCCGGTAATTCTCCCCGGGGGTGCCGTCTTCGTTGATGATGTGTTTGGAAAGCAGATTGTCCACGCTCTCGCCGTCCTTTGGTTTGTAGGTGGCGAAGATGTGGTCAAACGAGCGGTTTTCGCCGACGATGATGATGACGTGCTTGATCGGCGTACGGGGAGCGGCAGCGCCTTCATCCTGAGCTTGGACGCTGCCTGCCAAAGGGCCAAGCAAACTGCACTGCATGAGCGCAATCGTCGCCAAACCCAAACGCGCGCCCCGCAGGACTGCCATGGAGCGATTCTTCGCGGACATTGTGTTCCTCCTCTTTTTTCAGGCTAGCTGCGATTCACCAGCTGGGTGTGGGGAGGTTGAGCCCGCCAGATTGTGCAGAGATTCCCGGCGGATGAATTGTGAGTGAATGCACAGGCGGGATCGGAAGGCGAGGCACTGGCGGCTACTGGGCAGCGACTCAAGTTGCAAGGGAGCGGCCACGGTGGTTGTTTCGCAGAGGTTTGGCCCAAGGCAAGAGCACAGGCAGGAGTGCCTGTGCCACGAAGAGCAGACCTGTGCAACAAACCTGAGCCACTGTGGGCTAGCAGAGTGCTGAAAGAGACGTATCAGGGAACTTCAGCGGCTTCCCGACCCATGTCGTCGGGACGCAAAAGGCGCGAAAGCCGCTCTCAATTTGTGGGACTTATGTCGCGGTCCCGACGGCTGTCCGGGACGCAAACGGCGCGCTGAAGCCGTGACCCACAAAGCTCTCCGAGTTTTTCAGCGTCCTGCTAGTGGGGTGGCTGGACGAGCGAGGGGGCGCCGGGAGGGCGGTCGGGCTGGGGGGTGGGGGACTTGGGTTCGGGGGGCGGGGGGAGGACCCAGTCGAAGCCGGTCTCTCTGCCGATGAGGGCCAGGGTCTGGCGGGCGTGGGGCGGGCCTATGGCATCGAGGGCGGCGCGGAGGAACTGCACGGCGTCGGCGGCGAGGATCTGGTTGCTCTCGCCTTGCAGGAGACGGGCGGCGACCTGGGCGTTCTGCGCGTCGGCGAGGATGAGTTTTTGCAGGCGCGGGTCCTGCTGGCGGAGCAGCGTGAGCAGCGGCGTGGGCGCGTTCTCCGGCGGGTAGGCGAATTCGACCAGCGTGCGCGGCTGTCCCTTTTCCGGCGGCCAAAATTGCAGGTAGATGGGGCGGAGGACGCGCGTGGTCCAGTAATCGCTTTCGTGCTGCGCTTGTTTCATGTCGTAGGAGAGTTGCCAGACTTCGGGGCCGTAGCCGGCGGCGTAGTCGGCGAGGATGAGTTGGGCCAGGGGTTCGCCGGCGGGGAGATCGACCTTGGCGTGCAGGCCTTGCGCGGCTTCGTTGAGGCGTTCGAGCAGGGCTTGTCCGATGGCTTCGACGTCGGCGGCTTCGTCGCCGGCCTGGGGCTGCAAGCGGGGCGGCTGAGCGATGAGGCTGCTGTGCAGGCGAGGGAGTTCGCGATCGAGCAGGGCGATTTGCCGGTGCGAGGCGGGGGCGGTCCATTCGACGGCGCCGAGGATCACGCCGAGGCGGCCGGTGCCCATCTGCACGGGAGTGGGCGGGCGCGTCTCCGGCTCGATGGGATTTTCAACCGTGGCGACGAGGATGGCGTCCTTGACGACGGCGATGATGATGCGCCCGGCGGCGAGATTGGCGACGGTTTCCTCGACGGGCGCGGCGGAGGCGCCCTGCGCCGCGCGTGCCGGCGAGCGTAGCGCGGACGTGCCCATCGCTACCGCTAGGAGGATGGCGAGAATGGCTGCGAGGCGCTTCATCGTTTCCAAATTACCACAGGCGTGTGTCCGGCGCATTTTCTTGGCGATGCGGCGGCAGTACGTCAGGAGACGCAGCTTGCTGCGCGAAGGAGCCAGGGAAACACGCTGTACTTGATGGCGGCGCTGAGATTCTTCGCCCATCCTGGCCGGATGGGCTCAGAATGACGGCGCAACGCGAGGAGCAACCCAGGAGGGCGCAGCCCCGATTGACCGCATCGGGGCGCAGCAAGCAGCGCCCCTACGGGCCGATCGGAACGCAGCAACGTGTCGCAATAGCCTCGGCGCAGAATCACGGCGAGAAATCATGCAGGGAGGCGGTGATATTCGCGGCGGGGGTTATTTGCCGACGGGGGAGTCGGTGGAATCCGGTCCGGGGAAACCGGCGGCGGCGGCGCGCGGCGCGCCGGAGCGGCGGCGGGTTTCGATGCCGAGGCGCTTGATCTTCTGATTGAGGGTGGAGAGCGGAACCTGAAAACGCTCGGCGGCTTCGGTCTGGTTCCAGTTGGTGCGTTCGAGCATGTCCATGATGACGCGGCGTTCGACTTCCTCGAGGATTTCGAACAGCGAAGGCGGCTGGCCGGTGGCGGACGCGCCGGGCAGCGACGGCAAGAACTCGCCGAGTTGCAGGCGCACGCCCTTGACGATCTCGCGGGTGCGGACGGCTTCGGGGAGCAGGTCGGCATCGAGGGCGTCGCGCGTGGAGAGCACGACGGCGCGCTCGACTGCGTTTTCGAGTTCGCGGACGTTGCCCGGCCAATCGTAATCCATCAGCAGCTTCAGGGCGTCGGGCGTGAAGGTGCGCGGCGACTTGTTGTTTTCGCGGCAGAACTGGTCGGCGAAACGGGCGATGAGCAGGGGAATATCTTCCTTGCGCTCGCGCAGGGGGGGCAAGGAAAGGGAGATGACGTTCAGGCGGTGGTAGAGGTCCTCGCGGAATCGGCCGTCGCGGACGAGTTTGCGGAGGTCCTCGTTGGAAGCGGCGAGGATGCGGACGTCCACCTTGATGGTTTCGGTGCCGCCCAGGCGCATGAATTCGCGCTCCTGAATCACGCGCAGGAGCTTGGCCTGGGTTTCCGGGCTGACGGTGGAGATTTCGTCGAAGAAAATGGTGCCCTGGTCGGCCAGCTCGAACAGGCCTTTCTTCGAGGCGATGGCGCTGGTGAACGCGCCCTTGACGTGGCCGAAGAGCTGGGATTCGAGCAGGTCGGCGGGAATGGAGCCGGAGTTGACGGGGATGAAGGCTTTGTCCGCGCGGGCGGATGCGGCGTGGATGGCCTTGGCGATGAGCTCCTTGCCGGTGCCGCTTTCGCCGGCGATCAGCACGGTGGAGCGGGAGGGCGCGACCTGGGTGACCAGGTCGAGCAGGGCCAGCATCTTTTCGCTTTTGCCGACGATGTTGGGGAAATTGTAGCGCTGCTTGAGGGCGCGCTTGAGCTGGACGTTTTCATCGCGGAGGCGGCGACCTTCGACGGCGAGGGAAATCTGGGCGACGAGTTCGTCGTTGGACCAGGGCTTGGTGATGTAGTCCTGCGCGCCGTTTTTGAAGGCGGCGCGGGCCATGTCGATCGAGCCGAACGCGGTGATGAGGATGACCGGGAGCTGCGGATCGCGGCGGCGGATCTCCGGGAGCATCTCGATGCCGTTGCGGTCGGGCAGGCTGACGTCGAGCAGGATCAGGTCGAACGGGCGTTCCTCGAGCTTGCGCAGGCCGGCCTCGCCGGTTTCGGCGAGGGAAACTTCGAAGCCTTCCGAGGTGAGCAGAGCCGCGAGGCCTTCGCGGATTTCGGCTTCGTCGTCGACAACGAGAATGGATGGCTTAGGCATGGACCGCTTTTCTGGCCGCGGGAAACTCCAGACGGAAGGACGTGCCCTGGCCAGGCGTGGAGCGCACGTCCACCTTGCCCGCATGTTCTTTGATGATGCCGTAGCTGACGGAGAGGCCTAGCCCGGTTCCGCGGCCGGTAGCCTTGGTGGTGAAGAAGGGGTCGAAAATGCGGTGGAGGTGCTCGGGCGGAATGCCCGCGCCGGTGTCGCTGACTTCGATTTCGACCGAACCGTTGCGGGCGGCGGTGCGCACCTCGATCATGCCGCCGCCGGGCATGGCGTCGCGGGCGTTCATGAACAGGTTGAGGAACACCTGCTGCAGGCGCGTGGTGGAGCCGAGAACGGGCGGCAGTTTCCTGGTGTAATTGCGGACGACGGAGACGCGCGCGGCCTTCAGGGGATGCTGGACCAGCGAGAGCGTTTCGTCGAGGACCGCATTCAAATCGATTTCGGCGGCGGCCGTGCCGCCGGTGCGCGAGAAATTCAGGAGGTTGTTGACGATTTCGCTGGCGCGGAAGGTTTGCTTGACGATGCGCTCGATGGTCTTCTGCCGGGGATCATCGGCGGCGATCTGCTTGGCGAGCATCTGGATGTAATTGGAAATGACGGCGAGCGGCGTATTGACTTCGTGGGCGACGCCGGCGGCGAGCAGGCCCAGCGAGGTGAGCTTTTCGGTCTGCACCATCTGGTCCTCGAGGCGCACGCGCTGCGTGATGTCGTCGAGCAGGATCAGGCGGCCCAGACGCGCGCCGTTCTTGCCGAGCAGCGGGGCCATGGAAGCATTGATGACGAGGTGGCGGCCGCTGCGCGTGTTCAGATGGAATTTGTAAATGCCGGAAACATGCTCGCTGGCGGCGGCCGCAGCGATTTCGCCGGCCAGGTCCCGGGGGAGCACTTCCTCGAGCGGATGGCCGAGCGCTTCGCCGCGCGGGATTTCCAGCATGTCCTCGAGCTGGGAGTTCCAGGATTCGATGCAGCTGTCGAGGTCGACGGTGAGCACGCCGATGCGGAGGGATTCGACGATGTTCTCGCTGAAATCCTTGAGCCGCTCGATCTGCTGGGCCTTCTGCTCGAGGGACTGATATAGCCCGGCGTTTTCCAGGGCGATGGCGACGTAACCGGCGATGGTGGAAAGCAGTTCGAGGTCGTCGGTGGAGAGGTAGTCGCCGTCGACGGTCTTGCCCAGGCCGAGCATGGCGACGGTGCGGTCGCGGAAGCGGCAGGGGATGAAATAGTTCAGGGCGAGCTCTTCGAGGGCGTGGCGCACGGAGGCGCTTTCCTCGGTGGCGGCGCGCGCCGACTCAAAGAACAAACAGCCGCGCGCGAGCGCCGGGCGCGCGGGATCGAGAAAGCTGAGGTCGAGCGGGCCTTCCGGTTGGAGGCCCTGCGCGCGCGAAAGAACGAAGCGGCCCGGCTGCGCGGCGTCCTCGAGGAAGATGGCGAGGCGGTCGACCAGCAGGGCCTGGGAGATGCGGTCGAGCACGGAGGCCAGCAGGGGTTCGAGGCGCACTTCGTTAGTGAGCGCGCGGCCAAATTCGATCAGGGTGCGGCGATAGTCGAGGCGGTCGCGGTAGAAGAAGTGGTCCAGCCGCATCTGCACCCATTCGCGCAGGGGCTGGAACAGGAAGGCGGCGACCACGATGGCCAGGACCGCGCCCGCGCGGCCCGCCGGCCACTCGGTGTGGGAGAGCTCGCCGATCAGGGCCACGGCCGCAAAATAAACGGCGACCACGCCGGCGGTGGCGAAGGTGTAGGCCAGCCCGCGCTTGAAGATGATGTCGACGTCCATCAGGCGGTAGCGCACGATGGCGTAGCCGAAGCAGAGCGGGATGAGGACCAGCGAGAAGACCGAAAGCTTCATCCACGGCTGGGGGATGGTGTTGGCCAGCCGCGGCAGGACGTATAACAGGAAAAAGGGAAGAATGCCGGCGAAGGTTCCCCCGGTGATCCACTTCAGCTGCTGGCGGATCAGGCCGCTGGGCGCGCGCAAATAACTGGCCAGGAAGATTCCGGCGGCGATGAGGAACAGGACGCCGAGGTACAACAGCTCGAGGGAGTCGAGAAAATCACGGCTGCGGATGGAGGGAAGAAAATCCAGCGTGCCGAAAGCCACGGACAAGTGGAGGGCCAGCAGCGCCGCGGGAACGCTGTACAAAGCCACGAGCTTGGGCCACAAAGTGCCGCGCCGCTCGGGAAAAACCAGCGCGAGATGCGCGAGCAAGGCGGGCTGGAGCAGCAGGGCGACGACGTTGCTCCAATAGATGATCCAGTCGAAGGAATTCAGCTTGCCGCTGTAATGAAAGCTGTACAGGATGAAGGAGACCAGGCAGAACAGGTAGAAATGCACGGCGCGCGGCGCGCTCCAGCGGCGGGCGAAAATAAACAGCCCGATGAAAAGATACAGCAGCGCGGTGATGCGCAGGTAGTTTTCCAGCGAGGAGGGGTTCTCCTGCGGCGCGGTGACCACCGGCACATCCAGAGGCTCGCCGCCGCGAAGAATTCCGTAATGGAGTTCGGCCCACGGGCCGGCGCGCCAGAGCAGGCGGGTGACATCGGTGGCCCGGCGAATCGGAACGCCGCGGACGCTTTCCAGCGCGTCGCCCTGGCGGATGCCCACGCGGCCGGCAGGCCCTCCCGGGACGACGTGCCAGGCCACCACGCCTTCCGAGGTGTCCATCCACGTGACGCCGTCATCGGGAAGGATAAAGCGGGAGCGTTGCTGAAAGTTCAGGACCGCGAAGATCATCGCGGCCAGGGTAAGGAGGGCTAGAGTCACCGCCCCCAATCGCGCTTGGAGATATGAGTTCACTGAAATTCACTCGCGACGCAAACGCTCGGATGCCCGTTCATGGTAGCACGTCAGCTTCCAGCAGACTATGTTTCGGCCTGTTCATAAGGCCATGTGTTTTCTGTAGGTTGCGAAAATTTTGCGGCAGCTGGCCCAGGATGATCCGGTTTGTGGAAGACATGTTACCGATTCCCGTAGGGGCGCCAAGCCTCAGAATTGCAGATTCAGGCCGCCCCGGAAATAGCGATAGGAAGGTACGAGAACCAGGAAGCCGTCCACCGTGGAAACCGAGACATAGCCTTGGGCCAACAGGTTGCCCATATCCGCGCGGACTTCAATCCGGCAGGGCAGCAGGCTGGGCAGGGGCTGGCGAATTTCCATGCTCAAGTAGGGATCGAGGTGGTAGAGGGATTCTCCGTAACCATCCTGACGGGAGACGGCCGACCCGTTCAGCCATTTGTAGCCCGTGGTGAAGGTGGTGCCCCAGCGGGGGAGAGTGGCTGAGACCTGGGTGGCCAGGCTCTGGCGGTAATGCGTGGTCAGCTGATCGCGCAACAGGGTCCCGGCGCGAGTTTCGTCGGGTGCCAGGGCTCCGGCGTAGGCGTAGACGATCGTGGTGGTCAAGCGATCGGTGACCTTCTGGTGATAGGCGACGCGCGCGCCGGTGGAGTGCGAGGCGCCGCCATCGTAGGCGAAGGCTTGCGAAAAATAATCCTGCAGAAAGTCGGGACCGGCGGAGCCGCCGCGGCCGATGACGGCGGTGTGGCTGGAAAGGTCGCGGAAGACCGAGGCGGTCAAGTCCATGCGCGCGCCGAGAGCGTGTTGAACGGCGAACTCTCCGTGCCAGCCGTTTTCGAGCACCGGGCGGCCATCGCGGATCAGCAGGGTCGGAAACGCGTCGAGGGTGTTCAGCGTGGATTCGAGCGCGTCCTGCGTAGACGGAAGGTTTTGCCAGGGCTGCGCCGCCAGGATCAGAGAGGCGCGCCAACTGGGGGCCAACTGCAGCGTCATTTGGCCGCGCGGGCGGAGGGCTGCGGTGGTGCCGCCGCCCAGAGCGGCCACCAGATACTCAGCGCCATAGCGGATGGTGACGAGATCGCCGAGGATGAGTTGATCGTCGTGGGACATGCGCAATCCGCCGAAGGCCGGGCCCGCGGGGTTCAAACGTGATTTACGCACCAGAAACGTGGTGACCGGACCGACGCCCGCCTGGCCGGAAGGCAGCCAGGCGGCGGCCATTCCGCCGGAGGCCGAAGCGTCTTCGTAGCTGAACTCCCCGGCCATGAGAAGCTGTCCCTTGGCGCCCACGCCGAGGTCATAGGCGAACGAGGTGGTGGGCGAAGCGGCCCGGGCCGAGACCGCACCGGGCCGGTCAGCGCCGGAAGTAAGCGCGAAGCGCCCGTGAGTCGATGGCGTTCGGGCGCCGTCGGCCGGTGCTGCCGCAGGGTCCAGAGGCGTGGCGCTATCCTGCCAGCGCAGGACCGCGCGGGAGGCGGCGGAAGCGCGCAGGACCCAGGACCAATCGTCCGAGGCGGCTGGCTGACCGGCGGGGCGGCGGAGCTTCTCGAAGGAGGAGAAGACGGAGCCGAGGACAATTTGGAGCAGCGCGGCATGCTGATCATCAATCTGAATGTGAGACTCGAGGGCCGGCAAAAACCCCGCCAGGGTGACTTTGATGGAATAGAGTCCCGTGGGAAGGGCGGCAATCGAGAAATTCCCGCGGTCATTGGTGAGGAGTTGGATGGGCGGGGCGGCCAGAAGCTGTTCGGAGGAGATGAGCACGGTGGCGCCCATTTGGGGCGTTCCGGCAGGGTCCACGACGACACCGGAAATGCGGCTGGCGTTGGGAGCCGCCGCAAGGGGAGAGCCGGCCAGGCACAGGAGCAATCCGGTTGCGAGAAAACGAATGGCTCCGAGACGCAAGCGCTCTACCTCCCTATTTGGGATTTGCAGGTAAGGGCTTAACCGTAAAGTCCGCGGTTGGGGTAATGGTTTGCTTGGTCAAATTGTCCGTGATGGCGACTTCGAGCTTGTATTTTCCAGGCGCTAGCGAGCCCAGCGTGATGCGGTTCTCGAGAGTGAGTTCCTCCCCGTGCGAGGGCAGTTTATCGGCCGGGATGTCGAAGCGGAGGGCGGGAGCGGTTTCTTTGTCCTTCAGGATGCGGAATTGGACCGAGGCATCCGCCTTGTGGGTCTTCTCATCCACCTTCAAATTGTAGACTTGCAGAAACACGCCCATGCTATCGCTGGGAATGAAGGAGGCGTCGAGCCTGGGGCGCACCTTGACGTCGCCCAGGACGAATTGGCCGAGGCCGATGTCCTTGTTGGAGACGCGCTGGATGTTGTCGGCGAGGATCAGGGAGCTGGTGCTGAGCTGGTCATCCTGGAAGCGCGGGACGGCCAGGCGGGTGTTGACGACGCCGACGTTGCCGCTGTTGACGTCCTTCACCACCAGATCCAGGCGGTACAGATTGGGGCTCAGCGGGATGGCCTTCTGATAGATGCGCGAGGTGCCGAGCGACTGCTGCAGCAGCGACGAGGGATAGTCGGCGCGCAGGGTATCCTCGAAGGTCTGCACGATGCGGCCGCTCAGCGTGGTGATGCGGCCGAAGATGTTCATGGAGGCCGAATCCACGCCGTCCTTCTCCTGAAAGCTCAACTGGCGCACGGGAATCTGCACGGTGATGGGCACGAAGACCGTGTCGGAAGTAATGCGCAAAAAGTCGAAGCGATACTGGAACTTGAGCTGATCGCGCACCAGGCGCGAGGTCACCACCTGCTCGAGATCCTTAAACTTGACCGGCGGCGGACGCATGATGTTGACGTAATTTTCCAGGCGGTCGAATTCGTCCTTGCCGGTGTTCTGGCCACCAACGCCCATGGCTTGGTTGGTCCCGTCGGTTCGGGAGAAGCGCTGCGCTTTGCTGGACGTCCCCATGGCCTCGGCCATGGTGAGGCCGGCGCCCGGGACGCGGAGCAGCGCGTCCTTTTCGCTGGGGTCCATGGTCAGGTGATATTCGCCGGTGCTGGTGGGGTCGACGAACTCGATCTCGACGTTCTCCCCCATGCCTTCCAGGTAACGATAGCGCCAGTCTTCATAGGGATACGTGGAAGTGGAGCCGCCGCCCTGGTCCATGGGACGATCCCAGTTGCCGCCGGTGGGATGGGAGTCGATTTCATCCGGGGCGCCCCACATGATGTAGATCTTGCCGCGGTCGGTCTTCCAGCCGGGAATCCCGGAGGGGAAATGCTCGTTGACGTAGGCGATGCGGCGGTAATGCTCTTCCTTGAAAGTGTTGTCGAGCGAATCGGGATCGGGATTGCGCCGCTGCCAGAAGGCCTCGATGAACTGTTCGCGCTCTTCGTTGGTCTGGAGGCGCAGGAAGTTGCGGCGCTCCTCGGGCGCGATGATGTAGATCACGTCCTCATTGAGCCACTTCTTATACTGGGAATCGATTTCCTTGAAGAGCTCTTTCTCGGACTTCTGCTTGGTCTTGGAGGCTTTCTTGGCGTGGTCCTGCGCGTCTTCCTGTTGCGCGGCGGCCAGGGAAGCGAGGGGCCCGAGGGCCAATCCGCCTGCCAGAAGGAGTATCAGGGACGTCTTCACAGACTGGTGCATAATGTGCCTTTACCCGATTCGATCAGGAATCTTAGCCTGTCCTACAGTACAGGTCAACAGAACTTTCCCCCCGCAGAGGGTGTATCCAACTCAGTTCGAATCGCTTGCGGGCCCATGGGTTGCCTGGGGTGCCTGGGACGGTGGCTCGTCTGCGGGGGCGAGGGTGGGGAGGAGGGCCAGGCGAGGAGCCTTTTTTGGCAGGCGGAGGCGAATTAGGATTAAGATAGTGGTGCGGCGGGTCCAGGGGAAGGTCTGGGAACGTCATCCGGGCGCGCCAGTCATCCGAGGTGGGGGTTCCGACGGGAATTGGGCTGGGGAGGGTGTCCTTCGGCCCAGAGGGATTTTCGCGCAACTGAGGAACTCCGGAAACATTCCACCGCGGCGGGACGTATAAATAGGGTGGGGCGGGAGCGTGGGCCGCTCCCGGTGCATCTAATTTCTTCGATAGGCTGGCGAAATGAAGACGTGGCAAAAAGTGATGATTGGCGCGGGGGCGGTGGCCGTCCTCGGAGGCATGGTCTGGTACAGCATTAGCCGGGCCAACCAGGGAGTGGTCAGCGTGCAGACGGGCCGCGTGCAGCGGCAAGATCTGACCTCGATGGTGACAGCCTCGGGTGAAGTGCGCCCGCGGGACTACACTAACGTGTTGGGCGAGGGCTTTGGGAAGATCATCGACATCGCGGTGAAGGAAGGCGATCACGTCAAGAAGGGCGATGTCCTGCTGCATCTGGAGAACGTCCAACCCGGCGCGGACGTGCAGGCGCAGGTGGCGACCATTGATTCGGCCACGGCGGGGATGAAGGCGGCGGAGGCCAATTACCAGTCGGCCGTGGCGACGCTGGCCCAGCGGCAGGCCGACCTGGAAAAAACCAAGCTGGACTGGCAGCGCACCCAGGAACTGTATAAGGAGCAGCTGATTCCCAAGCAGCAGTATGATTCGACCAAGGCGGCGTACGACAGCGCGGTGGCGGCACTGACCGCGAGCCAGGCACAGGTGGATCAGACGCGCGCGGCCCGCGAACAGTCGCGGTCGGGGATGGAGCAGTCGCGCGCGGTGCTGACGCGCGCGCAGGACGTCTTGCGCAAGACGACGTACACGGCTCCGATCGACGGGATCGTGAGCTACATCGCGGTGCGCGTGGGCGAGAACGTCGTGCCGGGCATCCAGAACGCGCAGGGCGCGTTCTTGCTGACGATTTCGGACATGAGCGTGGTGACGGCTGAGGTGAAGGTGGACGAGACCGACATCACCAGCGTGCGGGATGGCGAGGTGGCCGAGGTAATGATTGACGCCGTGCCGGGGAAGATTTTCAAAGGGCACGTCACGGAAGTGGGCGAGCTGGCCATCCTGCGGAGTTCGGGGCAGGCGTCCATGACGTCGACCACGGCCAATACGCAGGAAGCGCGCGATTTCAAGGTGGTTGTGACGCTCGATGATCCGCCGGCCGGGGTGCGTCCGGGCCTTTCGGCCACGGCCAAGATCCAGACGGCCCAGCGCAAAAACTCGCTCACCATTCCCATTCAGGCGCTGGCCGAGCGGACGCAGAAAGAGATCGAAGAGGCCAAGAGCGGCAAGGCCGGCAGCGTGACGCTGGCGGCATCCAAATCGGAATCCGCGGCGAGCCAGAAGACCGATATCCAGGGAGTGTTCCTCGTGCGCGGGCAGAAGGCCGAATTCGTGCCGGTGCAGACGGGGATCACCGGCGTGTCCGATATCGAAGTGCTCAGCGGCCTGCAGGAAAGCGATACGATCGTGACCGGCAGTTATAAGGCGCTGCGCACGCTGCGGCCGGGGGCGACGATCAAGGTCGACAATTCGGCGCCCAAAGTCAGCGATTCATCCAGTTAAGGCGGGAGACGCCGGGGAAGACAATGTCCATCACCAGTGAACCCATCGCGGCGGAGTCGTTTCGCCAGGACCTGATCGACTCCGGGGTGGTCATCAAGACCGAGGATCTCTGGAAGACGTACGAGATGGGGACCGAGCAGCTGCACGCGCTGCGCGGCGTGGAGATCGAGATCGGCAAGGGCGAGTACGTCGCGATCATGGGCCCTTCGGGCTCCGGGAAATCCACGCTGATGAACCTGATCGGCTGCCTGGATACGCCGACGCGGGGCAACTACTGGCTGGCGGGACGCCTGGTGAGCCAGCTGGATGACGACGCGCTGGCCTACATCCGCAACAAAGAGATCGGGTTCGTATTCCAGACGTTCAACCTGCTGCCGCGCGCCACCGCGCTGCACAATGTCGAGCTACCCATGATCTACAACGGCACGCCCGCCGCGGAGCGGCTGGAGCGCGCCAAGCAGGCTCTGGCGCAGGTGGACCTCACCGAGCGCATGATGCACAAGC
Source organism: Terriglobia bacterium (assembly GCA_020072765.1). Classification (GTDB taxonomy): domain Bacteria; phylum Acidobacteriota; class Terriglobia; order Acidiferrales; family UBA7541; genus Palsa-295. The sequence continues at coordinate 20,714 of JAIQGD010000042.1, forward strand.
CCAACGAACTTTCCGGAGGCCAGCGGCAACGCGTGGCCATCGCGCGGGCGCTGGTGAACAATCCCTCGATCCTGCTGGCCGACGAGCCCACCGGGAACCTCGACTCCGCCACGGGCGAGGAAATCATGGCGCTGTTCAGCCGGCTGCACCAGAGCGGCAACACCATCATCCTGGTCACCCACGAGCAGGACATCGCCGCGCACGCCCACCGCGTCATCCGCCTGCGCGACGGCAAAATCGAAAGAGATGAACGCACCCGCTAGCCTTCGCCGCCGAGCTCTGATCTTCCTCCGCACGCGCATCGGCATCCCCGACTGACGGCGCTCCTCATTCCAAGCGGAAAAGATTGGGCAAGACCTCTCCAGCGTTTCCCAGGTGGCATTCGGTGAAGGCGGAGCTGTTGGCGGGCTCCTCGGGCCCGACGTAGATCGTGCGGGCGCGGCCACGCCCCGACCTGTCGGGGCCGCGCACGTGGGCGACGAAGCTGGCGGCGGGCTCGACCACGCCCGATGTCCCGATGGCGAGGAAAACGGTGCAGTCGCCGAGGGCGCGGAAGATTTCGTCGAGGTGGAAGGGCACTTCGCCGAACCAGCAGATGTGCGGGCGAATCCGGCCGCCGCACGCGCACCGGGGAATTTCGGCGGGGGGATCGAAGGTGCGGGCGTCGTCGAAGGGCGGTAGGGGGCAGGTGTCGCAACGGCTTTTGAACAGCTCGCCGTGCATGTGGACGACGCGGGCCGAGCCGCCCTGCTCGTGGAGATTATCGACGTTCTGCGTGCAGAGAAACAGGCGGTCCTGCAAATCGGCTTCGAGTTGCGCGAGCGCGCGATGGCCGGGATTCGGTTTGGCGGCCGAGGCGGCGCGGCGGCGCATGGAGTAGAACTCCCACACCAGTGCCGGGTCGCGGCGAAAGGCTTCGGGCGTCCCGACTTCCTCGACACGGTAGGTCCGCCACAGGCCCCCCGCGCCGCGAAACGTGGGGATGCCGCTTTCGGCGCTGATGCCCGCGCCGGTGAGGATGAAGACGCGGTCGGTGGGGGAAACGCGGAGCATACGCCGGAAGTGTAAACCCATTTCTCCTGAAATTCGACATGGAGGCTGTGGGCAGCTGGGAAAAGCGGCGGCGAGCCGCCGCACTCCAAAGGACTGCCGCTGCCCCCGGGCTACAGGCTGGCGCCGGAGTGCTCGCGGTGGAGGAGCAGGGCCTTCAATTCGCTGCGGATTTGCGCGGTGAATTCCCGGCCGCCGACGGCGCGGCCGTTGGGCTCGACCAGATCGGCGGTGCGATAGCCGAGGCCCAGCACGCGATCCACGGCGGCCTCGATCCAGTGCGATTCGGCCTGGAGGCCGAACGATTCGCGCAGCATGAGCGTGGCCGAGAAGATTGCGCCCAGCGGGCAGGCCACGTCCTTGCCGGCCAGCGTGGGGGCCGAGCCGTGGATGGGTTCGTAGAGCGCGGGTTGGCCGTCGCGGCCGCGGCTCATCGAAGGAATCAGGCCGATCGAGCCGGCCAGCGCCGCTGCTTCGTCGCTGAGGATATCGCCGAACAAATTGCCGGTGAGGATCACGTCGAATTGCGCGGGGCGCAGCAGGATCTGCATGGCGGCGTTGTCCACGTAGAGATGATCCACGGTGACGCCGGGATATTCGCGCGCCAGGGCCGTGACCGTCTGCCGCCAGAGCGTCGAGGTGGCCAGCACGTTGGCTTTGTCCACGCTGGTGAGGTGTCCCTTGCGGGCGCGGGCGCGCTCGAAGGCGTAGCGGGCGACGCGCTCGACTTCCGCGGCGGAGTAGGCGGCCAAGTCCGTGGCGCGCGCGTCCTTGCCCGTTCCCTGCAAGGTGTGTTCGCCGAAATAAACGTCTCCGGCGAGTTCGCGGACGATTTCGAAGTCGCAGCCCTCGAGGCGCTCCAGGCGAAGCGGCGAAATGCCGTGCAGCGCGGGGCGCAGGCGAATCGGACGGAGGTTGATGAAGAGATCGAGTTTTTGCCGAAGGCCCAGCAGGCCCGCTTCGGGGCGCGTGCCCAGCGGCAAGGCCTCCCACTTGGGTCCGCCAATGGCGCCGAGCAGGATGGCGTCCGAGGAGCGGCAGCCGGCGAGAGTTTCCTCCGGCAGGGGCGTCCCGCATTGGTCAATGGCGGCGCCGCCGAAGAGGAATTCGCGGAAATCGAACTGGTGGCCGAAGGTCGCGGCGCAATCGCGGAGAATCTCGACGGCGGCGGCCGTCACCTCGGGGCCGATGCCGTCGCCCGGCAGTACCGCAATGGTTTTTCGCAAGGGTGTCATCGCCAAATCGCCTTCTGCGCGCCCCATCATCTCATAAATGGGCTGGCAAGTTGAACAGCTTGCCCTCAGGGAGCTTCGGGAGCCAAACCGTCTGCGGAAAAATTCAAAATCGTGCCTCAGGGGTTAAAACCCCTGACAACGCCCCTCTGATTTATGTCGGAGCTGAAGTCCCGCAACTTCTTCCGGGATTCCGGGACTGCGGAACTCCGACCCCCTAAAAACCGGCTACGAAGTAGGTTGTGATCTCAGCGTGCCGCAGTGGTGGCCGGTCCAGAACTGGAGGGGGCCGGCGACGCGTGGCGGCGCACCTGATGGATGATGGCGATCAGGTCGCGGTCGGTAATTTCCTTTTCCATGTCCGCGCGCGCAATCGCTAGAGTGTACAGCTCGGCGAGCTCGGCATCGGTGGTCTCGAAGCCGAGATCGGCCAGGCGCGCGCGAAAGGCGTTGCGGCCGGAATGTTTGCCGAGGACCAGGCGCCGCGCGGGCACGCCCACCGACTCGGGACTCATGATTTCGTAGGTCAGCGGATTCTTCAGGATGCCGTCCTGATGGATGCCCGCTTCGTGGGCAAAGGCGTTGGCGCCCACGACCGCCTTGTTCGGCGGCACGTTGACCCCGGTGATGGACGAGAGCATGCGGCTGGCCGGATAGAGCTTTTCCAGGCGCAGATGCGTGGCCACGCCGTAGAAGTTCTGGCGGACATGCAGGGCGACCGCCAGCTCTTCGATGGCGGCGTTTCCGGCGCGCTCGCCGATGCCGTTGATGGTGCATTCCAGCTGGCGCACGCCCGCCTGGACGGCGGCCAGCGAATTGGCCACCGCCAGCCCGAGATCGTCGTGGCAGTGGGCGCTGAGAATGACGTCGGGGCGCTCCCCCAGGCGCGCGCGGACGAGGCGAAACATTTCCGCGTACTCCGCGGGCGTGGAATAGCCGACCGTGTCGGGCAAATTGATGACGGTGGCGCCGCACTCGACCACGGCCTGGATCACCTGGCAGAGATAATCCATGTCGCTGCGGCTGGCGTCCTCGGCGGAGAATTCGATCTCCTGACAATGCTTGCGGGCGAAGCGCATCATGGTGGTGATCTGGTCGAGCGCTTCCTCGCGGGTCATGCGCAGCTTGTGTTTCAGGTGCAGGTCGGAGGTGGCCAGGAACATGTGCAGGCGGGGCCGGGCGGCGGGCTGATCCTTTGGTATGCGCCAATGGACAAAAGGTTCTGGACGCGGAAACCTGGCGGAAAGTTCGTAGACAGAAGCAATGGGGAAACCGGCTTCGAGAATGTCCACGCCCAGCTCTTCGATCAGGCGGGCCAGCTTTACTTTCTCCTCGCGGTTCATCGAGAACCCGGGCGACTGCTCGCCGTCGCGCAGCGTGGTATCAAAGATCTCCACGGTATCCATAGCTCCTCCTTTCCTTCCTTTCAGTAAAGCGCGGGAGGCGGGGGAAGTCCAATTTATAATTGTTGCATGCGGAATAAGTCTCGCTTATATATAAACAGAGCCATGCGGGAGGGACAATTCGTGGATCTGGCATCGCTGCACGTATTTCAGATGGTCGCGCGCGAGCGCAGCTTTTCGCGCGCGGCGGTGAAGCTCTACCGCACGCAGCCGGCGGTGAGCATCTCGATTCGCAAGCTGGAGGAGTGGGTGGGCCAGCCGCTGTTCGTGCGCGGGTCGGGCGCGCGCATGCTGACCGACGCGGGCATGCTGCTGCTGGAATACGCCGACCGGATGCTGAACTTGCGGGAGGAGATCCGCAAGGGCATGAACGAGCTGCGGGGGCTCAAGCGCGGACAACTTTCGCTGGGCGTGAATGAGAGTTCGATTCACGCGCTACTGCCGGCGCTGGGGCGCTACCGCCAGCTGCATCCGGGGATTCACGTGCGGGTGCACCGCGTGTTTTCGCGCGACGTGCCGCGCGAGGTGCTGAACCACCACCTGGATATCGGCGTGATTTCCTACATTCCGGAGGAGCGCGAACTGGAGGCCGTGGAGTTCCACCGCGATTCGCTGGTGCTGGTGGTGTGGCCCAGCCACCGGCTGGCCAAGCGCCGCGAGGTGGATATCCGCGACCTGGGCGAGGAGACCTTCGTGGCGCACATTGTGGAATCGCCCTACCGGCAGCGCGTGATTCAGATGTTCGCGCGGCAGCGCGTGCCGCTGCACATGGACATCGAAATGCCGACAATCGAGAGCATCAAGATGTTCGTGGAGATGAAGAAGGGCGTGGCGATCGTGCCGCAGATGTGCGTCGAGCGGGAGATCCGGCGCGGCGATCTGCGCGAGCTGCGCATCCGGCAGATGCGCATCACCCGAAGGCTGTACCTGGTCTTTCGGCAGGACCGGCCGCTGACCGCGGCGGCGCAGGCCATGGTGGCCATTTTGCGCAAGGGGAGGGCCGCGGCGCGCAAGGGTGGCCTAAAACAGGCTTAGCGGTTCCCCACGCGGAGCGGCGCCAGTGTTTCGACGGCGTGTCCAGCCAGGATTCCCCGCTGCCAAAGATAGGCGACGATCGTGTTCACGGTCTGTTCGGGCGTGATGTCCGTGGTGTCGATCATGAGGTCGGCATCGGCGGGAACTTCGTAGGGATCCGAGATGCCGGTGAAGAAGGGAATGTGTCCGGCGCGCGCCCGGGCGTATAGGCCCTTGGGGTCGCGCTCCTCGCAGACCTCGATGGGGGTCGAGAGATAAACCAGCACGAAGGCTCCCAGGGGTTCGATCATGTCGCGTACTTCCCTGCGGGTGCGGTCGAAGGGGGCGATGGGGGCGCAGATGGCGGTCCCTCCATGGCGGGTCACTTCGGCGGCGACAAAGCCAATGCGCCGAATATTGAGATTGCGGTGCTCGCGGGAGAAACCGAGTTCGGAGGAGAGCAGGCGGCGGGCGTTGTCGCCATCGAGCAGCGTGACGGGCCGGCCATCCACTTCGGCCAGCCGGGCGAGCAGAGCGGTTGCCACGGTGGACTTCCCTGCTCCGGAGAGGCCGGTCAGGAACACGGTCAAGCCCGCGTGCTGGCCCAAGGACGCTGGTGAGGTTGAGCGCGCAGATCCATTGGAGCCGGCCGGGACATGGAGGCCGAGCCTCTGGCGGGCATCGGCCGCTAAGCCGGTGAGGATGGCGCGGCTTTCCGGAGGCGCCGCCGCCCCGGCACGGTCGAGCAGGGGCAAGGCCTCGGAATCTTTTCCGAGCATGGCCAGCAGAGCGCCGAGATTCGTGGTGGCCTCCTGATCGGTGGAGTCCATCCGCAACGCCTGGCGGTAACCGAGTTCCGCGAGCACGGGACGCGCCAGCGCGCTCTGCGCGGTGGCCCAGTCGTTCCAACGCTCGCAGCTGGCCTCCTCCGCCAGCGAATCGCCGAACGCGCGGGCCGCGGCCTCCACTTGCCCCTCGCCAAACAACTCCAGTCCGCTTTCGTGCTGCGCGTGCGCCCGCGAGGCCGCTTCGGCGGGGGTCTGCAGGAGCGAAGGAGCGGGACGATCCGTGAAATCCGTCAGTAGGTCGCGGAAATAGGGGCCCAGCAAGGACTCGGCGGCAGCCAGCTTCTCGCGCGGAATGGAAAGCTCGCTCGGGAGCGTGCCGCGCAGGAAGCGCCGGGAGAAGTCCTCGTAGGCGAGCCACTCGCGTTCCTCGGGCGAACGCAGCGGGTAGGAAGGCAGGACGCAGTCGTCGAGGCTAATGGAAATTCCCAGTTGCCGGAGGCGCGCGGTAGCCGCCTGGCGGGCGGCCGGGTTGTGGGCCAGCTCGTCCATGTCCAGGATGCAGTCGGCGTATTGGGCGCAGTGGATCGTGGAGAGCAGATAGAAATCGAAGAAGGCGGGATAGAGGCGGGACTGCTGTTCGCGGCGGACCGGTGCGTAGGCTGCGTATTCCTGGTCCGTGGTGGCGGCCACGCGCCGGGGAATGTCGGTCCACGCCGGAAGACAGCTCAGAGGGAATCGGAAACGATTCTGCCCGAGAATCATGCAGAAGCCGCCGACGAAGAAACTATCGGGGAAGGAGAGAAAACTTTTCCAGACGTTGGCGGGACGGCGCAGCAGCAGAAGATTGACGGGCGAGAAGTGGCGCGTGAGCCATCCGGCGCGGAACAGGCCGCGGTTGAACTGCAGGACGGGGGTCTGGCCGTAGCGCGTGGCATGCGTGAGGAGATGGGAGATGTAGCGGTGCAAGGCGAGGTCCTCGGCGTCTTCGGCCAGGCAGTAGCGTTCGTAGCTCAGGGGTTTCTCGAAGTGCTCGACGCCGCCGCCCTCGGTGAACGGGAATTCGGCGAAATAGAATTCTTCGATGGGCGGATGGCGGAGCGCGGCGCGTTGGCTCTCCGGATGCGCGGCCAGGATTTCCTCGCGCGGCTTCATCAGGATTTCGTGCAAGGGCTGGTAGTAGGCGCGGTACTGGGGCTGGTCGCGGAACTTTTTCCAGATGTAGGTGCTGCCCGTGCGCCACATCGCCTGAATAAAGATCGGGCGGCGCGCTCCGTCCGGGCCATCCGGGCTATTTTTTATGGTGTGCAAGTCTGGCACGCCGATTCTCCGGAAGAGTTTGGTTCTCGCTGAGGGAGGCAGGCGATTGGGGTGCCGATTCGGGCAACGGCAAGCGTTCTAAAATCGATTTTTGGGAGCAATGAGAAACCTCTAATTCCCTTCACGCTGGTTGCGCTCCACTTACGTCCCGCAGCCCCCGTGTCCAGCCAGACGGTGCATTGCGCGCAGTGGCACCGCAGCGGGAGCAAGCATTTCGGGTGCCATCGGGGCGTGAGCCGGTGAGATGCGACGGCACGCGATTCAATACGGAGAGCGCGGATCAGAAGTTGGCGGTGAAACGCAGGAAGTAGCTGCGCGAGGGGCCGATGGCGTTGCCGGAGAACAGCCCGCCGAAGTCGATGACGTCCAGAAGATTGGTGAGGTTTTCGCCATCGGCCTGCAGATTCAGCGTGAGGCGGTCCGACTTGAAAAGCTCCGCGCCCGCCGAAGCGTCCACGGTGAAAGCCGGGCGGATGCGGCCGCGGTTGAAATTGAGGCGGTCCAGCACCGCCTGGCCATACTGCGCCAGCGGGTCGCCGGCGTTCCGCAACTGGAAGGGGAGGCCGCTGCCGTACTCCGCTCCCGCGGCGATCCACAGGCGCGAGGCGATCTGGTAGCGCACGCGGGCGCGCGCGGTATTGCGCTGGTCCTGCGAATCCGGGAAGTGGCCGGCGAGCTGCGCGACGGCCGTTTCGTCGCCGAGCAACAGGCCGCCGGTGACGGGGAGCCAGACGTTGCCGACGATGTAGGAGTACGTCGCGAAGCCGGAAAAGCGGCGCCACTTCAGCAGTTCGATCTTTCCGTCCGCGCCGTACAGAATGCCCCGGCGAAACGCGATGGGAAAACTGACCGCGGTGCTGAGCAACTGGTCGTCGTCGGCGAAATTGTCGAACTGGCGGCGAAAGACGTTGGCGCTGAATCTCCACTGGCCGCGCAGCGCCTTAGTCATGCCGCCCTCGAAGAAATCGGCATGGGAGGGCTTGACGGGCAAGCGGAGCACCACGGGGTTGAGCGAAACCACCTGGGGCGAGCTGGACAGGAGCAGGTTATCGGAAGACGGCGTCTGGAAGATGCGGTCGTAGGAGATGTGCACAACCAGATCGGCGGAGGGAAAATAGCGCGCCAGCGAGAGGCGCGGGCTCACAGCGTTCTGATTGACCAGCAGCTGGTAGTGGTCCCAGCGCAGGCCGGCGCTCACCGTCCAGTCGCCCAGACGGATCAGGTCCTGCACGAACGCGGACTGCTCGAGCGCCGGCCGCCGGCCGGAAAACGCGAACGCCAGGGGCGTGGCGGGATCGAACTGCGAGGGATCGGTGATGATGTCGCGGAAGTTCTCGTGGAGAAAGGTGTTGTCCGATTCGACGCCTGCTTTCCACTGATGCACGCCGCGCTGGAGCGTGACACTGCCTTTGAAATAACCCTCGCGAAACCCGTTGCGCTGGAACGCGATGACCGGCGTTGAGAATGGGTTGGAGTACAAGTCGTGCGCGCTGTCGCGCACCATGCCGTGAAAATCGGCCACGAAATCGCCGGAAAAGACGTGCTCGTAGGAAACGATGCCCATCGTTTCGAAGTTGTCGCCCGTCTGCCGCTGGCCCGCGGTTTGCTGCTTTTGCTCGTTGGGAATCTCGAAGCGGGAAAGTCCGTGGCGGACGATCAGCGTGAGCGTGTCGTTGGGCGTGAGGTCGCGCTCGTAGCGCACGGAAAAGGCGCCGGTGGTGCCCGAGTTGGTGAAGTTCTGCGGCACCACCGGGTTCAAATAGTGATCGGTCAGGTTGCCGCGGGCGCTGAAGCCGAACGTGTTCTTGCCCCCGGTGTACTGCGCTTGGACAAAACTGCCCGCCGTCCGGAAGCCCCCGCCGGAGAGCACCGCCTGTCCGTGGAAGCCCTTCCGCGCCTCCTGCAGCGTGTTGATCTCCACGACGCCGCCCAGTTTGCGGCCGTATTCGGCCGCGAAGCCCGCCGTGTAGACGCCCATGGACTGCACGTCGTCGGCTTCGATCTCCGGGCCGAAGCTGGGCGAGCGGTTGTCGGTGAGCGGAACACCGTCCACCACGAACTGCGTCTGGTACTCCGAGCCGCGCGGGTGGAGCACGCCGTTGCCCTCGTAGATCCAGCCCGGCTGGGAATTGACGAGGTCCTGGAGGGAACGGCCGGGCAACGAGCTCATGCGGCTCTGAATGGTGCTGGCACTGATGCGCTCGGCGGCCGTGGCCTGGTGAGGGTCGATCAGCGTCTCGGCGGCCCGGACCGTCACGGTGGCGCTCACAGGGGCCAGCACGAGCTGGATGGTGCGCTCCACCGGAAGAGCCGAGCGCACTTCGATGGTTTCGGACACTTCGGCGAAGCCGGGCTGTTGAATCCGGAGGCGATACAGGCCGTAGGGGAGGCGCTTGACCACCAGGAGGCCGGCGTCGCTGGTGGTGAACGTTTCGCGGTAGTGCATGGCTTCGCTCGCGAGCTCCACGGTGGCCTGCACACCCAGCCCGGAGGGATCCCTCACCTGCAAACGCAGCTCGCCGTCGCTGCCTTGCGCGGCCAGCACGGTGACGCTCAGCAGAAACAGAGCTAGGAACCTTCTCATGGATAAACGGCCCGATTCATTCATCCTAACCCGCCGCCCGCGGAATGCGGCGCCATCTTACCCCACGATGATACAGCACCCGGTGCAGTTCATCCGGCGACAAACGTACGGTTGCAGGAGGGAGGAACCGCGGAACGCGCCGCCACACAGCGTCTGGCGCCGCTGACCGGCGGTCGCGGCGAATCCATTTTTGCTATCGCTTCCATGTGATGTAGAATCATTCTTGAGCCCCCATGGGAATCCTCGATCCGGCTGGGAGTCACGCATATGACGAATCGAGTGCAAATCGTGCCAAAGGTCAAGCGCCGCCGAAAGCGAGTGCCCGCGCCTCAGGAAACCCCATCCAAACTTAATCCCCTCCATGGCTACCTGACCCGGCCGCTTTTGAAAGACCGGCTCTTGCTCAATCTTCCGCAGCGGGTCCAGGACAGCTTTCACGCCATTTCCATACCTGCGGCCTATAACAAAGGCGCCATTCTTTTCGTCGAGGGGCAGGATCCGCAGGGAGTGTTCATCCTCAGTCATGGCCGAGCCAAGCTGACGGCCAGCTCCGCCGACGGCAAGTCGCTGATCCTGCGCATGGCCGAGCCTGGCGAGGTGGTGGGCCTGCCGGGCACGATTTCGGGGCTAGCCTATGCGCTCACCGCCGAGGCGCTCGAAGCGATCCAGGCGGAGTTCGTCCCCCGACAGCCGTTTCTGCAGTTCTTGCGCGAGCACGGCGAAGCGGCTTTGCGGGTGGCCGAGATCATGACCGACATCTACCATGCGACGTTCCAGGAAGTCCGTAACCTCGGCTTTTCCGCCTCCGCACCGGAGAAGCTCGCGCGTTTCTTGCTGGACCTGACCGCGGCGCGCGCGGAAAGCAATGGACCGCCTCGGGCGGCCCTGACCCTCACGCATGAGGAGATCGCCGAAATGATCGGCGCGGCGCGCGAAACGGTCAGCAGGCTCCTGGCCGATTTCAAGCGCGAGCGGCTGATCGAGCTGCGGGGTTCCATGCTGGTGATTTCCAACAAGGCCGGCCTGGAAAAGCTGCTGAGCCAGTAAGACTCCCTCCTTTCTTTTCCTTCCTGACAGCTACCGGAGCGCAGCTGTGTGACCACTATCACAGTGATAACGGTCACGGAGTTATGTTGGGTCGGTCCTGCATACTTTTCGAGTACATACGGCACTGTTCGGTTGCCGGTGCCTGGAGGAGGCAGGGATGCAGAAGTGCTTGGATTCGAAGAAATTCCGGGCAGCACTGGTTCTTGCCATTTGGATTGGGGCAACCGTCGCGGCGATTTTCGTATAAGAGCAGCGACGCGATCTTTCATAAAACACTCCGCGGGAATCACCGCGGCACACTCATGAGGAGGACGATATGGGACGGTCAATAATTCGGCTCGGTGGCGCTGCAGTGCTGATGGCGGCGCTGGGTTTCGTGTGCATTTCGACGGCGCAGGCCGAGCCCGCCGCGGCGACTTTCAAGACGAAGTGCGCCATCTGCCATTCGCCCGACGGCAGCGGCAGCGGCCCGACCGGCAAGGCTCTGGGCGTTCCCGACCTGCGCTCGGACGTTGTGCAGAAGCTGTCGGATGCGGAATTGGTGGGCGTCGTCACCAACGGCAAGAACAACAAGATGCCCTCCTACAAGGACAAGCTGAGCGCCGACCAGATCAAGGACCTCGTCTCGGTTGTCCGGGACCTGGCCAAGAAGTAACCCGCGGCGTTTTTCAGTTAATCCACACGGCGGGAGAGACGCAGCTGCCGGCCGGGCGCGAGATAGCCAGATACAGCCAACGGCCCGGCCCGGGCAAGCAGCCCACCCCCTCTTCCGCCGTTTTTCTTTT
>JAIQGD010000043.1 GCA_020072765.1 Terriglobia bacterium
GAGCGGCGTGGCATCCGCCAGCTTCTGCGCGAGCATTTCCGCCGAGCCCTTGATCACTCCCAGTGGATTGCGGATTTCGTGCGCCAGGCCCGCGGACATCTGCCCGAGGGCGGCCAGGCGTTCCGAGCGGCGCGCCTCGGCTTCGGCGCGCTGCAACTGCCGGTTGGTTTCCTCCAGCGTTTCCGAGAGCGCCTGGTAGCGCGCCACCTGGCGGCGCTTCTCGACGACGAAGCGGTTCACCAGCATCGCCGCAAGAAAGAAAAAAAGATTACGGATGGCCAGGGTCGCGAGCCCCTCGGTCGTAAGCTCGTTTTGCTCGATGGAGAGCGCCGGATAGAGATACGAGCAATAGGCCGCCGAAGCCAGCGCCGTCCATCCCAGCGTGGCCACCGGGCCGAAGTAGATGGCCGCCGTAACCACCGGCACCAGATAAATGGGCCAGTAGCTGCTGTTGATCCCGATTTCCCCGGTATGGTCGAGCAGGAGCGTCGCCAGCGCGATTTTGATCAGGACGCTGTAAACGCGCCCGCGCGCGGGAAGCCGCGCCACCAGTGAGCCCTCGAGGACCTGGAAGATGCCGATGGCCGCGAGAGTCAGCTGCTTGTGGATTTCGGCAATGGGCGGAAGAAGAGCCAGGCCGAGGATGAACAGCAGCCAGACAACATCAATCCAGCCGATGGGTGATCGTTTGCCGTCGGGCATGTTGTGAGGTGACTCGCGGGCCAACAGGCCTCGGCAAGTCTGAGAAGAATCTAGCACGAAGGCGGCGCGTTTCGATGGCTGGGCCGCGCGGTGCTGTTACAACGGAGAAACGCGGGCGCCCGTTTCATCGAGCGCCAGCGCCAGGATCTCTGCGCTCAGCCTTTGATGCACGCCCGCCAGAGACCGGCCGATCAGCAGGATGGCGGGAGACTCCAGGGTCGGCAGTTGGTCGAGTGCTCCAAGCGTCGTCGACCCGTGCTGCTGTTGCGGCGTGGCGGCGCGGGACACCAGGACGGCGGGGGTGCCGGTGTCGAGGCCCGCGGCGAGAAGTTCGTCGCGCAGGCCGGCGAAATTATTCCCCGGCATGTAGATCACCAGCGTGGCGTCTTCGGCGGCCAGGGCTTTCCAGTTTGTTTTCTCGTGCGGTTCGCCTTTCGTGGCGCGATGGCCGCTGACGAGGATTACGCGGGAGGTTTTGCGCCGGTCGGTGAGCGAGGCGCTCATCGCCGCTGCCGCCGCGATTCCAGCCGTGATGCCGGGGACCACCTCGTAGGGGATTGCCGCGGCTTCGAGCGCGTCGATTTCTTCCGCCAGGCGGCCAAAGATTCCCGGATCGCCGCTCTTCAGGCGAACAACTTCCTGGCCTCGGCGCGCCGCCTCGATCATCCGGGCGTTGATCTGTTCCTGCGCTACGCCTTTCTTGCCGCAGCGCTTCCCGACATTCTCGACGGCAGCCTGCGGTCCCGCGAGCGCGAGGATGGCCGGGGGATTCAGATCGTCGTGCAAGACCAGATCGGCGCGGCGCAGAAGATTGTGGGCCCGGACCGTCAGCAGTTCCGGATCGCCCGGCCCGGCGCCGACCAGATAAACCTTTCCGGTGATAGTCATGCTCATGGCTCCGCCTTGCAACTCATTCTCCGACGCCCGGAGGAACGGGTCCGGGAGCGGGATCGCGCGCCGCCTCGGCCGCGACGCTGCCGGCCAATTGGGCGCGCAGCTCTGGCTCGGAAAAGCGCGCGAAATATTGGCGCAGGTTCTCGCGGCCGTTTCTCGCGGACATATACGTGTTCAGAAGCCGCGCGATGGCGTCGGGAACTTCCCGGGCCGTGCAGCGATAGCCGACCGGGCGCGCCAGCCTCTGGTGTTCGCCCACGGCGCCGCCCAGCGAGAAAAAGTAGGCATCCACCATTTTGCCGTCGTGCTTGATCTTCTTGCCCTCGAGTCCGATATCGGCGATCCAGTGCTGCCCGCAGGAATTGGTGCATCCCGTCACGTTCAGCTTCAACGGCTGGTCGAAGCCGGGCAGGCGGCCTTCCAGTTCCTCGACGAGCCAGCGCGTGAAGCCCTTCGTCTCGGTGATGGCCAGTTTGCAGAACTCCGTGCCGGTGCAGGCGATCGCGCCGCGCCAGAAGGGCGAGCCCGAAATGCGAAACCCGGCGGCCTCGAGTTCCCGCGCCAGCGTTTCGGTCTTGGCCTTCGGGACATTCACGATGACCAAGTTCTGCATGGCGGTGGTGCGCAGCTCGCCGCTGCCCAGGCGCTCGGCCAGATCCGCGGCCGCGCGCATCTGTTCGGGAGTGATGCGGCCCCGGAGGACGGACGCGCCGACGTAGCAGAGGCCCTCCTGCTTCTGCGGATGGATGCCGGCGTGGTCGCGCACGACATCGGCGGGAGGAATCTCATCGGCGGCAGGCTCGAGTTGGAAACCCAGCCGGCGGTTCAGCTCGTCGAGGAATGTGCGCGGCGTCCAGCCAAAATGCGTGAACAGGTACTTCATGCGCGCGCGCTTGCGATTTTGCCGCAGCGGATCGGCGTCGCGGAAAAGCTCCGCGATGGACCGGAGCACGCGCACGGCCTGCTCGGGGCGGACAAACGCGTCCAGGCGCTCGGCCAAGTGCGGCTCGGTCGCCAGCCCGCCGCCCACGCGAACGGAGAATCCGGTCTCGCGCTTTCCCCGCAGGGTGCGCTCGACCGCCGTCAATCCAATGTCGTTGATTTCCGGATAGGAGCACCACGCGGAGCATCCAGTGATGCAGATTTTGAATTTGCGCGGCAGATCGTAGAACTCGTTCTTGTCGCGCAGGGTGGCAGCCGCTTCGAGGACCAGTGGGGAAGCGTCGTAGATTTCATCGCCGGCCACCCCGGCCAGCGGGCAGCCGGTGATGTTGCGGATGACGTCTCCGCAGGCGCCCTTGGTGGTGATTCCCGCGGCCGCCAGGGCGTCGAGCACTTCCGGGATCGATTCGATCGTCAGCCAGTGCAGCTGGATGTTTTGCCGCACGGTGATGTCGGCCACGCCGCGCGCATGCCGCTCGGCCAGATCGGCAATCGTGCGGAGCTGCTGGGAGCGCACGATGCCGTTGGGCAGAGCCGTGCGCAGCATGAAGTAGGGCGACGATTTCCCCTCGCCGCCCTGACCGCCTACGACACCGGCCCCGTCCCCCTGGCTGTAGATTCCCCACCACCGGAAATAGAGGCTCCAGTCGGCCGGAACCGAATCGCGTCCTCGGCGGGCAAACTCGCGGATCTCCGGCAGCGCCTCCCAGGGGTTCTTTTCACGCTTCAGCCGCTCGGCCTTCTGCGCCGTCGTTTCTTTTACCGGGGGATTGGTTTCGCTGCCGCTCAAGTGCTTCTCCCTGGGGCGTGTGGCCCCTGAAAAACAAAAAAACCCGCTCGCCAGAATTTTCTGGTCAGCGGGTGAGTCAGTCCGATTCGGGTTGAAACTGCTCTATTCGGATCTCACACCCGCGCCCGCCGTGGCTGAACAACAACACGGCGTACAAGCTGCAAACTGGGTGTGGAATTCCATCGAAAAAATTCTACTCCCGCCCCCCTGGGATGGTCAAGGCGAATCCTTGCCGGATCGAGGCCATGTCGGCGACCCCTCAGGCGCACGTAACACGCTGCTGTATCAGCGAGTTGGTGGGATACCTCGGCCGCGATAGGAGGCCCCTGGCCCTGGGGCGGATATTCCGCACGGCTATAGAAGCAGTGCTGCCTGCTTGTGTTCCCGGTTGCAGGGCGCATAAGATGTCGCCAGCGCGAAGGGCCCACCGTGCAGAGCGCGGAATGCGGGGGAACTTTTCGGCGGCATTTTGCGTTTCCTTAGGTGAGGCCGGGAAGTGACGCGGGATGCGAGGTTGGGAAAGATTGGAGCCCGACGCCCAATTGGTTCAACTCTGTCTCCGGGGCGACGGGCCGGCCTGGGAGGAACTTGTGCGGCGGCACGCGCGGCGAGTCTATGGCCTTTGCTACCGGTTCACGGGCAACCGGGCCTCGGCCGAAGATTTGAGCCAGGAAGTCTTTCTGCGGGTCTATCGGACGCTCGCCAGTTACCAGTCCGGTCAGGGCGCCTTTTCCACCTGGCTGACCAGCGTCTCCCGCAACCTGCTGATCGACCACTACCGGCGCATGCGCCGCGACCGGCTGACGGATTCCATCGAGGACGCCATGCCCCATCTGGAAGCCAAACATTCTCCCGGGCGCACTCCGGAATCGTTGGCCCAGGCCTCCGAACTGAGCGCGCAACTCCAGCAGGGCCTGGCGCGGCTTTCGCCGGAGCTGCGCGAAGCCGTCATCCTGCGCGATCTTCAGGGACTCGAGTACAACGAGATTCAGGTGGTGCTGCAGGTTCCCGAGGGCACGGTGAAATCGAGAATCAACCGGGGGCGCATCGAACTGGCGCGCATCCTCGATCAGATGGGCATGCGTCCGGCATAGGCAGGAGCGAAGATTCATGGACTGGAATTGCGCATTCACGGAAGAGCGGCTGAGCGATTTTCTCGACGGGGCGCTGGCCCCGGCCGAACGTGCGGCCTTGTCCGCGCACGCCGCCCAGTGCGAGGGTTGCGGGCAGACGGTGGCGCGAGTGGGCGCGATGGTCCGCGGCCTGCGGGAACTCGCTCCTGTCGAAGAGCCGCCCTATCTGGTGGCGAAGATTTTGCGCGGCACGCTCGGTGCGCGGGCCAGTGAACGCACGTGGGAGCGATGGCTGGGGTGGCTGCTGGAGATCGGGCAACCGCGGTTCGCCATGGGCGTGGCTACCGTGGCCGTATGTCTCGCCATCGTGCTGCACGTGGCGGCTCCGAGAATGAAAAACGTGAAGGCGGCGGACCTCCATCCCGTGAATGTGCTGCGCGCGACCAACCGCCAGGCGCATCTGACCTACGCGCGCGGCGTGAAATTCGTGAACGATCTGCGCGTGGTGTACGAAATTCAATCGCGATTCGCGTCCCAGCCGGAGCCCGCGGCATCGCCGGCGCCCGGGCCGGAATCGAATCCCACCACGGTGGAACCGCGCGATCGATCGCAATCCCGCCCGCGCCCCGGCAACCGGGATTCCCGCTTCGGCGATCTGGTGGTAACGACGAGTCATTCCGAACGCATGTCCAACACTTGGACCAGGAGCCTGTCATGAACTGTGCCGTGCATACCGAAGTTGACGCCACCGGCTACTGCCGCAACTGCGGCAAGCCGCTTTGCCCTGCGTGCACGCGCGACGTGCGCGGCGCGCTCTACTGCGAGACGTGCCTGGCGGGCATGATCTCCGCGCCGCCCGCGCCCGCGAGCGCCGGAGCCGGGACGCATCCTGGCGCGGCGCTGGCGCTCGGGTTTATTCCCGGGCTGGGCGCGGTCTACAACGGCGAGTACGTCAAGGCGCTGATTCACGTGCTGGTATTCGCGGGATTGATTGCCGCGGAAAGCAGCAACATTCCGGACGCCTACCACGCCTTCTTGGGATTGGCCATCGGCTGCTTCTATTTCTACATGCCGGTGGAGGCCTACCGTACCGCGAAGGCGCGGCAGACGAGCCAAATCGAGCCCCCGCCTCCGGGATTGATGGAAGGCCGCAGGCCCGTCGGCGCGATCATCCTGATTGGTCTCGGTGTGTTTCTCCTGCTCGCGAACTTTGGGCTGTTCCAGTGGGAGTGGCTTGGTAAGGTATGGCCGGTGGGCCTGATCGTGCTCGGTGTGTGGATTCTGGTCGAACGCATGAAGAAGCAGTCTTAGGAGACGATGCCATGGCCGACCGGATAACGTCTCGCTGCCCCTGCGCGTGTTGCCGCGTGCGCGGGCTGATGGGGCCGCTCATCTTGATTGCCCTGGGCGCCATCTTTCTCGCCGATCAATTCACGCGCTTCACCTTCGGCGATCTTTGGCCCATCCTGTTGATTGTGGCTGGGGCGGTGAAGTGCGCAGCCTCTCTGTCTTCACGGACCGGCCACGCGGGCGTGTGAGGAACTCGTGATCCACAATAGACAACAGCGCAGCTCGATGTTTACAGGATTGCTCCTCATCCTCCTCGGAGTGATTTTCCTTCTCGATCGCTTCGATCCTTCTCTCGGCATCGGGCGCCTGATCCGGCTCTACTGGCCGGGTCTGCTCATCCTCTGGGGCCTCGCCAAGCTGATCGACCATCTCGCGGCGCGCCGCACCGGCCAGGACCGCGCGCCGATTCTTTCCGGAAGCGAAGCCGCCCTGCTGATTCTCCTGGCCGTGATTCTGTCGGCCTTCACCTTCCGTGACTGGATTCGCGTTCACTACCCCAATCTCGACGTCGAACTTCCGCCCTTTCACCAGACCTATTCCCGGAGCGAGGATTTGGCGCCGCGGACCATCTCCGCCGGCGCGCGCGTTTCCATCGAAACGGCCCGCGGAGATATCACGGTCGACGGAGAAGAGGGCAACGATCTGCGGGTCAGCGTCACCAAATCCGCCCCCGCCTCGACGGATGCGGCGGCCGGCGAACGCATGAAGGATGTCACCGTGGTGATCGAGCCGGTGGGCGATGGCTATCGCATCTATCCCGCGCGCCAGGATGATTTCCGGGGCCGGGTGAGCGTCGGCCTCGAGGTGCATCTGCCGAAGACCGCGAGCGTCGTGGCCCATACCGCCTCCGGCAATATCGCCGCGACGGGAATTGCGGGCAACATGGATGTGCGCGCCGAGCACGGTGACGTGGTCATCCACGACGCCGGCGCGGACGTGACCGCCGCCCTGCAGCGCGGCGATGCGAGGATTCTTGGCGTTGCCGGCAACGTCGGGCTCACGGGGCAGGGAGACGATGTGGAGATCGCCGACGTGGCGGGCGACGCCACGGTGGACGGCGCGTTCATCGGGTCCATCCGCGTGCGGAATGTGGCGAAGACCACCCGCTACACTTTGCGGTATGGCCTACGACGCTTGCCGTGGTCCGAGGTCTCGGTCACGCACCTGACCGGAAGGCTGGAGCTGGATGCAGGCGACCTCGCGCTCTCCGGCGTCACCGGCGCCGCCAAGGTGGTGACGCACAACAAGGACATTGACGTGGAAAATGTCGCGGGCCGGCTCGATATCGCCAACGTGCACGGCGACATCAAAGTGGCGTTTGCGACCCCGCCCCGCGCGGACGTCAACATCACCAACGATGCGGGCGCCGTGGACCTCACGCTGCCCGCCGAATCGAGCTTCGATGTGTCCGCGGTTTCCCGCTCCGGCGCTGTCGAAAGCGATTTTGGCGACCGGTCGCTGACCACGGCGAACGAGGGCGACACCGAGCGGTTCCACGGCCACTTCGGAGCCAAGCTCGGCGCGCCCGCGATCACCATCGCCACCAGCTACGGCACCATTCATTTGCGCAAGCCGCGCTGATTGTGGCGATCCGCTCTCCCATGCGCGCCCGGGTGCGAGAGCAGTAGGGAAGTGCCCTCAGCGCTTTCCGGCGCCGCGCAGGCGGTCGAGCGTGGCAAAGAACTCCGGAAACGACACGGCCGCGCAATCCGCGTCGTGGATGACGGTATCCCCCTCGGCGCCCATGGCCACGACGGCCAGCGCCATGGCGATGCGGTGGTCGCCTGCGGGATCTACTTTGGCGCCGCGCAATTTTCCGCCCGCCAATCCCTCGACGCGCAGTCCGTCCGGAAATTCCTCCACGCGCGCGCCCATGCGGCGCAATCCTTCGGCGATCGTGGCAATGCGGTCGCTCTCCTTCACGCGCAGCTCCTGCGCGTCGTGGATGTCGATGCCCTGGCTGGTGAACGGGCCCAGCGCGGCGAGCATGGGCAGTTCGTCGATCATTTCCGCCACCTGCGCGCCCGAAATCCGGCCGCCCGCCATCGGCGCGTGACGCACGGAGACGTCGCCGACCAATTCGCCGTCGCGCATCTGCAGCGACGCCACGTGGATCGGCGCGCCGATGGACATCAGGAAATCGAGCACGCGGGCGCGCGTGGGATTCAGCCCCACGTTGTGCAGCGTCACCGACGAGCCCGGCAGGACCAGCGCGGCCGCGATTAGAAACACGGCGGCGGAAAGATCGCCCGGCACCACCAGCTGGCGCGCCGCCAGCTTGGGCCGTGGATGAATCTGAATCACGCCGCGGCCGCCTTCGATGCGCGCGCCAAACTCGCGCAGGGCGATCTCCGTGTGATCCCGCGTGGCCACCGATTCGCGAACCGTGGTCACGCCGTCGGCGTAAAGTCCCGCGAGAAGAATCGAGGATTTTACCTGCGCGCTGGGAACGGGCGGGGTGTAGTCGATGGCGTGCAGCGGGCCGCCCTGAATTTCGATTGGGGCGCGATCGCCCTCCTGGGCGTGGATGCGCGCGCCCATCTGGCGCAGCGGCTCGATGACGCGCCGCATGGGGCGCCTGCGCAGCGATGCGTCGCCGGTGAGCTTCGAAGTGAACGGCTGGCCCGCCAAAGCCCCGGCCAGCATGCGGATTGTCGACCCGGAATTTTCGGCGTCCAGTGTCTTGCGCGGTTCCTTCCAGCCGTCCAGGCCGCGCCCCGCGACCGAGACGCGTCCCTCACGCAGCTCGATTTCCACGCCCAGCCCGCGCAGGCACTCGAGCGTGCTGCGGCAGTCGGCCGCCGAGGCGAAATTCGATATCTCGCTGTGGCCCTCGGCCAGCGCCGCCAGAATCGCGTAGCGGTGCGAAATGGATTTGTCGCCCGGAAGCTCGACCACTCCGTCCACGACGCCGCCCGGCGTAATCACCTTTTTTCCCATAGCGCAATTCTAACATGGCTGTTTTCCCTGGCTTTTGCAAAGCGCGGATTCATGGCCGCCGCAACAGATCAACAGCGCGGGCTGACGCGCAAACTAGAGGCGCAAACCGGAAGTTTCGACATATAATCCCGCCAATGGAGGTGCGTATGCCTAAATTTCTCATCGAGCGGGAGATCTCCGGAGCCGGTGCGATGTCGCCCCAGCAGTTTCAAGGCGTCGCGGAAAAATCGTGCTCCGTTCTGCGGAGTCTAGGACCGCAGATCCAGTGGCTGCACAGCTACGTGACCGACAATAAGATTTATTGCGTGTATATTGCGCCCAACGAGGAGATGGTGCGGGAACACGCCAGCCGCGGAGGGTTTCCGGCCAACCGTATCTCGGAAATCAAGACGACGATCGATCCAACGACCGCTGAGATCTCCGGATCGCGCTAGCGGTTCGGGGTGGATCGTCGGCGATTCCGCAGCAAGTCTGCTAGCGGATGATCTGCTGTGCTGGCAGTCTACGACAAACTACTTGACGTGTGCGGTATGCGAGAGCAGACTCCGACTTAGGAAGAGCATCAGAGCGGTTCAACAACGGCAAGCGTCCCTTTCGTACTCTTCGGTGCCGCCAGGGCCGCTCCTTGGTTGCTTTCGAGGGCGTCCCATGGATCCTTTCCACACGGGACCGTTCCAGGCGTGCGCACGCAAGAATCCCTGCCTTCAGACTGGCCCAAGCCCACCCATTCGCCCACGCACACGTCGCGTCTGGAAGAAAAACATGCCTCGCGGTCTGACCGGTTGGATGAATACGTCCGAGGGGATGTATGTGGTTGATGGCCGCCAACGGATCCTTGCATGGAACAAAGGGGCGGAACGCATGCTCGGTTACACGGAAAGCGAAGTGCTGAACCGCCCCTGCTACGAGGTGATGGGATGCCATTTGGCGAACGGCAAACTTCTTTGTCAGTCCAACTGCCAGGTGTCCCGCTGCGTCCAGCGCGGCAGCCTGCCGCAAGCGATGGATGCGCGCACGCACACCAAAGAAGGGCGCGAAATCTGGCTGAACATCAGTATCGTCGTCTTCCCCCGCAAACGGAATCCTCTCGTCCTGCACTCCCTGCGCGATATTACGCTCGACCAGCACGCCCGCCAGGCCACGGAGGAAATCGTGCATGCCTTGCAAGCCTCCGGCGTGATGCCCAACGCTGAGGACGCCGGACACGTCTTGCCCGGCCCGCCGCCCGCTCCCTCCGCCACCGGCACTTTGGCTGTTCTGACCCGCCGTGAACTGGAAGTCCTGCGCCTGCTGGCCGAAGGCTTGGCTAGTTCGGCGATCGCCACGCGCCTGGGCATCAGCATCTTCACCGTGCGCAACCACGTGCAGAACATCCTCGGCAAGCTCGCTGTACAAAACAAGGCTCAAGCCGTCGCGTGCGCCTACAAGTCCGGCCTCCTCTAACCTCGCTGCGATCCGTGGTGCAGTTTCACTAGTGAAAAACAACTAGAAATATGGTACATCCGCCTCATTGACTGTTTTCCCTCCCGCGCAGACTCTGTGGCCAGAGGCTCCCTCTGGACGGCGGCTCCTGACGGCAAGGCCAGGACGGTCGTATACAGCCACGCGCGGAACGGAACCAGTGGCAAGCGTGTAGCGGAAAAACAACAGGCCGGTCTCATCTTTACAGGACGGAAGCGCCGATTGTGGAGACGCACTCGGCCAAGGCACGAAGGAGAACTACGATGAAAGCGAACCATAGGCGATATCCAGCCAACTGGGCAGTGTTCCTGGGAATCTTGCTGGCAGCTTGTTTCCTCGCGACGGCGGCTCATGCCCGTGCGCTCCTCACAGGCACGTTCACGCTGACGAACAACGTCCACTGGGGCGAGGCTGTGCTTCCCCCGGGAGAGTATTCGCTCGCGCTTGAACGCGAGACCCAGACCATCATCGTTCGGGACGTTGCCACGGACAAGGTCGTCGCTCGGGAGTTTGCCCGGAGCGACTATCAGAAGGTGAGCGACAGCCAGCTGCTTATCCGCGTCCAGGGCAAGCACCGCGCGGTTTACTCGGTGCAGGTAGCCGGGTGGGGCGAGATCTACAATCGGGCCAATCCGTTCGGGACGCGTGGCGGGGGAGTTGAAGAAGCGCGCAACACCGAAACCGTTCGGATCGAAGTGGCACAAAAGTAGGCGATGCGTTGTGAGTCGCGCGATTTGGGGGCCGGCCCGCACCCTTGCCTGCTGGCCCCCGCATTCTTGGCGTGCCCGATTTCAGGGGAGCTTACGAAATGATCGGTCATGTGGATAGTTGCGGCGATGGACTGTAAGGGAATTCCCGCCCGGAGAATAGCTGCGGAGGTTACTTCAGCAGGCTGTTGCCGCCCATGAGGTACTGATCGACGGCGCGCGCCGCGCTGCGTCCCTCGGCAATGGCCCAGACGATCAGCGACTCAACCTCCATTCGCAGCGATGGCTCCGTGCAGGCCTGATCGAGATAAACGCTTCTCTCCTCGGGCGGTCGTTCGAGAACCGCGGCGAGCACTTTCTTCACTTCTTGCCAGCGTTCGGGCGTCATCTCGCGTCTTTCAATCAGGAATCTTCAGGCGGGCAACCAGGGCTTGGAAGCGGGGGTCCGAGCGCACGTTGTCAAAATCCGGGTCGAACGGTACAAAGGGCACCGTTGGCCCGTGGTGGTCAAAGGCCCGGGTGAGCCACTGGAAACCGCGATCCCGGTCTCCCAGATCAAAAAACATCATGGCCATAGCTGGTTCGTCGAATCGGGCTGCTAGGCGGGTAAGGCGTGGAACCAGTTTCAACGCATCCTCGCGTCGCCCCGCCATAGCATAAACGCGGGCCAAATAAGGGCTGGAACGAAACTCCGGGCGATCCACCTCCGCCACGGCTTCCTGGTATCTGCCCAACTGTGCGTATGCAAACCCCATGGAAACGTGTGCAAAGTAGGCCCGAGGAGCGAGTTCGAGCGCCTTCTTGTCACGCAGGATTGCATCCTCGTAACGGCGCTGTTCGTAAAGAACGCCAGCATATGTTAGCTGGGTGTTGGCCGATAGCGGGTCGCTTTGTGCTGTCCGTTCGACAACGGCCAGCGCCTCCGATAGGTGGCCCATAACTTGCAGGAATTGCGCATTGCAATCGCAGGCATCCAGACTGTTGGGATCCAACGCCAGCGCTTTTTGAATGTTCTTCTGCGCCTCGGTCCAATCCCAGTCCAGCATATTCAGGCAAGTCAAGGCAACGTAAACCTCGGGATCATTGGGATCGAGCTCGAACGCCTTTTGGGCGGCAAGTCTCTCCTCGCTCAAGTTCCCCAGATCCATCCATGCCATCGATAGTCCCGCGTAGGCAACAGCATAATCCGGTTGGATCTGTATGGCCCGCCGGAAGTGCTCGATGCTCTCCTTCAAGCCCACTGGGCCGCCTTCGTGCAGCCGATAATTGCCCATCAGATACTCATCGTGGGCTGCAGGCTGAACCGTGCGGGCGCTGGCCAGGCGCTGCTTTTCCTCCGGCGTGACCTGAGCCCGAATTTCCTGCGCGATGGCCCGCGCAACGTCTGCCTCGAGCCTCAGTTCGTCCGCCGTGTCGCGGTCGTAATCGCTGGCCCAGAGATGGGTATCCGTCGCAGCCCGAACCAGTTGCACGCTGATGCGCACACGCTCTCCCACGCGTTGCACCGACCCCTCGACGATGGCGTCCACGCCGAGCTCGCGGCCGATTTGCGGCAGCCCCTTTGTGGTTTGCTTGTAGCGCATCACCGAAGTGCGTGAGATCACCTTGAGCGCATGGATTTGCGCCAGGTCGGAGATCAGCGCTTCCGTGGTTCCGTCGGAGAAATACTCCTGCTGCGGATCGCTGGAGAAGTTCTGGAGCGGCAGCACGGCAATGGAGTGAATGGGCGGCAATCCCGCGCCCGCGTGTTTTGCTCGCCACAGGACTGGGGCTCCCACCAGGACAACCAGCACCGCCGCCACTGCCACCCACGTCCGGGATCGCGGCATTTTGGCGCTCGTCGCTGCGGTCGTATCCTCGATTGCCGGACGCGCTTTCGAAATCTCTTGCTTCGCTGCCAATGCCTCCTCAAGTTCAACTCGCGCGTCGCCGATGTCGCGCAACCGGCGCTTTGCGTCTTTCTCGACGCAGCGCTGTAGGAGACGGCGAATGCTCGCTGGTGTTGTTTCAGGCAATGCGGACCAGTCGGGCTCGTGCTCCAAGATGGCTGCGATGGTATCGGAGATCGTCTCCCCGGAAAACGCACGCCGCCCGGTGAGCAGTTCGTAGAGCACACACCCGAACGCCCAGATGTCGGTCCGCCTGTCCACGGGCTTGCCGCGCGCTTGCTCGGGGCTCATGTACGCCGGGGTGCCCAGAATTCTGCCTTCCTCGGTGCCCATGGCCGTAAGCGTCGGTGCGTGGGAAAGGTCCAGCCCACCGTCGCCGGCAAAGGCCTTCGCCAGACCAAAATCCAGCACCTTCACGCGGCCATCGGGCGTCACCTTCACGTTGGCCGGTTTCAAATCCCGATGAATCAAACCATTGTCGTGTGCCGCTTCCAGCGCGTCCGCGATCTGGCGACTGATTGCAAGCGTCTCATCGGTAGTCAGCGGGCCAGTCCTCAGCCGCTCAGCCAGCGTCTGGCCCGGGATCAACTCCATCACGAGAAAGTGCACGCCACCGGATTCCTCCTGTCCGTGGATGGTGGCGATATTGGGATGGTTCAGTGAGGCCAGCATCCTCGCTTCGCGCTGGAAGCGGGCGAGCCGCTCGGGATCGTTCACGAATGCCGCAGGAAGAGTTTTGATCGCCACTTTGCGGCCGAGCTTGGTGTCGCGTGCTTCATAGACTTCGCCCATGCCGCCCGCGCCGAGCGGCGCGAGGATTTCGTATGGCCCCAGTTTCGTGCCGCTCTTCAACGGGGCGGTGTTGAGGGTAGGTTGCTCCATAAAGTTGCTGTCTCCTTGCTCGTGGGCGGCGATCAGCGACTCCACCTCGCGGCGCAGGGCCGGCTCCGTGCAGGCCTGATCGAGATAAACGCTCCTCTCCTCGGGCGTCCGGTCGAGCGCCCCGGCGAGCACCTTCTTCACTTCTTGCCAACGTTGCGGTGTCACTGACGTGCGTCCTTCTTCACTTCGTCCCTGCTGGCACGCGGCGCTTTAACTCTTCAGACCAGTTCAGCACGACGTTGATCTGCGTCGACGCCGGCTGCTCCTGTTCGACGGGTTTGAGCATCAGGAACCGCTGGCCATCCGGCGACACGTCGTAGTTGGCGCGCACGAACGGTCTAATGGTAGTCAGGTAGTGTCCCTCGAAGAGTTGCCGGGGCTTGCCCGCGGTGAAACTAGGTTGAGTGCTGATGTCTACCGCCATCATCTTGTCCCCGCTGCGATAGAACAGCTCACGCCCGTTGCGGTTCCATTGCGGCTCATTGCCGCCATCCGTCGAGATCTGCCACTTGCAGCCCGGGCCGGGAAAGGCCTGCACGTAAATTTCCCGGCGGCCCGATTCGTCGGAGGCATAGGCCAGCCAGTGGCCGTCCGGGGAAAATTGCGGCGCGCCGTCGTCAGCCGAGGGAATCTGAAGGAAGCGCCGCTCCTTGCGGTCGCCCACCTGCGCCACCCAGAATTCGGCTTCCATCGTGGGAGTGAATCTAACGAAGGTCAGCAGTTGTCCATCCGGGGACCATGAATACGGAATGTCGTACGTAGTAGTAGTAGCAGTAGCACTTGTCAATCGCTCCAGTCGGCCACTGCCGTCGGCCAATTGCCAGAAAATTCGCCCCGCGCCTTCCCTGTCCGACAGGAACGCGATCCGCCTCCCGTCCGGTGTCCAAACTGGGTGCCGGTTCGTACCCTCGAATGTGAACCGGGCGAGCGTGTCGCGTGTGAGATCGTACAGCCACACCTGCGAGCTCTCTACATTTTCACGGACATCCACGGCAACCCGCCGGCCATTGGGCGAGAGCCGCGGTTGATTGTAGAAGCGCGCAGGAGCGCCCAAGGCTTGCTCTATCCCATTGCGGCTGACCCAGACCAGCCTGCTCTGGAACCCCTGTGCGTTCTCCGGAACATAGACTAGCGTTCCCGTAGCTGAAACACTGTATTGAGGGGACCCGATGGAGAGTGAGGACTCCAGAACGCCCTGCAACACCGGTACCGCCCCACCCTTGACCTGCAAACGTTCAAGATCGAACGGCGCGGCCATCAGGTTGTCCGCTTGGGCAAAGATCAGGTGCCCGGAGGGTGCGTAGCGGGGCATGATCCCTGGTTGTCCTCGAATCAGGATCCGCCGTTCGCCCGTGTCGATCGGCTGAACTGCGATCTCCCAAGTGGGATTGACCACTGAAAAGACCACGACTCTGCTGCCAGGCAAAAACTCTGGCCAGACGTGACCGCTCTCCCCTGGCTCAAGCCGGCTCAGTGCGTGGAGAGCGCCTCCCTGGTCTGATACCTGCTGGAGAACTGATCCTACACCTGCGATAACGATCTCGCCCTGGTTGCCCCAAGTGGCTCCGTAGGGGAGCGCAGCATCCGCCAAGGTTAGCGCGGCTCCTCCGTTCACGGAGATCTTCTTCAGTTTTCCGCCAGCGAAAAACCCCAGCCACTGGCCGTCAGGCGAAAAGAAGGGATTGATGGCTCCCTCGGTACCGGGAATCGGTCTGGCCTCCATGCCATCCATCGCCCGCAGATAAATCTGCTGCGTGCCGCCCGCCTGACTCGTCGCGACATAGGCGAGTTGGCTCCCGTCAGGCGAAAGGGCCAAGACCGGCCGCTCCAATCCTGCTAGCCGCTGGCCCGGTGGGAGGGTGATCGTGAAGCGCGTGACAGGGTGTGGCGACGTGGGCTTCCGGTTCCAGAAAGCAAGGCCGGTGACGGCCGCCAGCAGCAAGGACGTGACGCCCCAGACCAGGGCTCCCCGCCAGCGCTCGCGGATTCCTTTCACTTGAGCGGTCGGGACCGACGCCACCTGCGAGCCGCCTTCAGCAATCCACCTCAACTCGTCGCAAACATCACTGGCCGCTTGCCATCTTTTGTCCGGCTCCTTCGCCAGGCATTTCTTCACCAAGCGGTCGAGAGCGGGCGGCGTCATCGGTTGAAGCGAAGACATCGGCGGAGGGTCAGTCTCGAGAATCTTCGCGATCAAACTGGCTTGGCTCTTGCCCTCGAAGGCCTTCTTGCCCGTCGCCATTTCGTAGACAACTACTCCGAAGGCGAAAATATCGGTGCGGGCATCGGCTTGTTTGGCTTCCAGTTGTTCGGGGGCCATGTACTGGAGCGTGCCCAGGATCGTTCCTTGCGCCGTGACGCCATCTTCTGTAGAAAGCTTGGAGAGGGAGACATTCGCTGGGGGTGTTTCCTGCCGCAATTTCGCCAAGCCAAAATCGAGCAGCTTGGCGCCGGATTTCGTCAGCATGATGTTGCCGGGCTTCAAGTCGCGGTGCGTCACGCCCTTGCGGTGCGCCTTGTCGAGGGCGTCGGCAATTTCGGTGGCGTATTGCAGGACTTGGTTGAGCGGCAGCGAACCTTTGAGCAGCCGCTGCGCGAGCGTCTCGCCCTCCAGATGCTCCATCACCAAATAATCAGTGCCGTCCTGGTGCCCCACGTCGTGGAGTGTGCAGATGTGCGGATGATTGAGGCTGGCGATGGCACGAGCTTCGCGCTCGAAGCGCTCACGCAATTCGTGCCGGTCCGCGAGATGCACGGGCAGCACCTTGATGGCGACATCACGCTCCAGCCGTTCATCGCGCGCCCGATACACGACGCCCATTCCGCCCGCGCCGATGCGCGCGAGGATTTCGTACGGCCCTAGCTTGGTGCCGCTCTTTAGCACCCCCTTTTGCATCTCGTCGCTTCTCACGGAGGGCCGCTCCATAAAACTGCTGTCTCCTTGCTCGTGTGCAACGATCAGCGACTCCACCTCGCGGCGCAGGGCCGGCTCCGTGCAGGCCTGATCGAGATAAACGCTCCTCTCCTCGGGCGTCCGGTCGAGCGCCCCGGCGAGCACCTTCTTCACTTCTTGCCAACGTTGAGGCGTCACTTCCATGCGTCCTTGCTCATTTCCCGCCGCAGCCACGCGCGGGCTATCGCCCATTCACGTTTCACCGTAGCCGGCGAAACGCCCAACACGACAGCCGTCTCCTCGATGGAAAGCCCAGCAAAGAATCTCAGCTCGATGAGTCGGCTCTGCTGCGGGTCCAAAGCGGCGAGCTTGTTCAGGGCAGTATCGAGCGCCACAAGGTCAACCTCGGGCTTTTGTGGCAAGGCAATCTCGGGATCGAAGCTCAGCCGGGGAGCACCGGCCCCACGCTTGGCGGCGAGGTGCTTGCGAGCATGATCCACCAGAATGTGCCGCATCAGTTGCGCGGCCACGCCGAAAAAGTGGGCGCGGTTCTGCCACTGCGGCGCTTCCTGGTGAACCAGGCGCAGATACGCTTCGTTGACCAAGGCAGCGCTCTGGAGGGTGTGGTCGGGACGTTCGTGCCACAGACGGTGGCGGGCCAATCGGCGCAGCTCTTCGTAAACCAGGGGAATCAGCGCTTCCCGCGCATCCTGATTGCCGCGGCCCCAATCGGCCAGCAGCCGATTAATCTGCGTGGACGGAGTCGGGTGCATGTTTCTTCTCCCGCCGCCCGAACTATTGCGAGTTAACCAGAAGGTAGCGCTATGGACAGATAAAGTCAACCTGCCCTGCGATTGAAAACAAAGCAGCTTGGGCGCGGGGTGCGCCGCGACCTAAAAGATATTCGATTCGGATGAGCCGGTTTGCCGCTGGTTCTCGCTCTATTGGGTGAAGGCACGATGCGGACTTCGGCAGGCCAGCGGAGACCCACTCGGCCAAGGCACAAAGGAGAACTACGATGAAAGCGAACCATAGACAATATTTCGCCAGCTGGAAATTGTTCTTGGGTATTTTGCTGGTGGCTGGCGTCCTCGCAGCGGCAGCTCATGCTGGTGCGCTGTTCACAGGCACGTTCACGCTGACGAACAACGTCCACTGGGGTCAGGCCGTGCTTCCCCCGGGAGACTATTCATTCACGCTCGATCAGGCGACCGACACCATCGTTATTCGTGACCTTGCCGCCGACAAGATCGTGGCTCGCGAATTCGCCCGGATCGACTCCACCAACGTGAGTGACGACAGCAAACTGCTGGTCCGCGTCCAGGGCAAGCACCGCGTGGTCTACTCGGTGCAGGTAGCCGGGTGGGGCGAGATCTACAATCGGGCCAATCCGTTCGGGACGCGTGGCGGGGGAGTTGAAGAAGCGCGCAACACCGAAGCCGTTCGGATCGAAGTGGCACAAAAGTAGGCGATGCGTTATGAGTCGCGCGATTGGGGGGCCGGCCTCCGCTTTGCGTGCCGGCCCCCGCATTCTTGGCGTGCCCGATTTCAGGGGAGCTTACGAAATGATCGGTCGTGCGTATGGTTGCGGCGGCAGACGGGAAGGGAATTTTCGCCCGGAGAATAGCTGCGGAGGTTACTTCAGCAGGCTGTTGCCGCCCATGAGGTACTGATCGACGGCGCGCGCCGCGCTGCGTCCCTCGGCGATGGCCCAGACGATCAGCGACTGGCCCCGGCGCATGTCGCCTGCCGCGAAGACGCCGGGAACCGAACTCATGTAATTTCCGGACGTGGCGACGTTGCCCCGCGGATCGAGGCTCACCCCGAACTGTTCGAGCAGTCCCTGTTTCACCGGGCCCGTGAAGCCCATGGCGAGAAGCACCAGATCCACGTCGAGCATGTATTCCGTGCCGGCGCGAGGCTCAAACTTGGGCGGCGGCCCCACGCGGACGGCCTCCAGTTGCTTCACGCGGCCGTTTTTATCACCGAGGAAGCGCGTCGTCGCGATCGACCACTCGCGCTGGCCGCCCTCCTCGTGGGAGCTTTCCGTGCGCAATTGCAGCGGCCACAGCGGCCAGGGCGTGCTGGGATCGCGCTCCGCCGGAGGCATGGGCATGATTTCGAACTGGTGCACCGACCGCGCCTTCTGCCGGTGGCACGTCCCCAGGCAATCCGCGCCCGTGTCGCCGCCCCCGATGATGACCACGCGCTTGCCGGTGGCCAGAATCTGGTCGGCCACCGTGTCTCCCGCATTGCGCCGGTTCTGCTGCGGCAGAAACTCCATGGCGAAGTGGATGCCCTGGAGTTCGCGGCCGGGAACTTTCAAATCGCGAGGAGCTTCCGCGCCTCCGGTGAGGAGAATGGCGTCAAACTCCTTGCGCAGGTCTTCGGCGGGAATGTCGCGGCCCACGTGCGCGCGCGTCTGGAACTGCACGCCTTCGGCGGCCATCTGTTCCAACCGCCGGTCGATGATCTGCTTCTCCAGCTTGAAGTCCGGGATGCCGTAGCGCAGCAGCCCGCCCACGCGGTCGGCTTTTTCAAACACCGTCACGGAATGGCCGGCCCGCGCCAATTGCTGCGCCGCCGCCAGTCCCGCCGGCCCCGAGCCCACGATGGCCACGCGCTTGCCCGTGCGCATTTCGGGCAGCTCGGCCTTGATCCAGCCCTCTTCCCAGGCCCGTTCGATGATCGACTTTTCGATGGCCTTGATCGAGACGGCCGGTTCGTTGATCCCCAGCACGCAGGAGGCTTCGCACGGCGCGGGGCACAGCCGCCCGGTGAATTCCGGGAAATTATTCGTGGCATGGAGCACGCGGATGGCGTCCTGCCATTCGCTGTGGTACGTCAGGTCATTCCAGTCGGGAATGATGTTGTTCACCGGGCAGCCCGTATGGCAGAAGGGAACTCCGCAGTCCATGCAGCGGGCCGCCTGCGTGCGCAGGTTTTCTTCCGGGAAAGGCTGGTAGATTTCCCGGTAATCCTGGACGCGCTCGGCCACCGGTCGGCGCGCCGGCGTTTCGCGCGTGTATTCCTTGAATCCGGTGACTTTACCCACGGATCACCTGCTCGCCCGCCGGTTTGCCAGCCTGCGCCGCCAGGATTCCCTCGGGGACGCGGGGAATGCCCAGCACGCGCTTATACTCGTGCGGGAACACCTTGATGAATTTGGGCAGCATCGATTCCCAGTTTTGCAGAATCCACTTGGCCTGCGGGCTGCTCGTGAACTCGCTGTGGCGCTGGATCAGGCGGTGCAGCGTTTCGATGTCCACCGGATTCACGACGGGCTCGAGATCCACCTCGGTGCGGTTGCAGCGCAGCGCGGCGAAATCGCCGGCTTGGTCCAGGACGTAGGCGATCCCGCCGGTCATTCCCGCCGCGAAGTTTCTGCCCGTCCGGCCCAGCACGACCACCAGCCCGTTGGTCATGTACTCGCAGCCGTGGTCACCGACGCCTTCAACCACCGCCGTGGCTCCGGAGTTGCGGACGGCAAAGCGCTCGCCGGCCATACCGTTGAAAAATGCCTCGCCGCTCGTCGCGCCGTAGAGACATACGTTGCCGATCAGGATGTTGTCTTCCGGCACAAACTCCGAATCGCGCGGCGGATAGACGATCATCCGGCCCCCGGAGAGTCCCTTGCCGGTGTAGTCGTTGGATTCGCCTTCCAGCCGCAGCGTCACGCCCTTGGCCAGGAACGTGCCGAAGCTCTGTCCGGCGCAGCCCGTGAAGTGAATGTCCACGGTGTCGTCCGGCAATCCGGCCGAGCCGTAGCGCTGGGCGACTTCGCCGCTCAGCATGGTGCCCACCGAACGGTGCACGTTGCGAATGGGCATGCTGAGCGAAACCGGGGTGCGATTTTGCAGCGCCGGTTGCGCCATCTCGATGAGCGTGCGATCGAGCGCATGGTCGAGCCCGTGATCCTGCGCCTGCGTGCAGCGCCGCCCGACGTGGCTCGGCACCGGAGGATCGTATAGGATCGGCGACAGGTCGATTCCTTTGGCTTTCCAGTGCGCGATGTCCCCGCGCTGCACCAGGCAATCCACGCGGCCCACCATCTCGTCCACCTTGCGGAATCCCAACTCCGCCATGATCCGGCGCAGCTCTTCCGCTACGAAGAAAAGGTAATTGATCACGTGTTCGGGCCGCCCGTGAAACTTCTTGCGCAGCTCGGGGTCCTGCGTGGCCACGCCGACCGGGCAGGTGTTCAAATGGCATTTGCGCATCATGATGCAGCCCAGGGCCATGAGCGGAGCCGTCGAAAAACCAAACTCCTCCGCCCCCAGCAGCGCGGCGATGGCCACGTCCCGGCCCGTTTGCAGTTTGCCGTCCACCTGGAGCCGCACGCGGCTGCGCAGGTCGTTCATCACCAACACCTGTTGCGTCTCGGAGAGCCCCAGTTCCCACGGCGCGCCGGCGTGCCGGATCGAGCTGATCGGAGAAGCGCCCGTGCCTCCGTCGTAGCCGCTGATGAGGATCACGTCGGAGTGGGCCTTGGCCACGCCCGCCGCCACGGTTCCCACGCCCACTTCCGCGACGAGCTTCACGGAAACGCGCGCGCGCGGGTTGACGTTCTTCAGGTCGTGGATCAGCTGCGCGATGTCTTCGATGGAATAGATGTCGTGGTGCGGAGGCGGTGAAATCAGCCCCACGCCCGGAATCGAGTGGCGCACCCGCGCGATGATTTCGTCCACCTTGTGGCCCGGCAACTGGCCGCCTTCGCCCGGCTTGGCGCCCTGCGCGATCTTGATCTGCAAATCATCCGCGTTCACCAGGTAGTTGGTGGTGACGCCGAACCGCGCCGAAGCCACCTGCTTGATGGAGCTGCGGCGGAGATCGCCGTTGGCGTCGGGCTTGAACCGCGCTTCGTCCTCGCCCCCCTCGCCCGTGTTGGACTTTCCGCCGAGCCGGTTCATGGCGATCGCCAGCGTCTCGTGAGTTTCCTTGCTGATCGAGCCGTAAGACATCGCGCCGGTGGCGAATCGCTTCACGATTTCCGACGCCGGCTCCACATCCTCGACGGGAACCGCCGGGCTGGCCGGCTTGAAATCGAACATCCCGCGCAGCATCTGGAGGTCGCGGTTCTGCTGGTTCACGATGTTCGCGAACTCCTGGTAGGTTTCGAACTTCGTTTGCTGCACGGCGTGTTGCAGCTTGGCGATGGTCGACGGGTTGAGCAGGTGCTTTTCGCCGCGCACGCGATACTGATATTCGCCGCCCACGCGCAGCTCCGTCTCGGACTCGCTGGGCGCGCGCATGGCGAATTCATGCTTCATCAGCGCCTCGCGGGCCAGCACTTCCATGCTGACGCCCTCGATCCGCGAAGCCGTCCCCGTGAAGTAGCGGTCCACCAGCGAGCGGTTCAGCCCGATGGCTTCGAAGATCTGCGCGCCCTGATAACTCTGCAGCGTCGAGATCCCCATCTTCGAGGCGACCTTCAGCAGGCCCTTGTCCACCGCCTTCATATAGTTCTTGAACACCTTGTCCCAGGTGTAGTCGGCGGGGAAGTGCCCGTTCCGCTGAAGATCCTCGAGCGTTTCGATGGCCAAATACGGGTTGACGGCGCTGGCGCCATAGCCCAGCAGCAACGCAAAGTGCATCACCTCGCGCGGTTCGCCCGATTCGACGATCAGAGCGACCTGATTGCGCGTCTCTTCCCGGATCAAATGATGATGAACCGCCGACAGCGCCAGCAGGCTGGGAATCGGCGCGTAGCCCTCGTCCAGTCCGCGGTCGGACAGAATCAAAATCGTGTAGCCCGACTGGATCGCCAGCGAGGCGCGGCGGCACAGCGTTTCCACGGCCCGCTCGAGTTGCTGCTCGCCCCCGTCCACGCGAAACAGCGTCGGCACCGTCGTGGCCAGGAAATCGCCCCAGCTCACCCGGCGCAATTTTTCCAGCCGCCAGTTCGAGATGATGGGATGGCGCAGCTTCAGCGTGTGGCAGTTCTTCGGCGTCTCCTCCAGGATGTTTCCTTCGCACCCGATGTTCGAGTTCAGCGACATCACCAGGTCTTCGCGAATCGAGTCGATGGGAGGATTGGTCACCTGCGCGAACGTCTGCTTGAAATAATTGAACACCAGTTGCGGCTGGTCGGAAAGGCACGCCAGCGGCGTATCAATGCCCATCGATCCGATGGGCTCCTCGGCCTTCAGCGCGCTGGGCAGCAGGATGGTCTTCAGATCTTCATCCGTGTATCCGAACGCGCGCTGGCGCATCAGGATCGTTTCATGATTCGTCGCCTGGACGTGCGTCGGGCTCGGCAGATGATCCAGCGTGATGCGGTTGTCCTGCAGCCATTGCGCGTAGGGCTGGCGGCTGGCGAGCTGCTTCTTGATTTCTTCGTCCGAGAACAACCGCTTCTGCTCGGTATCCACCAGCAGCATGCGGCCCGGCGCCAGGCGCCCCTTCATACGGATGTTGTTCGACGCCACCGGAAGCACGCCCGCCTCCGAGGCCAGAATCACCAGCCCGTCCTTGGTGACCACGTAGCGCCCCGGACGCAGGCCGTTGCGGTCCAGCGTGGCTCCCACGACGCGCCCGTCGGTGAAGGCCACCGCCGCGGGTCCGTCCCACGGCTCCATCAGCGAGGAGTGGTATTCGTAAAACGCCCGGATATCATCGGCCATGGCGCGGTCGCGGTCCCATGCCTCGGGGATCAGCATCGCCATCACGTGCGGCAGGCTGCGCCCGGCCATGGTCAGCAGTTCCACGGCATTGTCGAGCATGGCCGAGTCGCTGCCTCCCGCCGTGATGATGGGAAACAGCTTCTTGATGTCGTCGCCGAACAGCGGGGAAGCCAGCACGGACTGCCGCGCGTTCATCCAGTTGACGTTGCCGCGCAGCGTGTTGATCTCCCCGTTGTGGGAGATGTAGCGGTACGGGTGCGCCAGCTGCCAGCTCGGAAACGTGTTGGTGGAAAAGCGCTGGTGCACCACGCACATCGCGCTGATCACTTCGGGGTCCGACAGCTCCTTGTAAAAATGAGTGATCTGCGGCGCCAGCAGCAACCCCTTGTAGACAATCGTCCGCGAGGAGAGCGAGGGCATATAGAAGAAGCCCTTCTCCCGCAGGTCCGACGCGGCCACGGCTGATTCGGCGCGCTTGCGCACCACGTAGAGTTTGCGTTCCAGCGCGTCCTGGTCCATCCCCGGCCCGCGGCGGATGAAAATCTGCTCGATGTACGGCTGCGAAGCGCGCGCCAGACGCCCGATGGTGTTCCCATCAATCGGCGTGTCGCGCCAGCCCAGCACCGTCAGCCCTTCTTCCTTCGCGATCTTCTCGAGGATCCCCTCGCACAGCATGCGGTCGCTGCGGTCCACGGGGAGGAACGCCATGCCCACCCCGTATTCCCCCGTCGCCGGCAGCGTGCACCCCAGACGCGCGCATTCCCGCTCGAAGAACGAGTGGGGAATCTGGATCAGGATGCCCGCGCCGTCGCCGGTTTCCGGGTCGCAGCCGCAGGCCCCGCGATGCGTCAGGTTGATCAGGATCTGCACACCCTTCATGACGATATCGTGAGACTTGCGCCCCTCGATATTCACCACGAATCCCACCCCGCAGCCATCGTGCTCGTCCTGCGGGGTTGACACGATTCCCCCGAAGCGGCTCCCGAATGCCCGGCCAATGTCCGTCCGCCGGGATTGGGCGCTTGCTGGAGCTCCTGCGACAACACCCTCGCACGCAGTCAACGGCAGAACTTCGCTGCCCGCCGCCCGTCCCTGGCACCTAAGCCGCTATCCTGCTTGCCGATACGGCGGTCGGCGGCGGTCAGAATCCGCATTTCCGCTTTGACTCCGAGGTTTCATTGTACACCGACCCGCGCGCTTTTCAGCCCCGGGAATCCATCTTTTCGCCGCCCCCCGCGCGGGCCATTTTGGTGCTCCTGCGGCGCGCAAATCGCCGCCCATTCCCCCGCCGCAGAAGTTGCAGTTGCAGCCGCCGCGCAAACCGCTACAATGGAAGTACACATGCGCGCCCGTAGCTCAGCTGGATAGAGCGTCTGGCTACGAACCAGAAGGTCGGGAGTTCGAACCTCTCCGGGCGCGCCATTTTCCCAATAAAAACGATGGTTTTTCGATGTGGCCGGGTTGGCAGCTTCGGCCGATAGGCAGGATTTCACCTACATTTCACTTTTGGCGGCAGGATCCTCACGGCAGACGGTCTCTGTCCGCCTCCGCGTGAACACGGTTGCACCCGAGAACGAGCGGCTAGGCCGACTCCTACAGCGTGAGTGGGTGGTTTAGGTGAGCGACCGGATACGACCGGTGTTCGGTTTCCCCTAGCAGCGGCCAATAGGCGCGTTTCGCTTGCGTAGTATCAACGAAAGTTATAGCATCCCTGGCAATCGCCACCAACGGAGAGGAGCATACCTCTGAAGATCTTCGTCTGCGTTCGGTTCGAAACGATTTCTACCAGTTAACACGTGTGTGCTTGATGTCGGAGTTGCCTGCAGGAAAGACGGCAAGCCGGGCTATGCGCTCCTGCGGGAATTCACGGAATTCAGGTCAGCGCATTTCGCGAGGATACTAATGAGTCTTGGAACGACATATGTCATCTTTGACGGCGATAAAGATCGATATGCCTATGCTTTCATGAAGGGTTGGAAGGTGAATGATCGCGTGGAATTCGATTTTAGGGATGCGCATGATATCGGCAACATGACCGGGCGAGCCCAAGATGAAACGTATGTTAAATCTGAGCTCCGAAAACGAATGGAAGCCTCAAAGCAAGTAGTCGTGTTGGTTGGCGAGAGCACGAAGAATCTCCGAAAGTTTGTCGGTTGGGAAATTGACCTGGCACTGAAACTCGGGGTACCAATCATCGTTGTGAACTTAAATGACAAACGTGAAATGGACCCCGAGCGATGCCCGGTACCGCTTAGAACAGGCTACACAGTTCACATAGGGTATAAGCGTGCAATTATCAAACATGCGCTGGAAAAGTTTCCGAGCGAATTCGCCTCCCGGGACCGAAGTGCGACAGGTTGGCGATATTACCCTGAAGACGTCTATCGGAAACTCGGATTATGATAACCGGGCTTCCGAGTCTGACCCATCCCATGACGTTCACCGACGCTGACCTGCCGCCGCTGTATCACGCTGCTGACAAGAGTTCTATGGAAGCGCAAGCTCGGTTCTTGTGGGCTACACGTATCCGTTTGTTCGGTATTATCGGCGCTGCGTTTTTCGGACTTTTCGCATGGAAGTTTGACTCATCTCCCGTCGACTGGTCGGGAGTCCTAGCTGCCGCGTGCTTCGTGGTAGTGTTAGTAGTCGAAGGATTTCTTTTTCAAACGAAACCGGAGCGAACATGGTACGAGGGTAGGGCCGCTGCCGAGTCAGTGAAAACCCTAAGCTGGCGATATGCGGTTGGTGGAGAGCCATTCAAGGTCGGCATAGACGCGGGACCCAACGTCTCGGATCTGTTTTTAGCACGACTTAGAAGCCTGTTCGACGTTGTGAAGGACTTAGACCTCGTACCGCCAACTTCGAGCCAACAACAAATTACCCAACGTATGAGAGAAGTGCGCGCGGCGTCCCTTAACGACCGAAAGGTCATTTACGAGAGCGGACGGGTCTCGAATCAACAGGACTGGTACCAGGGAAAAGCAAAGAGGAACATACGTACCGCGAGATGGTGGACAATCGCCGTACTGGTCGTTGAAATTGCAGGTATCACCTGTGCAATCTTGAAGGCCGTCGGTACGATTGAGGGGGACCTTCTGACATTCTCCGGCGTCATCATCGTTGCAATAACAGCCTGGCTGCAGGCAAAACAATACCGTACACTCGCGACAGCTTATACCGTGACGGCTCTCGAACTCGCCTCGGTTCGCTCAAAGATAATGGATCAGATGAATGAGACGGAATGGGCGACGTTCGTGAGCGATGCTGAAGAAGCATTCTCACGAGAGCATACTTTGTGGAAGGCGTCGCGCGGTATCGGGTGGCGATAGTAAACCTGGCGTGGCCATTGTTCGCGGAAATGCGGGAGATCATATAACGTGTTCCGTGCAAAGAGAGACGACACTCTCGTGGCTACGATTGAAAAGCAGTACGGGATTGATGTGCACGCGCGCAGCGATATGAAGCTCGGGAGCTTGCTGGAAGAACGCGGATTCGATTCATTATCGCAGTTCCTAGAGGCATATAGATGCCGACTCTCCGACCACGCAAGAAAACGTCGGGCATTTTTGAGCTTCCATATGGAGGACCGTCCGCAAGTCCAAGGCTTTCGTTTAATGGCAAGCAATCCAAGATTGGATATAGAGTTTTATGACGGTAGCTTGCAGGAGTCAGTAGACAGCCACCAAAGCACGTATGTGCGGAGCGTTATACGCGAAAAGATCCAGCGATGTTCCGTCGTGGTGTGTTTGATCGGAAATGGAACAGCCTGGCGGAATTGGGTCGATTGGGAACTTCGGACGGCGTATGAAATGGGAAAAGGGATCTGTGGAGTTCGGTTAAAGGATTCACGAGGACACGTCCCAACTTTGCTGTATGAGATAGATGCGCCTATTTCACCAACGATGGCCGTGGAGGATGTCGTCAAAGTGATCGAGTGCGCCGCCGCCCGCCGTGGTTAGAGACTTCTACCGCGACTTGTCCCACAATTCCCTGAACAGCTTCACCGTCGCTGGATCACACGGTCGCGGCCTCGACGCTCTATGAGGCGGTCGCGCTTGGCCTGGCATCACTGCATGGCGAGAAGTGGGTCGCGGAGATTGCTCAGGGATTGAACGTGGTCAAAGTTTCGGTGACCAACGTCGCGGTCGAACACTCGGTGCGGATGCAAGACTTCCAGAAGTGGCTCGGCCGCGAGGGCGGGACGCCGAGGGAACGGGCCGACCGCAGCCGCATCCGGGAGATTCTGGGGGTGGGTGCCGCGAGTGCGACGTGACTAGGTAAGCGGACATTGTAGTCCCAGTACCCACTTGCCCGGTAAGCGCGTTCATCTGAAGTTAGCCTATTCTCGGCCCGCCTTCTGAAACAGGTATAATCGCCGCATGAAAGACGCCACGGTTCCTCTTACTGTGTATGAAACCCCGAATCCCGAACACAACGTCTCACCGCTTTATACGGTCTACTGCGAGCGGATGGAAGACTTCACTGACCCTGCGCGCTGCTGGATCGTAAAGGAACGATATGGTGCGTGGGATGAGAAAGAAATCGATCCGACGAAGAAGAAGTTTAAGATTGACGTGACGACCCTTAGTCCCAACGAGCCACAGCACTATTTGACGCTCGATGAGGCGCATGAGCAGGCTGAGAAGCAGATGATGCTTCGCGTGCGAAGCGGGTTCTGCTACCTGTTCGTCCGTGACTTCTACGAGGCACCGTGGCACAAGATTTTCAAAGTTTCGCCGGATGGAAGGCGCGTCGAGATTCCTGTGAGGAAGTAGTCCATGACGGCCCTGCTCGACGAAATCATTCAACTCGCCGAAGACGACAAAAACCCGCTGCCCAACATCCTCCGAAAGTGTCTCCGCCTCGCCAGCGATCTGAAAGATGACCAGCTGAAGAAATGGGCCAATCAGGAACTCGATGGCTATGAAGGCGCTGCAACAGGTAACGACATTCCCGCCTATCGAAGGGTTGTTGCCAACGCTTACGGTTCTTTCGCAGGACCGTTCAACGCGTGGGCTAAGAAACACATCATCATCCCAGCTGTCATGGAAGAGAAACACAGGCACTTCGCCGAAAGTGCGAATCTCGTTCAATCCGTAAGTGCCCTCAACGATCTGATTACCGCTGACATAACACCGGGTGTTCTCGTTTCCAATTGGCCTCCAAATTTAGTCGCTTATTACTCAGAGACACTGTGGCAAGGGTGGGTTTGCCACGCCGCTTGGCAGGAAATTCCTACGCCCGTTTTGGTACAGGTGTTGGACACGGTGAGAAATATCACGTTCCGCATGGCTCTCGAAATCAAAGAAGGACTGGGAACCTCGTACACCGATCTGAATCGATTGCAGCCGGAACAGACTGCCAAGGCGCAAAACATAATCATCAATAACCTTGGTGGAAATGTCGCCCTTGGGGATGTAGATGCCTCTGGCTCAACGACTATCATCGCCGGTGATCGAAAATCCTTGGATGCTGCCCTTGTCAGAGCGGGAATGACCCCGAGCGATCTGAAGGAACTCACGGAAGCTATTCAGACGGACGGAAACAAGGCCGGAAGCAAAGTCTCAAAGTGGATTGGAGACAAAGCTGAGAAAATGTTGGTTGGGGGTGTGAAGATAGGGGCCAGCATCGCGCAACAGGTGTTGACCGAAATGCTGATGCAGCACTATGGCCTAAAGAAATTCTAACCCATCCATCTGAACCCATACGGCATACGTATATCCTAACCTTGCACTGTGGCTAACTCCTGATAAATCACCTCGGGTGCCGGTGGAGAGAGCGGCGTCGCGCAATGTTCGCTGCGTTCGCGCTTCGGGGCGCGGCACCCAAGGGCCCCGAACTTCACGAATGGTGCTGAATAAATTGTGCCGGCAAGTACGCCGAGTTCGGCGCGACGTGAACGGGCCGAGCCTCCGGCCAAGCCAGTGGCATCCCCGGCGTAAGGATAATCGTATGCCGGCTGGTGTTAATGCTTCTCTTTGAAAAGTGACAGGTCCACGGCGGCAGCCATGGCCTTATAGCCGTCGTCGTTGGGATGCAGATGATCGCGAATGTTGAATGCGGGACGCATCTGCTTTGGATTCGCGGGATCCTGCACGGCCACATCGAAGTCGATAACGGCGTCGTAGGCGTGGCTCGTGCGAATCCAATTGTTGACGGCCTCGCGCATCTGTTCGCCTTGATCGGTTGCGTAGGACGCGCCGACATACGGTGTCAAAGTCGCGCCGATCACTTTGATTCCGTGCAGGTGGGCGCGCGCGATGATTTGCTTGTGCGCTGCGATCAGGTCGTCCGCGGTGACAGCGTCCGGCGGTTGCGCGCCAGGGCGTCCGCCGATCCCGATGTCATTGATTCCTTCGAGCACGATCAGCCATTTGGCTCCGGGCTGGCTCAGAACGTCGCGATCGAAGCGCGCCAGCGCGGAGACTCCCGCGCCGTCATTGAGCAGGCGATTGCCGGAAATGCCTTCGTTGACGATGG
The DNA here is from genome assembly GCA_020072765.1 of Terriglobia bacterium. Classification (GTDB taxonomy): domain Bacteria; phylum Acidobacteriota; class Terriglobia; order Acidiferrales; family UBA7541; genus Palsa-295. The sequence continues at coordinate 29,627 of JAIQGD010000043.1, forward strand.
CCAGGTTCGCGGTGGTCTTGTTCGCGGCCAGACGCTCGGCCAATTGGCTCGGCCAACTGCGATTTGTGTCTGGCGTGGACGTCGCGCCATCGGTGATGGAATCTCCAAACGCAACGATTAGCCCAGCGCTCTGCGGCGCCTCCACATCCACGGCGGAAATCCAATACCAGAGCTGCACGCTCTTCGGGCCGGCAATCGACGCGGCGCCCGTGAAGTCGCCCGCCTCCGAGATGTACGTCGTATGCAGGCCCGTCAGATGGATCGTCGGCGAGGTCGCCTCGCCCGGAATGTACAAGCTGATGACCAGATCGCACAGCTGGGGCACGGTCAAATCGACAGGGTCGCTGAGCACTTCCGCGGCGGGCGGGATCGTGAACGATGACTTTCCACTGAACGTAAGCGGACGATCGGAACCGGGGACGATTGTGGAGTCTTTGTCATGCAGCGCGACGTGCGCCGCGCCCACTTGTAGCGCACTCGTGCCGAAAGCATTTGAAAGCTGCACTCGCACGCGGCGGCCGCCGATGCTCGTGTGCACGATCATGCGCACGGTCTGATTCTGAATGGTCGGCGGCGGGGGAAACATTGGCGGCGGAGGCGGATTGCCTTGTGTGTGGTCCCCGCCAGACGATGGTGGAGGCGCCGGGAGCCGCGGAAATACGAATCGTGGAGTTTGCGGCGATGCCGCCCACGTGGCTACCCAGTGATCCTGGGCGTTTGCACCCTGGACCGTGCACGTAATCCCTGATCCCAGAAAGCACGCGAGAACCGCTAATCTGCAGCTGGTCTGTGCGATCGCCATGTTTTACTCCATTGCGTGGAATAAGCACGTGAATTCTCGGTCAGAACACAACCTTTGTAAAGTCTAACGAGGTCTCATTGGGTATCATTGCGCGGGTCGTCCTCTTGGGCGCGCCATTTTCCCCAATAAAAGAGTAATTTGCAAAATTAACCGCTGGCTTCGTGTAACTGGATTATCCCCGGTTTACAACGTGTGCAAATAGGCGAGCAGGTCGCTGAGCTGCTGCTCGCTCAGGGCATCGCCCAGGGGAGGCATCATGCCGCGGCCGCCCACGATGCTCTGTCGGACGAAGCGGTCGTTGGCCGGCAATCCGCTGGGCAAAAACTGTTTCCCGAACAGCCGCTTCAGCCCCGGCCCCTTCAGCCCCGACGAGGAGTAGGCCTTGTGGCAGGCGGCGCAATAGCTTTGGTAAACGCGCCGCCCGCTCGCCTGCTGGGCATTCAAGCCCAGTTCCGCGTCGGTTTTTTCAGGCGCCTCGCCACACCCGGCCAGCACGGCCAGGAGAAGCGCGCCCGCGATGATCGGTCCCGTTCGCATGAAACGCGTATCATACTCCGGAACGCGTTCGGCATTCACGCCGAAGCGCATCCCCCGGACTCACGCCGAATCGGTCCCTGGCCGTACCCAACACGCGCGCGTCGGACGCATCCCCGCCTGCCGTAAGCCATCTCCGCCGGCCCATTCGAGTCCGCCACCTTGCGGCAGGCGTGCGTTCTGTCACTCGCGGCCGTGACCCTCATCACCGCGTCGGATCTGCGCCCGCGATAGCCTGCTCCAGCAGGAGCGTGTCATGGAACTGCTGGAGGCCATCGAGAAGCGGCGAGCCGTACGCGAGTTCACCGACGCCCCCGTCGAGCGCGCGAGCGTCGAACGCCTCATCCACGCAGCCGTCCTGGCGCCCAGCGCCATGAATCTGCAGCCGTGGGCGTTTGCGGTGCTGTTGGATCGCCAGCGCATCGAGGATCTCGGAGACCGCGCTAAGAGCCATTTGCTGGCGAATTTCCCGCGGACCGGCCCGGTCGCCTCGCTCCGCAAAACGGTCGAAGATCCCCATTACGTGTTGTTCCATCGCGCCCCGGCCCTCGTGCTGGTCCTGGCCACTTCCTCGGAAGCCCAGGCCGACGAAGACTGCTGCCTCGCGGCGCAGAACCTGATGTTCGCCGCGCGCGGGGAGGGAATTGGCGCATGTTGGATTGGGCTTGCGCGTCCGTGGGCCAACTTGTCTTCGACCAAGGTGGAGCTGGGACTGCCGGAACACTACGCCGTCGTTGCTCCGATCGTCCTGGGACATCCGAAGGCCTGGCCCGCCTCGCACGGCCGGAATGCTCCGGAAATTCATTGGTTGAAATGACCGGCGAGCAGGATTTCACCGGCCCTGCCTCTGTTTGTCGATTTGTTGGTATCGCGAGCGGGGCCGGCGGAGCACGGTGACCTGCATCACTGCAGCGCCTGCTCCGATGTGGGACGGTTACGGCGGTGACGTTGGCCGCGCGATGCGAATCAAGGAAGGAGTACCGCCATGTTGGTCAAAGAAGCTATGTCGAAAGAGATTTTCTTTTGTGTTCCGTCGGATACGGCACAGAGCGCCGCGAGAACCATGAGGCTGCGCGGCGTCGGAGCGCTGCCGGTCGTCTCGGATTCCGCCACGAAAAGGCTGGAGGGCATCGTGACCGACCGGGATCTATGCTGCAGCGTCGTCGCCGACGCGATGCTCGCCGAAACCACCAGGGTTGCCGACGTGATGACCCCCAATCCCATCATCTGCGCGCCGGAAAATACGCTCGAGGATTGCGAGAAGTTGATGGAGAAGTGGCACATCCGAAGGCTCCCGGTCGTGGATACGCTGGGACGGTGCGTGGGAATGATTGCCCAGGCGGACATTGCGCTGCACGCGCCCGCCGCCAAGGTTGCCAAGATGCTGGCGGAAATATCCCGGCCCATGGCCACCGTGAGTCAAGTGCCGGCCGCCCGGGCCTAGTTCGCAGCCCTTTCAATCGCGGGCTCCGGATTTCAGTCCCGCCGGAGCTCAAAGTGTTTTGCTGTGCCGCTGGCCCTTGCTGTGGTGCTGGTCCGGCTTGCATTCAATTTGGGGGAGGTGTTGTATGGCGACGTATGTAATCTTGAGCCGGTTCTCACCGGATGCGTTTCGAGATCCTCGAGAGTTTAAGAAATTGGCCAAAACCGTGTCGGCCAAGATCAAAAGCGATTGCCCCGACCTCGCCTGGAAACACAGCTTTGCCACCCTCGGGCGATTTGATGTCGTCGATGTCGTGGAGACGGATGACCCCAAGCAAATCGAGAGAGCCGCGATGATTATCCGCGCCTACGGTCATTCGACGACGGAGACGCTCGCGGGGACCCCGTGGAAGGATTTTCTGGCCAGGCTGTAGTCCGCCGTCGAATCGCATCGCCCACCGTGACATGTTCGCAGGACGTGACCGGCGTCACTGCGCTGTCTGCGACAGAGCTCTACATTTGCAACGGACTTCGATCGCCCCTTTCCCGCCCCGGTAGCGAAAGCCGGCGACCTGCTCAAACACTTCAGAAAGGAGCCAGGAAAATGACCGAAAAATCGACAGCTGTACAACGCGCGCCCAGCAAAACCTCCCTGACCGCCCAGGACGTCATGCAGAGACCTGTCATCGCCGCGACTCCCCGTGCTTCCTTGCGGGACGTCGCCAGCCAGTTGGTGGCCAATGAATTCACGGGAATGCCCGTGGTCGCGCCCGATGGCCGCGTGGTGGGTGTCATCACCGAATCGGATATCGTTCACGCGGTCCTGCAAGGCAAGCGGCTCGAGAACCTCTCCGCTTCCGACGTCATGACCGGCCCTCCCATCGCGGTGAAAGTGGATGCTCCGCTGGAGGAGGTGATGAAGCATCTGGACGAGAATCGCATCGTCCGTGTCCCCGTGACCAACGACGACGCCCTGGTCGGCATCATTTCCCGCCGGGATGTGATCCGCGCCATTCTCGAACCCGAGTTCATCGTCTGTGGCGGCCTGTAGTCTGCCATCCGAACCAGCGTGCAGTTTGGTCAACTGTAATCTCTTCACACGTACTGTGCCTCGGACGAGTCTCCGGCGGCGTCAAAGCTGAGACTCTTGCAACAGAGTCCTTCTCTGGCCGAGACCGTTACCCTTGGAGTGCGGCGGCTTGCCGCCGCTTATGCGGCTGCTCACGTGCTTCAACTTCGGATTTCAGATGGCGTGATGATGCCTGGGTTGGGCCGTGCGCCGCTAACGGCCTGTTGAAGAATGGACAACTGTCATCTCCGGTTTCGGGAGTCCGATGGACTCCACCGGGGTCCTGAAATCGGACCCGAACCCGGCCGCGCTTTTTGCGGACGGTGGTGCGCGGTGTTTGCGTCCCGGACGGTGTTGCGGGAAGGGATCTGCTGTCTTCTTGGGTTCTGGCAAAAATGCCAGCGGTTGGCTCGAAATAACACGGAAGACAGCTTTTTCAACAAACTGCCAGGCGTCCGAAGGAATGGAGATCTCCCTACGCCTCGCGCACCGTGCTCCTCTCGATCACGCGGTCACGAAGTACGGTGTCAGAAATGTAGGAGACATCGTCGAAGCTCTTGTATTCGACGTGGATACTTTTCTCTCCTGTGCCCACTTCCACGGGGATCTTCATCACGAATTCACAGGCGGGAGCCAAGTAGGCGCATTTTCCGTGCACGCTTTCGTGCACGCGCTGATAATTCCAATGAAGGTCCAGCGCCGGGCCATTTCCGATATTGATCAACCGCACGAAGTCTCCATAAACCTCCGCGGGGATATCTCCCGTGACCGGTGCGGCTGAGTCCACAGGAAGCGTCGTCGTACTAGCCACCACGACGACAGGCTTCAGCAGTCCTTCGGCCTGCCTGAACGCGGCCTTGGCTTGGTCGCGCGCCGTCGACAGGTAACTCCAGAAGTACCACACGTTGATAGCGCCAACGATGGCCACTACCCAGAGTCCGATTGCTTGGACCATTTGCCAGTTCGCTTCCATTTCAGCGTCCTTCTCGACGGGTGGAGGGAACCAGGGCCTTGTCCCGGAGTGCAAGCGCCGCCCGAGGCAGCCGTGATGTGTCGGCGGCTCGTAAATCTTCTATTCCAAGTGCCACTCCAACGCTGTGAGGTCCGTCACGCTCGTAAGTGACACGAGTCATATTAGGAAGGCCCCCACTTCGGCTATTTCTCAGCTGGACCGGGATTCGAGGCATCAGCGCATCGAACGGGCCTCGAGCCTCGATCCCGGAGCGAACACATGCGAACATTGCAAGCCTCGAACATCGTCCTTCCCCCGCCCACGCGCGCCGGCAACGTGTCACTAGAGGAATGTCTTTCTCGCCGGCGATCCGTGCGGCAATTCTCGAAGCGAATGGTCACCGAAGAACAGATCTCACAGCTTCTGTGGGCGGCTCAGGGCCTCACCAGCCCGGAGGGACTTCGATCGGCGCCGTCGGCGGGGGCGTTGTATGGCCTCGAAATCTACGTGGCGACCGCCGCGGGCGTTTATCGTTATGTTCCAGAAGTTCACCAGTTGGAAGCACACTCCACGCAGGATCTCAGGACTTCGTTGTACCGGGCAGCCTGGGAGCAGGAACCGGTTCTGGCTGCTTCTGTCGTCTTTGTGATCGCGGGGAGTTACAGGCGGCTAGCCGCAAAATACGGTGAAGCTCGAAGTCCCCGCTACGTCCATCTGGAGGCTGGACACGCGGCCCAGAACTTGCTCCTCCAGGCGGTGGCTCTTGGCCTGGGATGTGTGCCAGTGGGCGCATTTGATGACCTTAAAGTTCAAGAGGCGATTTCACTGCCGGCCGATCAATTGCCGCTGTATCTAATTCCTGTTGGCGCAATGAACTAGTGTCCTGAGCCAGAAGTTCACCGCAAAACCAACCTGATCTGTCATCCCGAACCCGGCCGCGCTGTTTGCGGACAGTGTGCGCGATGTTTGCGTCCCGCGTGGTTTTGCGGGAAGGGATCTGCTTTTCCTTCCTCCACATAGCCAACGATCATCCGTCTCCTCGTCGCGTGGTTCTCGCTGAGACTTATGTCAGGAATCTCTGACTCAGGACACGAGTGCTGCTTCCCGGAATTAACGGTCAATAGTTCGCGGCGCGCAGTCCGCCACAGGGGAGTGCTTGCTGCGTCCCGCCGGGTTTCTCTGCGTCCTCAGCGCCTCTGCGGCGAGTCTTGCCGTTCTTGGACCCGGAACAATCCGCCGCGCATGATCGTCCATCTCACTGCAAAAAACCCTCGTCGAAATTGTTTACACCAACAACACCCTTGAAAACCGCTCCATACCATGCCAGCCTTGGTGTGGAGATGATGCTGAATCTTGGGAGCGGATGCGTCGCGGCTCAATTTCTAATCGCTACACGCTAGGTAACAGAAATTAAGCTAACTTGTTGAAAACACAAGACAGCGACCCGTTCTAACCGCTACACTTTACGAGCCCAGGAACATCCGGGTAGCGAACGAACTGGCAGAGAACCACGGCCTTCAGGTAAGATATTCTCGTTTGTGGAGATGCCATTGACACTGACACAGATTCAGAACTCGCAGAACGGGGCCAAAACGCTGGTGCGTGTGCGGCCGCGCGGATTCTGCGCCGGCGTGGTCCGGGCCGTGGACATCGTGGATCTGGCGCTGGAGGCTTACGGCCGCCCGGTGTACGTCCATCATGAGATTGTGCACAACCGCTACGTCGTCGAGCAGTTGCGGCGGCGCGGCGCCATCTTCGTCGAGACCATCGAAGAAGTGCCGGTCGGCGCGGTTCTGGTGTTCAGCGCCCACGGAGTGCCCCCGCGCGTGCGCACCGAGGCCAAGGAACGCCAGTTGCGCGTGATCGACGCCACCTGCCCGCTCGTCACCAAGGTGCATCTGGAGGCGCTCAAGTTCGCGCGCGAGGGCCGCACGCTGATCCTCATCGGCCATCGCGACCATCAGGAAATTGTCGGGACGTCCGGCGAAGCGCCGGAACGCACCGTCGTCGTCGGAAGTGTCGAGGAAGTGGACAAGCTGGAGGTGCCGGATCCGGCGCGCCTCGCCTTCCTCACTCAGACCACGCTGTCTCTGTACGACACGCAGGAAATTGTGGCCCGTTTGCGCCAGCGATTTCCGCTGATTGCCGGGCCCGCCTCGGACGACATCTGTTACGCCACGCAGAACCGGCAGGAAGCGGTCGAAGCGCTGACGCACGAGGTGCAGTTGATCCTGGTCGTCGGGTCGGCCAACAGTTCGAATTCCAACCGCCTGGTCGAAGTGGCCAAGCGTGCGGGCGTGGCGGCGCGCCTGATCGAAGATGCCAATGATATTGATGCGTCGTGGCTGGAGGGTGTGACGTCTCTGGGTCTCACCGCGGGCGCCTCCGCTCCGGAAGTTCTGGTCGAGCAGGTGAGCCAGCGTCTTTCGACGTTCGGATTCACCAACCAGCGCGACCTCGATTTGATTCGCGAGGATGTGCGGTTCACCCTGCCGCCGGAGCTGGCTGCCCGGCAAAGTCAGGCCGTGAGTTGAGCCCGTCCGTGCCTTGCGATCCGCAATCCACTGTAAGGAGCCTCTGAGTGGCGGTTAAGATCATCCGCCAGGCGAATAAGATCGCCGTGCTGGGTTCGCCCTCGAGTGCGGCGGCGATGGCGCCGGGCCACGAAGGCGCGCCCGCCGCGTTGCGCGCCGCCGGTTTGCTGGAGCGGCTCCGCTCCGTGGGCTACGCCGTCACCGATCTCGGCGATGACCCGCCCCAGTTGTACAAGCCCGACGCGGAAAGCCCCCGCGCCCGCAATCTCCCCAGTGTTCTTGCGGAGCTCGAAGCTCTGAAGCCTCGCGTCGAACAAGCCGTCAAATCCGGCGCGCTGCCGCTGATCCTGAGCGGCGATTGCTCGGTGGCGCTGGCAACGATTGCCGGTGTCCGCCGCTACTTCCGCCGCGTGAGCCTGGTGTACATGGATTGTGATGCGGATCTGCACACGCCGGCGACCACGACGTCAGGCTGCGTGGACGGAATGGTGGTCGCCCACTTGACCGGTCGGGGCGCCGCCGAGATGGTTCGCTTCTGGAGCGAGCCGCCGCTGGTGCGCGAGCCCGACGTCGCGCTGTTCGGCGTCAATCGCATGGAGCCCGCGGAGGAAGACGCGCTGCGGGACTCTCCGCTGCGGCGCTATTTCGCCGACGACGTCAGGACCATGGGTCCCACGGCCGCCGCGCAAGCGGCCATCGAACGCATCCACGGCAGTGGCCACGAATTCGTGCTGCACCTCGATGTCGATGTCATCGCGGAGTTTCAGGCCACGGACAACCCCGGAGCGGGAGGCTTGCGCCTGGAAGAAGTGCGCGAGGCGCTCCAGGTGTTCGCGCAACAGAGCCATCTCGCCGCCATCGAAGTGACGGCCTACAATCCCACGAAGGACACCGACGGAACCGGCGCGAGAATGATCGTGGATTTGCTCGCCGACGTTCTGGGCAAGCGGCTGGAAATAATCGGGCCAGCAGTTGCGCCAACTGAATCCGTCGCCGCGTCCCCGGCTGCCGCGCCCGCCACCGCGGCATTGTCGTCGCCGCAGCCAGAGCCCGCGCTCCCTGCCGTCGCTCCCGGAGAGGCGTGGTCCTCCGAAAGTCTCGAACTGGATTCCGAATCCGCGGACACGGTGGCCGAATCGACGGACGCCACTGCTTCGCATGCCTCCGGTGAAACGGACGAACCTCATTCCTGACCGCTCCCGGCAGCATCGAATTCTTGTGCGCACATTCAAACCATCCATGAAATCCCATCCCCAAGTGATTATTTTCGACGTAGACGGTGTTCTGGTGGACGTGCAGGGGTCGTTTCACCGCACCACGCTCGATACCGTCCGCTTCTTCACCGGGAAGAGCGCCACGCGCAAGGAATTGCACCGCTGGAAAAATCAGTCGGGCTTCAATGATGATTGGAAGCTCTCGACCGCCTGGGTCCGCTCGCTCGGCGGCACGGCCGGATATGACGAAGTGAAGAGCAAGTTCATGGAGCTGTACTGGGGCACTAACGGGAAGGGAAACGTCGATCGCGAGAAATGGCTGCTTCCGCGCACGAGCTTGCGCCGCCTGGCGAGCCGCGCCGATCTGGCGCTGTTCACCGGCCGCGTCCGCAGGGAAACCGACTACACGCTGGACCGCTGCCGCGTGCGCGAGTTCTTCCGCCACATCGTCACGGTGGAAGATGTCGAGCGCCCCAAGCCCGACCCGGAAGGTTTGCTGAAGATTCTCAACGGCCGCGACCCCTCGATGGCGATTTACCTGGGGGACAACGTGGACGACGCCATCGCATCCCAGGCCGCCGGCATTCCCTTTGTCGGCATTCTGCCGCCGGGCGTGCATGGACGCCGCGAGCGGCGCGCCCTGCTCACCAAGTTTGGAGCGCAGGCGATTCTGACCGACGTCCGCGAATTCGAGAAGTGGCTCAAGCGCCCCGCTTCCAAGAAGCGCGCGCGGACCCCGGTCCTCTCGAAGGCCTAGCATTTCTCAGTGCGCCGCGTCCCATACGCGTGCGATGTCTCGACCCAAACCAAATCAGAATTTGCGCATCATGGTTGGATCTGTCGCGCGCGTGTGTGCGGAAAAGTGGGAACGTGACGCGCAGGGAGAATCTGTTCCGAGTGGCCAATCCGAAAAGGAGGGCGTGCATTAGCAGACGCCGCTGTTTCGTTTTGTAGTGGGCAGCCACGCCCCTGCGCGCACCGCGTAGCCGTGCTGGGGAATCGCGCGTCGCGTCCCGCCGGAACATGCTCGGCACGTGCTGGGGCGTGGCCTGGTCCTCCGGCCCTGCGGAAGGCCCGGATTGGGCCACTCGGTCTCTTGCGGGGAAGGCTAGTCCCGCGAATCTGTTTTGTACCGGCCGCCGTTGCGGCCCAGCGCGGTGCGGGCGCTCAGCTGGCGCACAGGCTCACGCGTTCGTGCTCCACCGAAAAGCCGCTCCAGCCGCCCTCGCGCCGGATATCCACGCGCAGCACGCGGCCCCGGGTCTCAAGACTCATGGCTCGGGATTGCGGGTCCGTGACCGGAAGCTGAACGCTGAGTGAGACGGTCGCGCTGCGGGGCGGGCAGCCGATCGCCACCACGTAGACGCCTTTGGGGCTGATATCGCGTGTCCACCCAAGACCCTTTTGTGCCACGCCCTGTTCATCCGTCCAACTGAAAACCACGCGCGCTTCGAGCGCATAGCGAACCGCGGCGCGCAGATCTTTCGGTGGGCCAGTAGTGTTGTGGTGCCCCGCATGGGCTGTGTGCGAATCCATGGCTGACCCTCGGGCGAATCTGTTTCCGGCGCAACGCGGATTAAGTTATGCCGCTTGAGAATTCCGCGCAAGTGGCCGAACGTTTCTGGAGAGAGGGGGCGTTGTTGCCGAGTCCGGATGCGGGAGGTGGCAGGGATTTTCGCCGGACCGGAGGCTGGGGCTAGGGTAGTCCAGATATTCCGGACGACGGAGAAGAAACACCCTGGTGGCTTGGCAGGACAATTGTCCCGCATGCGATAGGTACAAATGTACCTATTCTGGCGGGCATGCGCGGGGACCATGAGCTGGAACGAGCGCCGTGGCGTTGCGCGGGGGAGTGATTGACGGAATGTCCAGGGTGACACCCGGTGGTTATCTGCATGTTAGACAGCCGGATAGCGGGCGGACATGGCGATGCGTTCGATGCCTGGCCCTGAGAAGGACGACAACGGGCGGGCTAGGGCAACCTCTGGCAGCAAGTGTGGAGCTGTCGAGAATCGACAAGACTCTGTGCCCGGTGCCGGAGGATCGATTTGCGGCAGGAGAGCGAGCATCCAGAGGTTGCGCCAGGACGGGACATTCGCCTAGTACGGTATTTTGGATGTTAGTAAATATAGTTACTTTGTTCTTGTCAGGGCGGGCCCGTCGTGCCTAAAATGGCGCACCCTTTCAGCTCCGTAGCTGCCGAGGTGCACGATGCATAGCGGGCAGCAGTGGCGGAGCCCGGTTGTTAACATTCTCATCGCGGAAGCGAATGAGATGAATTGCCAGTTGGTCGCGAGCGCGTTGCGGCCACGGCGCCATGGTGTCTCCGTAATCGCTTCCACGGTAGGTTTGCGCGAGGCGCTTGCGTTGTTGAAGGAGCGGGCGCCGGACGTGGCGGTCATCAGCGCGCATCTCCAGGAAGGCCCGTTCGAGGGATACCGGCTCCTGCGCGAGTTGCACGCGCTGGAGTCAAGAACGCGCGCCATCCTGTTGCTGGACTCGCGCGAGCGCGATCTGGTGTTCGACGCGTTTCGGTGCGGAGCGCGCGGCGGGGTGTTTCGCGATGAGCCTCTGAAGACGCTGGGAAAATGTATCCACGCGGTGCACGCCGGACAAGTGTGGGCCAGCAGCGAGCATCTGGGCTACGTGCTCGAGGTGTTGAGCCGCGTGCCGCCGGTACGGTTGCGGGAGGGCCGCGGCATCAGCCTGCTGTCGAAGCGCGAGGCCGACGTCGTGCACCTGGTGGCCGACGGGCTGACGAATCGCGAGATCGCCGTGCAGCTCGGCCTGAGCGAGCATACCGTGCGCAACTACCTCTTCCGTGTTTTTGAGAAGGTCGGCGTTTCGACGCGCGTGGAGCTGGTCCTCTATTGTCTTCAGGAGAGGCAGAGATCCCCGGGGCCCAACGCCGGCTGAGCCCAACCTCGCCGTGGCAACTTCTCCCCCGTGCAGGTTGCAGTCGCTAGTTTGAAACGTTCATTTGGCGAACGCGCCCGGCTGGCGGAATGGCATACGCTCGGGCGTCCTCGCCCGGTTGTGGCTGCCGCGAGAGTTGCCGTCCTGCGCCGCGCCGATTTGAGGCTACCTGGACAGGAGTCTCGCGATGACGCTTTCGAGCTGCTCGGCGGAGGCGGCTTCGCCGTTCATCGCCCGCCATGCAACAAAGCCATCCGGGCGGACCAGTACGGCGCCGGTCGGAGCAATTCCATAAGCCGGAGCAAAACTTTCCGAAGGGTCGGTCAGCCCATCGGCACCCACGCGATAAATAGCAAGATCCGTTCTCGCATTCTTCGCTGCCAAGCGGGCACTCTCGCACCACGCATGTGATTCTGCGCGGGCAAGCAGGGTGAAGGTTGTGCCGAATAGGTCGAGTGTGGAGATTTCCTGCCCGTCCCGTTTCAGCCAAACGTGCGGAGCGCGCGTTCCCGGGCGTCCCTTGGATTCCCGCGGGTTTTCGTGCATGCGGCGATCTTGCGGGTCCTCCGGAATCACGGCCGACGAATGATAGACGTATCCCATTTCAATGTTCAGGTCGTTCGCCAGCGGCTGATGTTCATCCGCCGGAAGGTCCGGCGCAACGCGCACGACGTAGCGCGTGTAGGCTTGCTCGACGGTGAATGCGGAGGCCGGCCGTCGCTCCGGTTCGTATGTGGAAAGCAGTTCCGGGTGCGCGAGTCCCTTCAGCACCAGTGCCAGCTTCCACGCGAGGTTGTGCGCATCCTGCACGCCTGTATTTCCACCGAACCCGCCGTTGGGCGGCATGATGTGCGCGGCATCTCCCGCAATCAGGATGCGGCCCATGCGGAATCGCTCGGCCACATCGGCGGCGGAGTCCCAGTGCATCACATTTTCAATAGTGATGGGGATATCGTGTGTGCCGAGAGCGGCGCGAACGAATTCCAAGGCGCGCTGCTCCGTCAAACCCGTCGATACATCCGTCACGGGATGACCGGAATCGTTTGCGATATTGACGGCGAGAAAGCCCGACTGGAATGGCTTTTCGATGCGAAAGAAGCCGCGCAGGACGGGGTTGAAGACGTAAATGACCGTCATATTCCGGCCGCGCATTAACGGTTCGACGTTCGCTCGGAAATAGATGGTTATGCTCTTGGAAAAGGTGCCGTGGCCTTCCATGCGAATACCCAAGCGCTGGCGGACGCCGCTGCGGGCGCCGTCGGCTGCGACCATGTATTGCGCGCGTACCGTAGCGTTCTTGCCGGTGTCCCGGTCGCGGAGGATGGCCGTCACTCCGTCTGCGTCTTGCTCGAAGGAGACCATCTCGGTTCCGAACAGAAGCTCCGCCCCGAGTTCTTGCGCCCGCGTCTTGAGGAGCGGTTCGAGCAGGCTTTGCGAGATGAAGCAGCGCCTGCAGGGGCTGACGTCGGTAACGCCCTCGTTCAGGTTGGGGATGTAGCGCTGGATTTCCTTGCCGGTGAGTGACTCGACCGCCAGGATCGCGCCGTCCTGAACGAATTGCTCGTCGGATTTTCGCCGGACGATTTGTTCGACACCCACTTCGCGAAGAATTTCCATGGTGCGCTGGCTGATCTGAGCCGCTCGCGGATGAATCGCGGTGCCGCGGTGGTGCTCCACGGCGAGCGCGCGGATGCCATGGTGGCCGAGGAGCAGCGCCGTGGATAGGCCGACCATACTCCCGCCAACGATTAATACCGGAATTTCAATGTCAGCCATCTCCGACACCATCCCCAAGTGGGGGTCATTAAATCATTCCCGGTGTCGATAGGCAAATCAACGGCCGGGCTGGCGGGATTACTTCAACGCGAGTATGATACGCCCCAATTGAGCTGGCCTGTGGGTGATCGGAAATCTCTCAGAGTGGTCCGGCACGGTAGAGGAGGCGCGATCCCATGTCGAAAGCGGTCAGGCCTGTCTTGCTAGTAGGTGGAGTTCCGGGAAACAGCGCAGAAGAAGTGTTCCGTACGGTTGCCCCGATTCTCGGGGACCTGGCGATCGGCTTCACGGACGGCGAATTTGGCGTGCGGCGCTTCTGGATCTACTTCGTGCTGGTCAACACGTGGGCGACGCATCCGGACTTGGAACTGATCCGCCCTGTGGTTCCGGCAGGAGGAGGATTGCCCGATTTTCTTCCGACGGGCTACGACACCTGCCAATGGTACGGCGTGAAGCCGGGGGTGCAGAAACTGTCGCGCATTGAGACGTTGGGTTACCCGAAGGAAGCGGCGGCATCCTACAAGGTGTTCTGCCGGCTGCGTGACGAGGGTGTGATCCCGCGCGGCGTGCGGTTTCAGCAGTCTCTCCCGTTTCCGGACGACGCCGCCCGCCTGTTCACCAACAGTGCCCGGAACATGGACCTGATGGTCGACGCCTACATCGATGTGATGAAGCGCGACGTCGCGCGCCTGTGCGAAATCATTCCCCACGACGATCTCGTCATTCAGTGGGATATCAACTGGGAAACCGTGGCGCTGGAACATGGCGATTACCTGCCCGATACGCCGCCCATGCAGTACAAACCCAACGGCGATCCCATGGATCGTTTCCTCCGATACATCCGGGAGCTGAATGCTCCGATTCCCGAGGGGGTTCTGGTCGGAATGCACCTGTGTTACGGCGATCTTCACCACAAGCACTTCAAGGAGCCCGCCGACCTGGCCACCAGCGTGTCCATGGCCAACCGGGCGCAGGAGGCTTCGCCGCGCCCGATCAATCACGTGCAAATGTCTGTGCCACGACATCGAAGTGACGACGCCTACTTCGCGCCTTTAAAGAATCTCCGATTCGGCAATGGCACCGTCTATGCGGGACTCGTTCACTACACGGATGGCGTGGAAGGAACCCTGCAGCGGCTGGCGGCGTTCAAACGGCATTTCTCGGGCCCGACGGGAGTAGCTACGGAATGCGGCCTCGGCCGCCGGCCGGCGGATCAGTCGCTAAAGAAGTTGCTGGAAATTCATCGGGACGCCGCGGCCGCGATCTGAGCTTCTGAGCTGAGGTGTATTTAACTGGAGATGAGCGGACACGGGGAAACTCCGGTGGCAGCCGATCCTACAGGACCATAGCCATGACGGTGCGGTATTCCCATCCGGCTCCGAAGCACACTCTTGGCGCCGTGCAGCGGCGGGACGCTCCGACACAGAGTCCGACCGACACCACGACTGATACCCAGGTTATAGAGCAAGTCGCCAGCGCAGTGCAGACATTGCAGCAAGTGATTCAGTAGGATAGGCTTGCACGAACCGCGCCCGGGTGGCGGAATGGCATACGCGGGGGACTTAAAATCCCCTGACGCTCACGCGTCGTGTGGGTTCGACCCCCACCCCGGGCACCA